>DOCI01000089.1:33050-36357 GCA_003503535.1 Planctomycetaceae bacterium
TTCGTCAGGTGTGACGATGATTTCTATGGTCTTATTCAAGCGACACCTCCGACGTTCACGGTCAGTTTGATGGAGCCATCTTCCAATGATTGCTCCGTGATGGTGTGCCCCTTTTTTCGGGCTTCGAGTCTGGCCTTTTCGACGGCATACGATTGGAGGAAGCGATCCAAGTGAACCTGTTTCCCCCATCGTCCGCCATAGTTATCGAAACGAACCTGCCCTGTCTGAGTTTCACAAACAACCGGATACCGCCATTCAGGCAACTCAACTCCCACTCCGGTGGCCGAAGTGGTGAATAGCTTGAATGTTCCCTCCGTCGGTTGCGGCAGACTGAGGCGATCACAAGCTGACCGCACAGCGATTGGATCACGTACCTCGGTCTGAATCTGCACAATGTGCGACATGGTCTTCTCCTTCATGAAATGAATAGATGATTTGTGACGGCATCAACGTGAAAAGCCCCGGAACAACTTTTCTGGCGACTGCACAAAAGCTGCACGCCGTGAAGTCATTCCGGGGCATTTCATCCACTGGAACCCAATCCCAGCGGTTAACGCGATCGCGTTCAAGTATCTTGCCACGTTTGGGGGCTGGATTTAGGTTTCATGGGCAAAATCTGCGTATCTGGAAACAGGTTGGACATGATCTGTCCCACCATGGCTGTAAGCTGCTTGTTCTTTGTGTACACATCTTTGTACCGCTCGATTTAAAATGCCTGAAGAGTTTGGTAAGCTGCTAAACGATTGAACCGTACTGGTAACGGGCTCATTTCACAGGAGCTTTTCCGATGCAGAAGTTGAGCGATTACGTACAAGTCGCGGAAGCGGCTGAGATGCTGGGAGTTTCTCAAAACACACTGCGGACCTGGGCTGCAGATGGAAAAATCTCGGTCCATCGAAATCCGGCCAACGGTTACCGATTGTTTCGACGATCGGACTTGGAAGATTTCCTGCGGAAAACAGCCCAATCGGCTGCGAAAAAGAAGTAATAGGCCAAATGATTACCGACGGACACAAACGTAAATGACAATCGTAAATCAAATCCGAATCGGTAGCATCGTAACGGGACCGACATTGCCAGAGCCGATCGAGGTGCTGGCAACAGTACCAATGGGCACGTCCATCAAAGTCATTGGACGCGGCCGCAAAAGCGGGATGACGCACGACCCGATCTTGACGGTTGCGCAGCTTGCTCAGTTGCGGGTATCTGCTGAACGGGAACCCTTCGATGGGGATGCCCGCATGTTCCGATTGGGGGTCGAAGCACATCGTCTAGGGCTGGCTTATGAGTACGATCCATTTTTCTCATTGTCGATTGCTCGTGTTGACCCCCTACCCCACCAACTCGAAGCTGTTTACAGCTACTTCTTGAAGTTGCCGCGTATCCGCTTTTTACTAGCCGATGATCCAGGTGCTGGTAAAACGATCATGGCCGGGCTCTTACTCAAAGAACTAAAAGCCCGTGGTTTGGTGCGTCGAGTACTCATCGTTTGTCCGGCCAACTTGACGTTTCAATGGCAGCGGGAAATGTCCGATAAGTTCCGTGAAAAGTTTGAGGTCATCCGTGGCGATGTCCTGCGAGCAAACTACGGGCAAAACCCCTGGCAGGAACGCGACCAGGTGGTGACATCAGTTTCCTGGGTATCGATTGTTGAAGATGCACGAGAAAGCCTGCTCCGCTCCCGCTGGGACCTCATTATCGTCGACGAAGCGCACAAGATGAGCGCTCGCAGTGAAGACCATAAAACCTATGCTTATCGCTTGGGTGAAGCTCTATCGAGCATGACAGACCACTACCTCCTTATGACAGCCACACCGCACAAAGGTGATCCCAATCACTTTCGACGTTTCTTGGCATTGCTAGACGCCGATGTCTATGGCAGCATCCAAAGCCTCGAACAAGCGATGCGAGACCAGGAAGCCCCGTTTTATTTGCGGCGGACTAAGGAAGCTCTTGTTACGTTTCCCGATCCAGAAACTGGAGATGTCCACAAGTTATTTACGAAACGCGAAGTCCGCAGTGCCGCTTTTGAACTGGATGGGGACGAACTCGATTTCTATGACGATCTCACCAGATTCGTTGAAGATCAGTCGTTTGCCGCAGCTCAAGATCAAACAGCCAGAGGACGCGCTGTTGGATTCACGATGGCGATGCTCCAACGACGCATGGCTTCCTCCATCTATGCAGTGCGGCGAAGTCTCGAACGAATGAAACTGCGACGAGAAAAGATTCTGGCTGATCCCGAGGCATACCGGCAGGAGCAGATTCAACGAAAGATGCCAGAAGATTTTGAGGATCTTGATGCCGAAGAGCAGCAACAGATTCTCGACCAACTTGAGAACGAAGTACTTTCGGTCGATCCAGTGGTCCTGCGTGAAGAAATCGCGAGTCTTGGTAGCCTGGTGGAGCAAGCTCTCCAGCTTGAAGATCGTACAGATCAAACGAAACTGACCAAACTACGAGCTGTGCTCAATCAGGAAGGAATCTTTGACGATCCTCAGATGAAACTGTTGATCTTCACAGAACACAAAGACACTCTCGATTTCTTAGTCGGTGACGGTAAAGATGGACGACCACTTGGCAAACTGGTTGAATGGGGGCTTACTACCACTCAAATCCATGGAGGGATGAAGATCGGGGACCGTGACACTCCCGGCACTCGTATTTATGCAGAAAGAGAGTTCAAAGAGAGTTGTCAAATACTCGTGGCAACCGAGGCGGCTGGTGAAGGGATCAACTTGCAGTTCTGTTGGTTGATGATTAACTATGACATTCCTTGGAATCCTGTTCGGTTGGAACAGCGAGTGGGGCGTATCCATCGTTATGGACAGGAGAAAGACTGTCTGGTCTTTAACTTTGTGGCAGTGAATACTCGTGAGGGAAGAGTCCTTAATAAGTTACTCGAACGTCTGGCAGAGATTCGTGCTGATCTTGGATCTGATCAAGTCTTTGATGTCGTTGGTGAAGTTTTTCCTGCCAATCAGCTCGAACGCATGCTCCGCGATATGTACGCCCGACAAACCGATGTCCACAAGATTGAAGATCGTATCGTAAGCGATGTGAGCCCGGAAAAGTTCCGAGTCATTACCGAATCGACGCTGGAAGGGCTTGCCAAGAAAGAACTGAACCTTTCCGCCATGATTGGCAAAAGTGCAGAAGCGAAGGAAAAACGACTCGTACCTGAAGTGATCGAACAGTTCTTCGTCGATGCCGGTCCTGAGTGTGGAATGCGGACAAAAGAAACTGGGAGAGACAGTCACATTTACCGCGTCGGAAAAACACCCCGTAACCTATGGCCAATCGGTGA
>DOCI01000089.1:36411-42106 GCA_003503535.1 Planctomycetaceae bacterium
AACCTATGGCCAATCGGTGATGCTCAAGAGGATCGCTTTGGTCGACTCGGACGCGAGTACAAGCAGATCGTATTCGACAAAGAACGGCTCCGTAACGATCCGACATTGGAATGGATCACTCCAGGACATCCACTTTTTGAAGTCGTTCGCCATGATATTTTGCAGCGAACAGAAAAACACTTGGAGAAAGGTGCGGTCTTTTATGATTTGCATCGGGAAGACCCTGCCCTCCTCGACATCTTTGCCGCCTCAGTAAGAGATGGACGCGGACGAACTCTACATCGTAGACTTTTCGCAGTAGAAACAGCTCTCAGTGGAGAGAAGAAACTGCACGAGCCCACAGTTCTGCTCGACATCGCTCCTGCACCACCGGGAGCAGCAGGTCCTGCGGACGAAGTTACTCTCCCGAGTCGTCAAAGCGTGGAGCAGTATCTTTATGAGCAGACTCTGGCACCCTGGGGTGAATCGGTTGCTGGTGAACGTCTCGGAGAAGTGCAAAGGATTCAGCGACACGTTGAGATCAGTTTGAATGCGTTAATCGATCGGGCTCAGTTTCAACTGGCTGAGTATCTCAACCGTCAGATTGAAGGACAAACAGTTACAGGACTGGATGGACTGATTGCCCAGGCCGAACAACATCTCGATACCTTAAACAATCGCTTGGAATCTCGCCGACAGGAGTTGGAACTCGAAGGCCATAGTTCCATCGCCGATATTAAGCACTTAGGCCGTGCCTGGGTCACTCCGCATCCAGAGCGTACCAATCCCGATTTCGCTCCCATGGTACGAAGTGATGAGATCGAACGGATCGCGATCGAAGCTGTTACTAAACACGAGGAAGAACGTGGTTGGGTAGTTGAGAGCGTGGAATCAGAAAATCGAGGCTTTGACCTCATCTCCCGGAAACCACATCCCGAAGATCCACTGACGTTCATTGAAGTCCGATTTATCGAAGTCAAAGGCCGAGCTGGTGTTGGGATCGTCGCCCTCAGCGAAAACGAATACCGCACTGCCGAACGACTCAAGAATGACTACTGGCTCTATGCGGTTTTCAACTGTGCCGGAAAACCAGAGATACACATCGTGCGAAACCCTGCCCGATTGGGATGGCAGCCCGTCATGGCAGTGGAGCATTACCGCATCGGGCCTAACGAGTTGTTACACAGTGAAGTGTGAACCTTGGAATATACGCGAATCAGGTATTGGAGAGATAATGCAGATGTCACCAAGTTTTGAAGACAAGCAGAGAGTCGCATACTCAAGGTACGAAGGCCGAGGTGCTGTTGACGGGCATGACGTGGAAGATTGGCATTGGGCTGAGAGGCGTCTGAGTCAGGACGGAGACGTTCAGACCGCAATAGGCGTAGCAAGACTTGAGACATTTTTAAATGAGTTCTATGAGTCACCGAGAGTGCTCAAAGCCAAATACGGAAAAACTGCTGATCTCAATGAGATACAGGAAGCACTCAAAGAACAACTTGGAATAGAAGATGATTTACAACTTCCATATCAACGTCTGTCTGCAAACTCGATCGTTGAACTTATAAAGGCGGTCGACTTTGACGCATTACGACCCGAAAAAGTCGAGACCATCCCTCTTGACCACTCGATTCTACCTGATGGACTACCAAGTCGCTTTGACGAAGAAGTAATGAAGTTCAAAGGTGAGCAGTGGGAAATCCATAAATACGACGCTGATACTTTTCCTCATCCGATACACGCTCACCATCGAGGAACTGGCCTGAAGATGGATTTGCGAGATGGACGGATATATCGAAAGCGAGAAGAAGTAAGCCAGATGAAGAAGAAAGACCTCAAGCAACTTCGCGATCTGATTCAGCATATTGAAGGCGTCCCAGCGCTTGAGGATAGCCAAAAAAAGTAGACGGAAAATGAAGCCATGCCCCAATCAATGTCTTTAGGGTTAGTACAGATACGTACCTCAGCACACATTGTTTGAATCCGCAATGGATTGATAGCAATACCGAATCGGACCATCAAAGATTATCAACACGGAGTATACATATGGCAGCATTAGTGTTTGTGAGTTGCGGCCAAGCGACGCCTGAAGAACGGCAAGCGGCAGCACAAGTCAAAGATTGGCTTGAGAGCCAAGGATATGATGTTTTTGTCGCACTAGAGACGCAAAGTCTTAGCGATCTGAACTCTGGTACGATTGGTCACCTTCGCAGGGCCGACTATCTGTTGTTCATTGATTTTCCGAGAGAAGAGATAGTGCCGTTCGATTCCACGCAGCCAAGGTTGAATCGAGGATCGCTTTATACCCACCAAGAACTTGCTTTGGCATATCTGTTAGATTTTCCGGAGTCGGTTTTTCTGAAACACAAGAGTGTGGAGCTTCGAGGAATAGCACAGTTCCTCATGGCGAATGCGGCACTCTTTTCAGACTTTAATGAAGTTCTTGCCATAGTGCAGGATCATGTGAACAGGCGTAACTGGAGTCCAAACTATTCGCGACACTTAGTTGCGTTCAATGAAGATTGGACTGACTCTCCTGTTCCGTACAACGACCATACTGTGAATAACATGCCACAACGTGTCTACTTCGTTCACATTGCAAATCGTCGTAAGGACATAGCTGCATTCAACGCGATCGTGAACCTTCGGCGTTTGACTGATTCAAATGGCAACATCATTGATAGCCCTGATGTGAGCGATCTCAAATGGTCAGGACAGTCGGGATACTCACGCACTATTCGCCCGAAGGATTGGGCTTCCTTCGATGCTTTAGCATTTTCTCTGGAATCCCCGTCCAAAGTCTATTTGCATAGTGCGGCAGATGTTCGGCCGCGATCACCGATTATCACCTCTCCTGGCCACTACACGCTTCACTATCAGGTTCTGTCAGACAAGTTCCCACTTCTCGACGTCAATGTGCAGGTGCACTTCACTGGTGATGCAAACACAACAACTTGTCAACTGATTCAGGACTGAGACCCACGTGACCTACTCCAAATCACTCATTGAAGTAGATCTTCCCATTAACACTATCTCGGCGTATGAGCGTCGGGTGAAGTCGATTCGGTATGGGCATTCACACCTCGAATCACATCGTGCAAAACTTCCCTGCCTAGTCTGGAAACCCATTAAGGAAGTTGAAGATTATCGGATTGGTTCAGATTCCATCGTTAACGTGCGTCGTGAGGAAAGTTGATATGGCAGCAAGAGTATTTGTTAGCTGCGGACAAGCGACCAATGAAGAACGGCAAGTTGCATCAAAAGTTAAGGAATGGCTTGAAAGCAAAGGCTATGATGTTTTTGTGGCACTTGAAACGCAAAGTCTCAATGACATCAATGCCGGTACGATCGGCCACCTCCGCATGGCCGACTATTTCTTGTTCATAGATTTTCCAAGGGAAGAGATCGTTCCTTCTGACGTAGATTCCAAACTTGAAAGAAAAAAACGAGGATCGGTTTACAGTCACCAAGAACTAGCGATTGCCTACGTTTTTGGATTTCCTGAATCCATTTTCCTAAAGCACCAAGATGTTGAACTCAGGGGGATTGCCCAGTTCCAGATGGCAAATGCCGCAGAGTTCAAAGACTATGATGAACTTCCTATTATCGTGCAGACTCTCGTCGAGGAGCGTTGCTGGAGTCCGCTTTACACCCGACATCTGCGTGCGACGGAAATCATCAAACCACAAAGCCCGCAGTCATACGATTCGCTCGGTAATATACGAAACGACTGGAACTTCTATGTGAAGATTCACAACAACAGAACCGATGCTGTTGCTTGGCACTGTGTCGGTCGACTTACAAAACTTTGGTATGATGGAAATGAACAACAGCTACATGACAAGAACCCTCTAAGCTGGGGTGGACGGTCAGGGTATGAATCTTTGATTTTTCCAGGAGATTCGGAATCTCTTTCGTTATTTGGAGTCGATCAGGACCAAAATCGTCATATTTACCTTCATAGCCAAAGAGGCATACCACCTCAGAATCCAATCATCAATCTGCCAGGAGTTTACCGGCTTGAATATCAAGTTGTAGCCGAGTCATTTCCACTCTATGAGTTTGAGATCGAACTTACACACACCAAAGACATTAAAACAATACAAGTAAAGTTGATAGGTAATGCAATACCCAAAACGTCTCATTGAAGTTGATCTTCCCATTGCTCGCATTTCGGCGCACGCGCGGCGGGAGAAGTCGATTCGGCATGGGCATATTTCGACGTTGCACATCTGGTGGGCGCGACGGCCGTTGGCGGCGTGTCGGGCGGTCATTTGTGCGTCCTTGTGGCCTGACCCAGCCGATGAACTCTGTCCTCCTGACTTTCGGGAAGCGACCGCCTCACTGCTCATGGCGTTTGCTCGCAAAGCGATAAGCAAGGGAACGAAAACGAGCGAGGATTGGAAAAAGGTTGACGATGGAATGTCGCCTGATAGTCGGAGACGTTGGGAGGGGCTCCTTCAGTCCGAGAAGGATGGTTTGCCACTTGATCCGAGCGATCTCGCTCATCAGCAGGTGATGCGGGGGGCGCTGCTCGATTTCATTGCCGACTTTGCCAACTGGGACAACAGCACGGTCCCGGCCTATCTGGAGACGAGCCGGGCACTCACACAGGCCGCTCATGAAGCCTTGGGCGGCGTGCCGGGAACGCGGCCCTTGGTGGTGGACCCGTTTGCGGGAGGCGGTTCGATTCCTCTGGAAGCCTTGCGAGTTGGTGGCGATGCGTTTGCCAGCGATCTGAATCCGATCCCGGTTCTGTTGAACAAAGTCGTGTTGGAGTACATTCCCAAATACGGACAGAAACTGGCGGATGAAGTCCGCAAGTGGGGACAGTGGCTCAAAGACAAAGCTCAAGAGGAACTGGGACAGTATTACCCGGCCGATGAAGATGGTTCGACACCGATCGCTTATCTGTGCGCACGCACCATTCTTTCCGAAGACCCTGGTCAGAGTGATATTCCGCTCGAAGTCCCGTTGATGCGGTCTCTGTGGCTCAGCAAAAAAGCAAACAATCGCAAAGCACTCCGCTGGCAAAGGGACAAATCTGGAAGTATTCTGTGTGAAACCGACGAAGTCACATACGCCAATGGAAAGACTTTGACAGTGCGGCGTCCGCTATTGGAAATCTTCATGCCGAAGTCCGAACGAGAGGTTGAAAATGGAACAGTCGCGAGAGGGAGTGCAACTTGCCCAGTCACAGGATTCACAACCCCAGTAGCGTCTGTACGGAGGCAAATGAAGGAGAGAAGGGGCGGAGCCAGTGATGCCCGGATGTTTGCGGTCGTCACGACACGGCCCAATCAGCAGGGGCGATTTTATCGGCTCCCGACATCGCTTGATCTGGAACGTACCGCGCAATCGGCGGTCGAGTTGCAACAGCGAATCGCCCGGCATTCCGGTGAACTGAGCCTCGTGCCTGATGAACCAACGCCAATGGGAGGTGGAAGTGGGGCTGGACGAGCTTTTTCTCAACGACATTACGGGATGAATCGATTCAGTGATCTCTTCACTCCCCGGCAGTTACTGGCGTTGACGACTCTAGTCCGCCTTTCCCGCAAAGCCGGAGAAGAAATCCGTAAAGAAGAGGATGCTGGGCTGGCGGAAGCCATACAGGCGGTAATCGCATGCGCTGTTGGGCGATGTTCGGATCATATGAATGCTGGATGCACTTGGAACCCCTCAGGGCCAAAGGTTCAGCACCTTTTTGGTAGACAAC
>DOCI01000089.1:42201-50311 GCA_003503535.1 Planctomycetaceae bacterium
ATTGCCGATGGTTTGGGATTTTGCTGAGGCTAATCCATTTGGTGAGTCCGTCGGAGATTGGACTTCCGCTATTGAGTGCGGCCAGTTAGCTCTCGCGAATGCCCAGTTTGCAAGCGGAAGCGGCTCGATCGTCAAAGAAAATGCTGCTGCACATCCTCTTCCTAATGATTCTGCACACTTTTTTTTTAGTGATCCCCCATATTACGATGCTGTCCCTTATGCCGATCTCTCTGATTTTTTTTACGTCTGGTTCAAAAGAACCTTGG
This sequence comes from Planctomycetaceae bacterium, assembly GCA_003503535.1. Taxonomy (GTDB): domain Bacteria; phylum Planctomycetota; class Planctomycetia; order Planctomycetales; family Planctomycetaceae; genus Rubinisphaera. The sequence goes on from DOCI01000089.1 coordinate 42,468, forward strand.
GCGACCGCATCCCAGAGTTGTTCACTGAAGAGTTGACACCCAAAACCGAAGAATGCATTGTTGATGAGGTTAAAGGGAAAGACAACGCATACTTTGAAATGATGATGGGTAAGGCGATGGCAGAAGGCTGTCGCGTACTGGCCCCGCAAGGAATCGGCTGCATCGTCTTCGCACACAAATCGACGGCTGGCTGGGAAGCGCAGCTTCAGGCGATGGTCGATGCCGGCTGGACGATGACTGCTTCATGGCCGATCGACACCGAAATGGGATCTCGTCTGCGGGCGATGAACTCAGCCGCCTTGGCCTCATCAGTCCATCTCGTGGTTCGTCCGCGTGAGAATGAAGATGGGACAATGCGTGAGGAAACAGGCGAATGGCGTGACGTCCTTTCAGAACTCCCCAAGCGTATCCATGCATGGATGCCGCGACTCGCAGCCGAAGGTGTTGTGGGTGCGGATGCGATTTTTGCCTGTCTGGGGCCTGCACTCGAAATCTTCAGCCGTTACAGTCGCGTCGAAAAAGCCAGCGGTGAAGCGGTGCCACTGCGTGACTATCTCGAACAGGTATGGGCTGCCGTTTCCACTGAAGCCCTTTCGATGATTTTCAAGGATGCCGACGCGGCTGGTCTCGAACCGGATGCTCGATTGACCGCCATGTGGCTCTGGACACTCGGTGCGGGTAAGGATGAAGGCGGAAATAAGAAGGATGAAGACGGGAAAGTCGTCGCCAGTACTGGATATATGCTGGAATATGATGCCGCCCGTAAGATTGCTCAAGGCCTGGGGATCCATTTAGAACAGAGTGAGACCATCGTGGAAGTCTCAGGCGATAAAGCTCGTCTGCTTCCGGCCAGCGAACGAACCCGACACCTCTTCGGCAAAGACGAACCCGCTCCCATCACCGCTCGTGGCCGTAAGAAGCCCAAGGCCAAACAACTCGATCTGTTCAAAACACTTGATGAGTTGGAATCCGAGGCCGACAACCTTGTCGCAGGTGAACTCAAACCACAGGCGGGAGAAACCGTTCTCGATCGTGTCCACCAATCCATGATCCTGTTCGCCTCCGGCCGCGGCGAAGCCCTCAAACGATTTCTAGTCGACGACGGAGCCGGCAACGACGCCCGCTTCTGGAAGCTCGCCCAATCACTGTCCGCCCTTTACCCCAAAGAAACCGACGAAAAGAGATGGGTCGATGGAGTATTGGCACGTAAGAAAGGCTTGGGACTATGAGTTTTGATGAATCTCAATGCACAATAACAAATCTTCAGTTTATGCATTCTCAGGGACTGGCAAATGTGCGTGCTGATTTGGACCGTGTTCTAAAAACCGCTAAAAAATCACTTCAAGCAGCAGTTTGTTTCTTCACAGAACCTGGGCGTGTCATACTTTCACGACATATAGAGGAACTGAATCATCCAAGTAGTTTCTTCATTGCAAGTGTTGTTAGTCCAACCAACTTGGATGCACTCAACAGATTGCATCAGATGGCCCCTGGCCATGTCTACATTCACCTTGGAGGAAAAACGCCTGAAGAGAAGAAGGTGGGACGTTCGTTGATGCACTCTAAGTTGTATCTTGCCGAAGATTTCGACAAATGTTGCGTTTGGGTCGGTAGTCACAATCTAACGGCGATGGCGATTGAAGGCGGAAACTTTGAGGCAGGAGTGATCTTTGATTCTCATCCTTCATCTAAAGCTATTCAAGATATAAAGTCTCACCTAGAAATATGTCGGATAAAAGCTGAAGTATTTAACCCTAATGATATGGAACGCTATCGTGAGATCCAAAAAGGATACCTTACTGATTCCGAATGGGATGTTGAGAAAGATGTTTTGATTATCCATGCTACGGCTGAAGTTAAGCCAAAAGACTCACCTTTCATACTTCATGCTCATCTCTTACCTGTCCAACTTGACTCCTTGTTTCGTATGGATCGTTCCGTCCGATTGTTCGTGCATCCGATGAAAAGTCTGCGAAGGGGCATTCCTGTAGATTATGGCAAAGCAGAACTATGGAATGGTGAAATCACAGCAGTTGTTCGTACGGAGCGACATCCCAATCACCAAGGTACAAGCGGTAGCTTTGCCGGAGCGGATTACGATATCGATATTCATGATTTAAACACTATCCCTCAACTCGTGCGTAGCGGAGGATCTAGCCTCAATGCGAGAACACAAGCAGTAATGAGGTTTGATTTTCGAGGTGATTTGGGGCAAGAAGTCTATTCCACCTCTAAAAAATCGCCCATCCAGAATGTTATGGATGTGTCGAATCCTTTGGATATGCATGATGTTGACAAAGACCTAGCTAAGTATTTTACCCCAGAGTCCATCAAAAATGGCAAACTTGTATACAGCCCAGCAGTTGGGGTGCATCAAAAACTCGCCATCGAGGGGTTTGAGGAAACAATGCGATCCGTGTTACCAAAGATAACTGAGCGCGAATCACTGTTTAAAATAGAAGATTCCTATGATCTGAGTTCTGAAAATATGGTCAGGTATGATGCACGCTATTCTAAGAACGAAATCGACCCATTTTTGTATCTGAGTAGGCACGTTATCCGCCGCAAAGATTGACCCCCTTTTGAGGAATCTATGAAACTAAAACCTTGGTACCAAGTTATTACACCTCGCGAAGATTTGCGGGAGAATCGGCCGATGGACGCTTCGGAGTTTGCCGTCCATTTGGATCATATTCGGCAGAAACGTGAGAATGTGTCGCAGGATTACATCAATCCAGTTCGTTTCTTTGAACGGACATCTCTGACGACGAGCTTGTTGGATCTGGCTTCTCAGGTCGTTCGTCGACTTTCCGGAATCCAAGTAGAGACATCAGCTGTCTTCAATATGGCTACGCAGTTCGGTGGTGGGAAAACTCACTCCCTGACAACATTGTGGCATTTGGCAACTTCAGGAGAGAAGGCGAACTCTTACAAAGGTGTCGACAAGATTCTGGCTAAGGCTCAAGTTCCTCAAGTTCCACAGGCACGACGAGCTGTTTTTGTCGGAACTGAGTTCGATGCCATTCAAGGTCGCGGAGGTGATGGAGAGCCGGTCCGTAAAACTCCCTGGGGAGAGATTGCCTGGCAACTGAACGGTCAGGAAGGGTTTGACCTCGTCGCAGAACACGATGCGAAAGGGATTGCACCAGGTGGTGACGTCTTACAGAAGTTGTTGGGAGACCAACCTGCCCTGATCCTGATCGACGAGTTGATGAACTACATTAGCCGGGCTCGTAAGCTGGAGATGCGGGATCAGTTTTTTGTCTTTCTGCAAAGCCTCTGTGAAGAAGCTCGCGCCCACAATAATGTCGTTGTCTGCGTTTCGATTCCGGCTTCGGAAGACCTGGAAATGTCACCCGAAGATGTGCGGGATTTTCAGTCGCTGAAGAAACTGCTCGATCGACTTGGCAAAGCGATCATGATGTCCGCCGATGCTGAGATCGCTGAAATCATCCGCAGAAGATTATTTGAATGGGATTTGTTTGATGTTGAGGCTGGAAAAGTCGCGACAGCCTATGCCGACTGGGCTGTGGAACATGCTCAGGAACTGAGCGGGATTGATCCCGATACGGCTCATGCGACTTTCAAATCCTGCTATCCGTTTCATCCCTCGGTTCTGTCGGTCTTCGAGCGAAAATGGCAGAGCTTACCTCGTTTCCAACGGACACGCGGTATTTTGCGTTTACTGGCGTTGTGGGTCGCACATGCCTATCAGGACGAGCACCGTAAAGCGATGCGTGAGCCGCTGATCACACTTGGTTCGGCTCCACTTGAAGATCCGATATTTCGATCTGCCATGTTCGAGCAACTAGGTTCCAATGAGTTGGAGGTTCCGTTGACCACGGACATCGCCGGTAAGAAGGATGCACATGCCGTACGGTTGGATCGAGAAGCCTCTGACGCGATCAAGAAAGCGAATCTGCACCGCAAAGTTGCCTCTGCCATTTTCTTTGAATCGAATGGCGGGATGAGTCAAGGAAAAGCTGTCGCAACACTTCCAGAGATTCGGGCGGCAGTCGGTAGCCCCGATCTGAATATGGTTGATGTGGACAACGTTTTAGAGGGATTGGTGGGGAGTTGTTATTACCTCAACTGGGATCGGAATCGATATCGGTTTGGATTGTCGCCAAATCTGAATCAGATCTTAGTCACTCGTCGTGGAGCTGTTCAGCCAAAAGAGATATCGGAACGGATCAAGAAAGAGACACAAGAGTTGTTCAACAAAGGAACGAAAGCTCTTGATCGACGGTTCTTCCCGGAACGTAGTAATGACGTTCCCAACCGCCCTGTCTTGACCCTGGTTGTCATGGGGCTTGATCAGCAGGCAACAGATCGGTCTACAGAACAACTGTTAGAAACGATAGTACGGGACTGCGGAAACTCCGGCCGGACCTACAAATCTGCGCTGATTTTTGCTGTCGCCGATTCGTCTGACGCGATCCAGGATGCCACTCGTGATGTCTTAGCATGGCAAGCGATCGAGGATGACGGCGATACATGTAAGCAGTTGGACGAAGGGCAAGAACGATTGTTGAAACGTAATCTCGGCAGAGCGAAAAGTGATCTAAAAGAGTCGATCTGGCGGTCCTACCGATATCTATATTTATTGGGGAAAGACAATAAGATCCGGCAGATTGATTTGGGGCAGATTACATCCAGTATGGCGAACAGCATCGTCGAGTTGTACGTGAATGAGTTGAGTCGTACTGATGAGATCACCTCAGGTGTTGGTGCCAACAAACTCCTAAAATACTGGCCTCCAGCACTTACTGAATGGTCCACAAAAGGTGTCCGGGATGCGTTCTTTTCCTCACCACAGCTCCCGCGTTTACTGGATGCAGACACGATCAAGCGAACGATCGCCGATGGAGTCAGCCATGGGACCCTGGGTTATGCGATCAAAGAAAGTAGCGGTCAGTTCAAACTGATGCATTTCAATGAAAGTATGCCCGAATCTGATGTCGAGATAGCCGACGACGTGTTCATCCTCAAAGCTGAAGAAGCTCAAAAACTGCTTGAACCCCCAAGGCTTGAACGCATCGATATTCGTCCCTCTGACGTGACACTAAAACCAGGAGAAAAAGCCTCGTTCTCAGTTAATGGTTTCGACCAATACGGCGAGACATATTCCGTTAGTGATACGAAATGGTCAGCGACCAGTGGTGAGATATCCGAAGATGGGCTTTACCAAGCGGATGAAGAAAGTACAGGCGGCTTATTCACTGTAAAAGCTGAATCGGAGGGACTGGAAAGCATTGCAGAGATTCGAGTTGTCAATCCACAAGCAACAGATCCCAATCCTGATCCTGGTGGTGGAGGTGGTTCTCAGTCTCACAAGAAAGCTATTCGTTGGGAAGGAACTGTGCCACCGCAAAAGTGGATGAACTTCTACACGAAAGTGCTCAGTCGTTTCGCATCAACTGAAGGATTGAAGTTAAATGTCTCCTTCGAGGTTCCGGCCGAGGGCGAACAAGGACAAGCTAAAGCCGACGAAGCACGATCGGGCCTGAAAGAGTTGGGACTGGACGACGATGTTAAGTTGGGATGATGGCTGAGAGAGACAACTACTCCAGCCAGAGCATAGTGGCTGAGAGATGGGCTTACCTACTGGATCAAGAAAGTTTTATTTTTTGAAGGAATCGGTGGTTCGATTTGACGCCTACTGCGAGTTTGATTTTAGCGAAGGTGTACGAGATACACCGCCAACAATCAGTTTAGTCCATCATCATGGGCAGAGAATCATCTCACAGTCGTTTGGGAGTGCGGGTGATAGTGTGTGAACAGTTTGACGAGGTATACGTTCGACTTCTGCTTGACGGTTCCGAAAACGAAGTGAAAGAAGGGGTCGCCTTGATTCATCTTCACCTTTGTCTTCGGGTCATGGGGTGGGTACGTAAAAAGTTTCCAAGCTTGAAGGCTGATGAGTTGGAGGATGTCTGGTCAGATACACTTTCTGGCATTCTTCAAACACAAGTCTTCGATCCCGAAAAGCCTTTGTTCCCATGGCTGTGCACCATCGCCTACAGAAAAGCAGTTGATCGGCGCCGTCGAAAGACGTCTATGGACAAACTGGTTGAAGCCGTTGGTAGACGTCTAAAGAATACTCAAACAGGTAGTGCTTGGAAGAATCTCGATTCGTCGGAACGTCACGAAGTGTTTGACTTGATTGCACGAGCAGTCAGCCAACTTCCAGCACGCCAACGACTTATCATGGACGTTTTTGTGAGCAACTTTCCCGACACTGAATCAATGCTTGAACTGCAACGCCTCGTGTCAGAACACACCGGAAAGCCAGAAACTCTGGCTGCCGTGAAGCGTGCGTTACAGGAAGCAAGAGCAAAGGTCAAAAAGTCGCTAAGAAATAAAGGGTACAACTTTGGAAAGCAAGGTGAGCTATGAACAGCGAACTGAACCGTGAAGAACAGGCGCTCGACGCACTCATTGCTGCAGCTTTCCGGCAAGAAGATTTTTGCGATCTGGATTTAGAATCGCTAAAGAAATCCGAGCGGTTTCTGACAGTCGAAGATCGTCAAGTGCTGGAAAACCTGGGAGATGATTTCGTGGATCGCGTGACAAATGGAACATGGGAATCAAAGGCAATGTCATATTCGGAGGACCCAGAGAGTGTTCACGATGAAGAACTGGCAGCGGCCATGAATCGAGGCGACGAAGACGATATCACCGACGCGGCACGCGAGGAGATGGAGCGGAAGTTACGTGAACTCGACGACTCGGATGACGAGGGAGTCGAAGAGCAGTGAAACCGCTTGAACTTGAACAGCTTGCCGACGAAGTTCGCGAAGGACACGAGATACTCAATACACCGGTCGATCCATTCCAGATCGCGGCAGCAGAGCAAATCAAGCTCCTGCCAGGCACATACGATGACTGCTTTGATGGCCGTATCGAATACCGAAAGAAACGTAATCGGAGCGGTTTCTACTTGTTTTACGCCGAAGCCTCTCCCGGGTTGCGACCAATGGGGCGTGTGCGTTTTTCGATCGCCCACGAGTTAGGGCATTTTTACATCCCTGCGCATCGTGAGTATCTTTTGTCGGGTTGCTGGCACGGTTCCCGCGCCGGGTTCGTATCAGAAAAACTGGTGGAGCGTCAGGCCGATCAGTTCGCAGCTGCGCTGTTGATGCCTCGACATGCGATGAACGACTTTGCGAAGAGGCATCGTGGCGGATGTTCCCTCAAGAACCTAGCTGACTTAGCAAACGACCAGTTTGAGACTTCAGTGCTCAGCACGGTGATACGCTACGTTCAGCTCGATTTTGAACCGTGTTGCGCTGTGCTGACAGAGAATGGTCGAGTGCGTTTCAGCTTTACTTCGGAATCCATGCGAGCATTGAAACTCGGCTGGGTCGAAAGAGGGTCTGACATTCCAACCGGAACCGTTTCAAAAGAAGCAGTTGCGTCACAACAACGATCGGCCAAGGGTGGTGTCGACTCCGAGATCTGGTTCGAGGGCAAGCCGCCACGCGATCTCTGGGAGGAGATTCTGGTCTTTGGGCAATCCGGTTACGCGGTCACGTTCCTCGTAGCTGAAGAAGATGACTTCGAAGAAGACGACTGAGAAAAAAAGCAGACTCGCATGGTTCGATTTTGCGTGACGTGCGAGTATCAGGGTGTAATGGGAACTCAAAGCGATTTGAATCGCTAACAGACGGTGCCCAGTGCAATAAAAAAGCCATTTCACAGGCAAGTTTGGCGACGTGCTGCGAAATGGCAAGGTTAGTGACAAGCGAGAAGTCCCGCCAGCCGCTACTTCATAGCGTAGCTCTTCTCGCAGTCCGTTTCAATCAGAAAGCTGGCGGCGGATTCGCAGACCGCGCTTTTGC
>DOCI01000089.1:50428-51129 GCA_003503535.1 Planctomycetaceae bacterium
CACCGCGCTTTTGCGAGGAGATTTGAGTTATGTCTGAACATCAGGCTACCAAAGTTGACGACGATCATGTCGTTGACCTGCTGGACGTAGAGGAATGTGGAAAGGCAGGCCGCAAGCCACCCAAGGCACGCCGCTACCGCATCCGCATCGACAAGGAACGCTACATCCTAGAAGTTCCCGAGATGACAGGGCGGGAACTGCTGGTTCTCGCGGGAAAAACCCCGCCCGAACGGTTCACGATCTCGCAAAAGCTACGAGGTGGCCAAACCGAAACGATTGGATTGGATGATGTTGCCGATTTCACCAAGCATGGAGTCGAGCGTTTTATGACCCTGCCCCTGGACCAAACGGAGGGCTGAGTCATGCGGCGAGACTTCCGTCTTCCTGAGTTTGACGAGCAGCATTTGAACGGACGGGGTTTGCCGTGGGAAACCATCGTGGACGGGAAGCAGCGATGCCTTCTCGTCCACGATTGGACTCTTCCGAACGGCTACAACCATCCGAAGGTTGCGGCCCTACTATTGATCCCCAGCGCTTATCCAGACGCCGCGTTGGACATGGTTTATTTTCGTCCGCATTTGCAGCGTGCAGACGGCAAACAGATTCCTGCCGTTTCCAACCACAGCGTTGCAGGGGAGCCGTGGCAGCGATGGTCGCGACATTACACATCGGCCAATCCATGGCGTATTGGTGTGGATGAT
>DOCI01000089.1:51274-57863 GCA_003503535.1 Planctomycetaceae bacterium
CATTTGACGCTGGTCGATCACTGGCTTGCGAGGGAGTTTGACCGATGAAAACCAAGCTACGAATAACAGGACAACAGCACGAGTTGCTACTGTCTCATTTGTACCCAGGCGATGGCAAGGAAGCCGTGGCATTTGCGCTCTGTGGTCGCCGTACCAGCAACGATGTTCATGCGTTGAGCGTACGCGAGATTCATACGATTCCCTACGAGAAGTGCCCTGTTCGGCGACATGATTGCGTCACTTGGGAAACCGACGCAGTTGCCCCGATCCTCCGCGAGGCGACCGATAAGGGCCTGGCGGTTTTCAAGTTTCACAGCCATCCCTCTGGTCTCGCTAGTTTTTCCCCCACTGATGACGTTTCCGATCATGAACTGCTCGAATCCGTGCAAGCGTGGACAGATTCCGATTTACCCCACGGCAGCGTTGTCGTTTTGCCTGACGGATCGTTGTTCGGTCGCTGGATGACACCCGATGAACGGCTCGAACCGATCGATGTCTTGTCCGTTGTCGGCGACGATCTCAACTTTTGGTTCGCTTCGGATGTGAAATCCGATGACATGCCAGGGTTCGCTTGGCGCAACGCGCAGGCATTCGGTGCTGGGACAACTGGACTGTTGCGTCGACTTTCTGTTGCGGTTATCGGCTGCTCAGGCACAGGCAGCCCGATGATTGAGATGTTGATGCGGCACAATGTCGGACATCTTGTATTGGTCGACCCCGATCGCATCGATGAGAAAAATCTAAACCGCATTATGTTTGCACGAAAGAGTGACATCGGGCGACTCAAGGTGGAGGTTGCCGAACAGTGGATCAAGTCGGTCGCACTGGGAACTGTTGTTGAGGCCCTGCCACAAAATCTTTGCGAACCGGCAATCATCAGGCGTGTTGCCGAATGTGATGTTGTCGTGGGATGTATGGATGGTGCTGAAGGTCGCTGGTTGCTGAATAAGTTAGCAACTTTCTACTGCGTGCCATACTTTGATGTCGGCGTTCGCCTCGATGCGGATGGCCACGGCGGCATCAATCAGATTTGCGGTTCGGTCAACTACCTCCAGCCTGGTGGTTCTAGCTTGTTGAGTCGGAAAGTGATCACGATGGGGCAGGTTGAGGCAGAAGGGCTCAAGCGAACGAACCCAAATGCTTACGCCTCACAACTAAATGACAAATACATTCAAGGAGTTCAGGAAGATCGTCCCGCTGTTGTCAGTGTAAATATGCACTATGCAAGTTTGGCGATGCTGGAAATACTCGCGCGATTGCATCCATTCCGCGTTGAAGGCAACCAGCAGTTTGCAAAGTTCGGCAGTAGCTTGACGGACCCCCGGTTTGCTCCCATGGAGGAAGATGGATCGCCGTGTACAGCTCTGTCCAAACACATTGGGCGAGGTGACACCGTCCCCCTCCTCGATAATCCCTATCTCAGCGAGGCGGATGCGGCATGAAAAAGTTTTTCACTATTGCTTGGGCATGGATTCGCAGTTGGTTTCAACGGAAGCCGGTTCGCTTCAAGACGGAGCATGTCGAAGAGTTGCCCGATCAACTCAAACCAGCGACGATTTACATTGCAGGCGAGGGCGAGTATCTCTGGTTCGTTGCGATGATCTGCCCGTGTGGATGCGGCGAGACTTTGCACATGAATCTGCAAGCTGATACTCGACCCCGTTGGTCGGTTGCCTTCAATGCGAACGACACGGTTTCATTGTCGCCATCCGTCTGGCGAAAAATCGGTTGTCATAGCCACTTCTTTTTCCGCGAGAGCGAAGTGGTATGGTGCCATGAACATGGATACCATAGTTCCATGAGAGAATAAGCGTCATTTACTGGGAATCTACTATGAACACAATCTTTTTTAGCAAATGGAATCCTTATGCTCTGGCAGTGTTGCTCACTCTGTCCTGCACATTGTGCCTACAATCTACCGCCCAAGCTGATGATCCCGTCACTCGGGCTGCATCGAACCGCTTGCTGTCATCTCCAACTTATGCTATTCGGTCGATTCAAAATGCACACTCCAGTGAGACCCCGGTAATCGTTCGCCAAGTTGAACTCGACGCTCTGATCAACACTGAGGGCGGTGGGGCATGTCCAATCTCGGCGGCTTTGATCGCGATGCAGACCCTTCGGTCGATGGCTGGTCAACCAATGCATCCGCAACCTCATCAGTACGCTCTGCAACTGTTCCGGACGCATCCTGAGCTGAAGGAAGGACAAATCACCAACGACCGATTCGTCAATCTGTTCGGCTGGATGGCCGACCAAATCCCTGGATATGAAGTCCGAGTAGATGTCATGTCAGCTCGAAATAGCAACCACGCCGACGCCGGACCGTACTGGTCCGACAGCGATGGACCTAATCTTGCCATCAAGGGTGGAGAGGTAAATGTCTTGTCGTACACAGTGACCACGGCGGATAGAGAGGTACTCGGGCGACACTTCGTCCTGTTAAGGGAACGCAGCAACACGCAGATTCGTGTTCTGGACCCGAGTAGGCCGATGAAAGACCACCAATATGAAGTTGAGAAACGCGAACCACCCGCGGCCCGTTACAATCGGGTGTTTTTGAAGAAACCCGGATCGCTATCACAAAATCAGCATATTCTGGAACTCAATACCGTATTCAAGGTGCGGCTACTTCCATCTGAGCTGGAACCACCGCCAACTTCTCCTCTTACTGTGAACCAGGTCAGGACTGCGATTGACGAACTGGCTGAACAACTCCGCTCGGAAGAAAAACTGACTTCACCGCGAGAGTGGCGTCGACGTGGTGCTGCCTTTGGTCTGCCAGGATTGGACTTGCCTGTATCGGCTGGCGGTAGTGGTTGGTCCGCAGAGCAGATGCTTGAGATATTTCGGCACGCCGGACGTTACAACCTGAACCTGCGAGATGTGGTCGGAGGTGCTCATGGACGGCCAGCAGTAAATATGGATTCACCTATCGCAATGGCCGCGATCAAACAGCTCGTCGAAGGAAATGCTTATTTTGCAGTCGCGATTACCGAGGAAAACGCAGGGACGGATACGAAAAGCATGCAAAGTCGAGCCGTGAAGGATGGCAACGGATTTCGTCTTACCGGCTCGAAGTTGTGGAACGCCCGTTTGCGACAGGCAACGCACGTTGTACTCTACACCTCGTCAGCAGAGGGGGCTTCCGACGATCGATCAGCGTTTTTGCTTCCGATTGACCATCCCGGATTGGTGATCGTTGATCGCTACGCACACGGCCTGACAGGCAACTCTTTCGGCGGTCTGAAGTTCGACAATATGTATGTCGGTCCGGAACATCTCATCGGGAAGGATGGAGCCGGGGGAAAAATCTTCGAGGATCACTTCATCTACTGGAGATTGATGCAAGCTGCTGCGGCTATCGGATGTGGCGAGCGAGCACTGGAGATCATGGCCGAGCGAATAAGACAGCGTTATGTCTTCGGCGGGCCGATTGGCCGATTTACTCATCTTCAGCAACCGATCGGCGAGAATCTCACCAAACTACGGATGGCATTGGCGTTGGCACGAGAGGCAGCTCGATTCTACGATCGAGGAGACTTCGACGCCGCTGAACCGCTCGTCAATGGTATCAAAGCCGAAGGAGTTGAGATTGCTTTGGTGGCTTGTGATGAGGCCATGCGTGCACACGGAGCGTTGGGGTACAGCCGTGACGTCGACCTCGGGGACCGGGTTCGCGATCTAATGGGGCTGCGGATTGCAGACGGAACAACTGACGTGATGCGGATGACGGTTGTTCGAGACAAGTATGGTTTTGATCTGTGGGAGATGTCTGTCCGCAGCTATACGGATGACTCAACTCGGGAGAAAGAAAAGTAGCTCTCTATATAATCTCATCGGTTCGAGATTGGATGAGCGTGAATAGTCGAAAGTTAATCGCAGTGTTCCCGTGCATGTTTGATCCACAGGAGTCAGCAGGTTGAATATTGCTAGAAAACGCGGTTGCTTAATCGGCTTGGCCGTGGGTGATGCCTTGGGGGCAGCCGTCGAGTTCAAACCGCCAGGAACTTTTGAGCCTGTGACTGGCTATCGTGCTGGCGGACCGCATGGCCTCGATCCAGGCGAATGGACCGATGACACCAGCATGGCATTGGCACTTGCGGACAGCATCGCCCAGGCGGGCTGGGATCTGAATGATCAGGCACGACGTTACGTGTCGTGGTGGCGGGAGGGAGCTTACTCGGTCAACGACCGCTGCTTCGACATTGGCATTACGACAAGGAATGCACTAAGTCGATTTGAGCAAACAAGCAATGCACTATCATCAGGTGACTATTCATCCCACTCCAGTGGCAATGGCTCGATCATGCGTCTTGCACCGGTCCCGATCCGCTACCTGGATCACTTCCCTGATCATATTGCTCAACTGGCGACTCTCGCCGCCGAATCGAGTCTACCGACGCATGCCAGTCCCCAATGCGTATCGGCCTGCCGGTACATGGCACTCGTGCTGGCAGGTCTGATGCAAGGATTGGACAGAGATGAAGTGTTGGCCCCCGATTGGGAACCGCTTACACAACTGAGACAACTCGAACCGCTTCATCCCGAAGTCGAAGAAGTGGCATCGCGAAGTTTTCGAGAGCTTCAGCCTCCGGCGATCAAGGGCAGTGGCTACGTCGTGAAGAGCCTGGAGGCGGCACTCTGGTCGTTTCACGATGCCCAAGACTTCCGTGAAGCCGTACTCAGGGCCGTGAACCTGGGAGACGATGCCGATACAACAGGCGCAATCTGTGGTCAGTTCGCTGGGGCCTACTGGGGTGAACTTGGAATCCCTCAAGATTGGTTAGACGGACTGGCAAAAAAGGAGATGATCGAGGCAGCATTGACGGGACTGATTAGTGACAATGCAGGTCACTCTGGATAGGATCTGATTCGGCGATAATAACCCTGGAATAATAACTCATGGACAAAATGCTTTCCATAAGATTGTCGTGTGCCCAACGACTCGCTGCGTCCGACTTGCTACCGGATCTGTCCGATCGCTTCATGCTTGATTCCAAAAACGAGCGAACGGTTCAACTCACTCCAAAACAGTTGGTCAATCTGCATGACGCGGCCACGAGGTCTAAACAAGATGCTCCAGACGGCATGGCCAGAAACACGCTGCGTCACATCATCGAAAAAACGATGGACGTGTTGACTGTTGAAAGTTCCACACAAGACATCATCAAGCTGAAGATCACTTTAGTTGGCAGCGATCCCCCGATCTGGCGACGTGTTGAAATGAGCGACTGCTCGCTGGCTCACCTGCACAACATCATCCAGGTCGCGATGGGCTGGGAAGACTACCATCTTCACCGCTTTGAGATCGGTCAACGTCACTACGGCATCCCTCATCCCACGGATCGCGACATGGGAATCAAAGTGATTGACGAGCGTAAAGTGCAGCTGAGCGACGTGATTGCCGGTGCTGGAAAGCGGGTTAAGTTCGTCTACGAGTATGACTTCGGCGATGGTTGGCAGCATGCGATCAAGCTGGAGGGTACTGGCACGGCCGAGTCTGGTGCTAAATACCCCCGCTGCACCGCTGGGGAGCGAGCGTGTCCACCTGAAGATGTCGGTGGCGTCTGGGGCTACGAGGAGTTTCTGGAGGCGATTTCCGATCCTGAGCACGAACGGCACGAAGAGTTGATCGAATGGATTGGAGATTTTGATCCAGAAGAGTTTTCCCTGGACGCAGTCAATCAAGAGCTTCGCGATTTTTCTTGACGAGGCTTCATCTGCGATTGCCATTGATGACAATCATCGCGTTTGCGAAAAGCCATTGAGAATCATTTCAATCACAAAAGTGGTTTTGAACTTCGATCGTCTTGATATTTTTTACCTATCAACAGAAATGCAAATAGTACGAAGCAATGGCTTCGTACTATTCACAAACTCAAATGCTAAGAACGCTTAGCCTCACAAAATAAACAAAACACTGCCCAGCAAGTTGCCGGGCAGTGGGTCTCATCCTGAAGTGCGATCTCAACCGAAACAGACGGCAGTCACTTCTGCCACATTCCTTTATGACGCAAGATGGCTTCAACGACCTTCCCCGTCGAGATCTGGTTCCAACCAATCGCTAATATGGGAAAAATCAGGTCTTCGTATCCGATCTCAGAGTCAACAGGTGAATCTGGATAGACTAACGGTTGGAAATCTTCAATATCAGCACATCTCCCATTGCTGACGCGATGAACCCACAAGTCCAACCAGTACTGTTCTTGCTCATCTAACAGGTCTACCATCTCTTCTTTAATCGACGACTCTTCACTCGCTTCAGCATTGGCAACTGCCTGCGCAACCAGTGTGTCAACGTCGAAGTCATCGCTGTGACATATCCACTGAAACACATGATAGTCCAGCGCCTCCATTGGAATGATCTTCGTTTCAGCGGAATCTTGCCGTGTCGACTTCTTGATGGACTTTGCTCCGGACTTCTTCTTCACCTTCGTACTCATTGCACTTCTCCTTTAATGGATTGACATTTGGAACAGCAACACATTGCTGTCCTTTCGGCACGCCGCTCGTGCCGTTCTTAAGGTGAAGCGTGAGCACTCCTGAAAAAGGGTCAGCGATCTGGAAACTCACTTAGATTATTTTT
>DOCI01000089.1:57968-58449 GCA_003503535.1 Planctomycetaceae bacterium
GGAAACTCACTTAGATTATTTTTTGAAAGGGACTTCCTGGTATGGGGCAAATCCTTGCCTCTAATCTCACTAAAAAACACGTGGTGATTCCCGATCACCAAATGAAAGAAATCGTGCTCCCAAGATTGATGTCACTCGATATGCCGAGGCATCTCATCGGTCTAACTCGCTTGGCACTGCGATTCATGGTGAATCGAGGATTGCTCTCCTTACCGTCTTTTTGTTACTGGTCCAGTCTGCCATTTTCGCTGAATCCTAAAAACCTAATATTCATCTGATTGTAGTTGACGACCTGAGTGATACACTCTGTAGCGACGGCAACCAACGTTAAGACTCCAAAAATCGATCGGCTCCGCGATCGAACGGTTTAGAGCAATCGCTGATGCAGTTCAATCAGGATCTTGCAAACAGACCTAGTAAGTAAAAGTAATCAATAGAGATGACGGAACTTTACCGTTGGGCCGTCTTCGTTATATATTTG
>DOCI01000089.1:58506-59398 GCA_003503535.1 Planctomycetaceae bacterium
TATATTTGGCCGACGGTATCGACGCAGGCGGTGCATAACTCCCCGCTTGTTTAACAGGAGTAAAATACAGTGAAGTTTCCATTACGTGATTCGCGTAACGATCCAGAGTTTAGATTTGCCGCCCAGATCAAATCGGCCGTCGACCAGCTTGTTCGCTCCGCTTCCGTACCTATATTTGCTGCGAATCTAAACGCCCTTCGTGAGCAAAATGGGATCTTTATCGTTGACTCGCCACCTATCTCCGGCATCGGGTCAGGAACACTTTTTCATATCGGAGGTCATCATTTTCTCGTGACAGCAGCGCACGTTATTAAGCAGTTTATGGCTGACGGCTACGAGCTACGACTTGGCATGGGAAAACCTGCTCGGCCGAGGCCAATCGCAATCAGAGAAGAGGATTTAGCACTCGATTTGGAAAATGATGTTGCCGCACTCAGGTTACCAGCCGACAAACTGAACATGCTTTCGGACAAGCGGTTTCTCGGACTCAATGACATCGAGTTCGATGTTGAAGTGGGAGATTGGTACTGCGTATTATTCGGTTACCTATGGGAGGGATCGCAGCCAGGACGTGACTATTCTCAACTCCTACTGCACAATCACATGTATTGGACCCAGCAACACGAGGGTGGTGTTTCTGCATCGAGTTACGACGCTGCCCGTCATCTGCTCGTCGATTATGGCGAGTCAAGTTGGTCATTGCCGGACGGTTTTCCGGTCAAGAAGCCAGGTTCTCTTGGCGGGATTAGTGGCTCAAGTCTGTGGAGAATCTTCCGGCCACAGCACGTTGAGGACGAGTGGTCGCTTGCTACAGCGAAGGTCATTGGCATCGAAAATGTGGTCTACGGGGAGCGAATCATTAGGTGTACCAAATGGAGAGAGGTGATGCCAT
>DOCI01000089.1:59454-59810 GCA_003503535.1 Planctomycetaceae bacterium
AATGGAGAGAGGTGATGCCATTACTTCGAGTGCTCGCTCCTAGTCTCGGCACGATTTTGGACTCTAAGGATTGACGTTACTCAGTTGGCAGACGATATCGAACAATGAGTGGTTGGCAGGCAGTATAAATAATCTTACGACTCACAGAAGTTTTGTTCTGGTCTCTTGTCACATCTAGATCTTCTTCATTCGCCTACTAATAAAGTTCCACTTACTGATGTCGTAACTTGTTAGGGAGTGACTGTAGCGAGGGAGAAGACTTGAAGTCATCTCATGGACCGCTGCCATTAATAATAGCGGCTACGTGGTTAAGAGCTTAGAAGTGAGCTTTTTCACCTGAAGATGTCGGTGGCGTC
>DOCI01000089.1:59946-63691 GCA_003503535.1 Planctomycetaceae bacterium
CACGAAGAGTTGATCGAATGGATTGGAGATTTTGATCCTGAAGAGTTTTCTCTCATGGAGATCAACCGGGAACTCTGCAAGATTCGCTGATCAAAGTTAGCCTACCACTGACAACTCCCGCGACGGCCGCTTGAATACTTCCCGCTCGTGCCAGTCTAAAAAAGCACTGGCCGGAAGATATGACTCTCGTTGCGGAGGCCGGATCGGATGACCATGGAACTTCAGCAGCCAATCGTCGAAGCTCTGCTGCCCATGGGCTTGTTTGGAGACCAGCAGCACGCGATCAGGATGGATTGTGAACGCTCCCAGGTCGAATGCTTTGTGATGGAGTGAGCAAAGCGCTAAGCCGTTTGACTCCTCATCGGGACCGCCTGCCTGGTGCCACTGGATGTGAGCGGCTTCCAAACCCATGATCTGACTGCCGAGTCGGACGTCAAATCCGCAGACGGCGCAGGAGTATCCGTAGGCGGCTAAGATCCGACCACGGAAGGACGGATCGCGTTTTCGCCGCGTGACTGTTTCTGTCAGGTTCAGTTCCAGCCCCACGGCATCGAGAATATCCTGGTGGATCGAAGTTGGGAAGTGGCCATCGAGCAGCCGGAGAGCAATATCGGCCAAGAGGCTAGGATCGCGTTGGAGACTTGTGGCAATCTCGTCGGTGAAATGGGCATGGACGTTATTGTTCAACAACTCGCGTTTAGGAATATCGGTCTGTCCAGAGCGTCGTTTAAGATGATCGGCATCATCGACGATCCACACACCATCGTTTTGAAGTCGCCAGAACGGATACTCAGGGTGATAGGACGTACGTGTCGGACCGAACTCCTTGAGCAGCTCAGTCAGCTTGGGAGCCAGGTCTCGAAACGAAATCAAGTTTTGGCCGTCTCGGGTCAACTGTCCCAGCGCGTACAGTACCAGCAGTGGCTTGTGCGGAGCACGCTCCAAGCCCCGCGACCACACGTTGATGCAGTCGAAGGCTTTCAGGATTTCGTCACGCGAGGGCATGTTGAGGATGTCTTTGGATTCGGTGAAAGCTCGTAGCTTGATAGGATACTGCAATGAGCAAATACAAAGCAATGACCGACAGTAAGCAAACCGCTACTGGTAAAGTGGTAATCGTTCTGGAAGGCTGAATGGAGTTTGAGTTGCAGGATGAAGTGTATCACCCGCAAACGAGCGTGGAAGTATTCATCCCGGTTGGTGCGGTTTACTAGGTGTGGAACATTGATAATATAACCGCCCGATTGCTTAACGGTTATGGAAGGTATGGGGTGGTGATGCAACAGCAGCAACTTGAGGAAGTTCTTTCGTGGCGCTTAATCACGGAGCTGTGGCGGCGATTCCCGAGTCACTACAGCTTGATTGAGACACATCCCTGCAGCGGCATGTACGATTGCCTTAGTCTGATCAAGTTCGATGATTGTTTTCACTCCATTCTTGACGTCAATCGAGGAGGCAGCGTGCACATACATGAAGGTCGTTCCCCCCAGTCCTGGCCAGACTGGAAAGAACGCATGTTAGCTGATCCCCTTCCCTTCCTTGATGAAATCAGCGATGCCATTGGAGCTGATGTTCCTGCTAACTTGCCGAAGTCAACTTCGGTAACAATATCATTCCGTTTTATCTGCGAGTTTCTCACACACATGGTTGGACGCTTGGAAAGGTGGGAGTGCCGCAACGGTTTCTACGACACTTCTGGGTATGGTGGCGG
Source organism: Planctomycetaceae bacterium (assembly GCA_003503535.1). Classification (GTDB taxonomy): domain Bacteria; phylum Planctomycetota; class Planctomycetia; order Planctomycetales; family Planctomycetaceae; genus Rubinisphaera. The sequence continues at coordinate 61,658 of DOCI01000089.1, forward strand.
CGTGCTAGAGAATCGGTTCTCCAGCTTTCCAGCTATTCAAGTAGATCTAACCCAAAAGTCTATGGCAGATGGAAGATTAGCGTCAGCCTACGGCTACTGGTTCCTCTTGAAAAACTCTGAACCGATGCTTTGTCTAAATACTGACGGTCAACTTTATAAACGAAGTGGCGAAGTGAAAGACCTTACAGCAACTTATGCCAAATACAATCGCATGTGGCCGGTGATTGCCGAGACCGCTTTGGATCTGTTGCCCTAACCTGCGTGACTGTCAAAAGAGAAAACGTGGAAGATGACACTGGTCGTGGACTTCTTTCAAACAAATACGGATTGCATTTTGGCGTTCTTAAACTTCATCATGATTTCTATGCCCATGATTGGGCAATCTGTTGCGATTTTCTAAAAAGTAGTTTTGAACTTTGATCGGCTTGATGTTTTTTTACCAATCAAAAGAAATACAAATAGTACGAAGCAATCGCTTCGTACTATTCACAAACTCAAATGCTAAGAACGCTTAGCCTGGTTATATTATCTGATTAAACAGCGTGATTTTCCCCCTGCTGATTCACAAGGTCAATCCAGTTTCTGACATTGAAAACTCGGGTGGGAGAACACAAATGACCTTCGCGTGTCTTTCCAAGTGGAACTTTGGCACATACCAAAGATTCATCAACCAACTCCTGTAATGCTTCAAGATGGCCAATCTGCTCATCCCGCTTACTTGTCATAAACTTTAGATAGTTTTCAGTAGCGAACTGAATCTCTTCTTTTGTCGCATTGTCTCCATCAATGCTGTCACCACAGATGAGCTGAGTCTGGTATTTTCGCAGGTACGTTTGTAACTCCCGTACTAATGCAGGGCTAACATCTTTATCGAGTTTTTCGCTCAGATCCTTGAGATTCTCATGCTTTTTCAGCTCTGAGATGCATTTGAGATTCTCATGGTGCTGAACTCGGATTTCCAGTAAGAGTTGATCCAAGAAGTCGCGGATCATCTCGACATCATAACCTTTGTTATTTCCTTGCTGAAAAACATGGGTTTGCCTCCCTACCATTTGCTTCGCTTTTCGATTGATTCGCTTACTTCGTTTTCTTTCGATTTTTACTTGTCGGGTTTTCATAGCTCTTCTCCATCTCAAGTGGTTTCAAATGCAAGTCACAATGACTTGCGACATGGGAGAAGCGTGAGCACTCCTGAAAAAGGGTCAGCGATCTGGAAACTCACTTAGATTATTTTTGAAAGGGACTTTCTGATACGGCGCTAAACTTTCTCTCCAATCCCGATCACAAACACATGGTGAATCGATGATTGCTTCCCTATGAAGAAGTACGTGAGTAAACTCTCACGGAAATCGATAGAATCAAAACGACTGTTACTCGTTTGATTTAATACAGATCAAGGAACTCTGTGTGACAAGTCGTACCCGTTGGATTGGTCTATTTGTCTTCAATATTGTCTGCCTCGGCGGAGGTTACGGTTATGGAAGGTAGGTTTGCAAGATGTCAGAAGAGACAAGGATTGTCGCGCCAGGCCCCAGCGATCGCTCCGTCCGCACAGGAGACGACCTCGTACTCCAGGTTCCCACTGACTGGGAGTTACTGCCGCCCGGTGACGCCGCCCTGACGAGGCGTGTGAAGGCAGCAGGGCCAACCTGGACTGTTCAGGAGAAGAAGGGGCGTAAGACGTTCTCACGGGGCGTTTGGGCTCCGGCAGATCGCATCGCTGCGATACGGTCTAACCTGGAAGCAGAACGCTCAACCGATGCCTACTCAAAACGGAGAAAGGCCGACACGGCTCGACGTGATCGGAAACATGCGGAGTACGTTGAAGATTTCCGAGGAGCTGTTGTTGCGTTCCTTGACTTCGCCAGTTGCTACACCGGATTGGCCGATCAACTAGCTGACGCAGTGACGGAACATGCCACACCCGTGGGTAGCGGCACAGTGGCTAGGACGCAGCGGATATCTATTGAGCAACGGGCCGAGTCGGCGGTCATCGCCTGGATGCGGCATCAAACGACAGCCTACGAAAATATG
>DOCI01000347.1:0-4291 GCA_003503535.1 Planctomycetaceae bacterium
CTCCGTAGCCAGAACAATGGATCGTCGGTTCGTCATTGAGACGGGCCTTGAGTTCTCTCGACCCACACACGAAGTCGGCATGGACGTGAGTTTCGATGATGTGCTTGATGTGTAGATCATTGTCTTTGGCGAAAGCGATGAAGTCATTCACATCTCTGGTGGGATCGATGACGGCTGCTTCACTACTCTTTTCATCACCAATGATGTATGAGGCAATTGCCAGACCCGGCACGAAGCGTTGATGAAATTGCATGACTCTCGGTCCTACTTGATTGAAGGTGGGGATTTACTTGGAGTGGTTATCCACATAGCTCTTGACGAATTGCCGCAGTTCCTCCTGCTCACATTCAAAGCCCATCTTTTCGGCCTTCTGAAGCGTCTCTTCACCACTCATTCCTTTCTCGACTGCCATATGCATCATGACCATCGCTCCTGCTCGCTTACCGCTTTTGCAATGGGCAAACACTGGTTCGGGGAGTTCAGAGTACTTTTCTCGAAACTGATCGACTAGCTCCGGTCCCATCGATTTCATCGACACCGGAATATGCAGGTATTTCAAACCTGCGGCTTTTACTTTTTCGCCTTCAGCATCCGGTGAGAGAGGTTGCTCATCTTCACCCTCAGTGCGGAAGTTGACCACTGTTTTGAATCCCTGCTGACTGAGTTGTTGAATTTCGTTCTCGGAGGGCTGCGGTCCAACCGTCACTTTGTCATTGATCTTCATATTGTTTGCCATGAGTTTTCTCCTTCGGTTAAAATTAAAAATTTAGGCTTACTTTTCGTTAGCCCTAAGCAATCAGTTTCGCATTGTCTGGTCAACCTGCTTAGTTTTGGATTCCCTGCGAAAATCTAAATACAATAGAACTAAATCACTTCGAAGCCATCCAAATCCCACAGCAGCGAAAAGAAAGGTGATCTTACTTATTTTCATAGCAACTTGTTCAATTTCATACTCCGCTGAGTTTTGAAGAACACGCTTCACTTTTTAGGGGACTTTAGGGGGGCCATTTCTGAAAATGAATTAGCCACTTGGATTTAAAGCCATAAATTACATAGGCACTTTGTATGCCAATCCTTTTTTGGGTGATACATGAGCAATTAAGGGCGAGGATTGGTCGCTTTCCGGCCAATCTGGCCGACGTTAGGACAATTTGAAAAACTTCAGTACAACGAATGTGATCTGTGCTCCAAAATCCAATAGAAAGAAAATACCTTGCTATTTGTCACGACATCCTGATAATTTCTGTTCGAGTAATCGACACGCAAGAGTTTATCACTCTTGTTCTGACTGGTAACTCAATCGTCAGTAGTCTTCAGGGAAGTGGTCCCAAATTTCAGTCCCCTACGATGTCGAATTCAGTGCGACTTCATTCAACCTCGAATTATAACTTTCGATCACGACCAGATCTTCTTAACTCGGGCAACTCAGAGCTCGATTTGTTGACAGACGTTGTTGTCGTGCATGTTGATCGATACCGAGAAAGAGCATGGTCGTCCTCCTGTGAGAAAGAGTGAGTGTGATTCCCCAGTCATAGGAAAATTATAATTCCCATTCAAAGCAACTCTTTCATCGATATCAAAGGTTCATTGCCTTCTTTTTTCTGATCTCTTGGGTCATCATTGTTGGTTTAATAGTCATTGCAGCAATTGAGTGAGAGTCTCAAGGTGAATTTATTTCGATAAGCGGCATGAATGGCCGCGTTCAGCCAATACGGCTCCAGAACAAGCAGAGTTCCCGATAACATAAACTCACTCCCATCGCCCTCGATCTATATCAGCCAGCAATTTCATATGCCAAACCATACAGAATCTAATAATCGCAACCACACACGTGTGGTGATTGTGGGAGCCGGTCCGATCGGATTGGAACTGGCGGTCGCGTTCACCAAACACCAGGTTTCGTTTCAGATTCTTGACGCCGGTGCGATTGGTCAGACGATTTCCTGGTGGGCTCCGCAGACGCGGTGGTTTAGCAGTAACGACCGCATCTCCATTGCCGGAGTGCCACTGGTCACGGACGATCAAAACAAAGCAAACCGGGAACAGTATCTCACTTACCTCCGCATTGTTGTTGAACAATTCCAGATTGAGGTGCAGTGTTATCGACGTGTGGTTGATATTCAGCGAAGGGAGTCGGGGTTCACGGTGGTCTCCGAAACCACAAACGGGAAAACCGAGATCAATTGCGAAATTGTCGTGCTGGCGGTGGGAGGACTGGATCACGCTCGCCGACTTGGTGTCGAAGGCGAAGACTTGCAGAACGTCGACGGTTATCTGCGTGAGCCGCATCGCTACTATGGTCGCCAGGTGCTGATTGTGGGAGGCCGGAACAGTGCGGTGGAAGCGGCCTTACGATTACACCACGTGGGAGCCCTCGTGAGTCTCAGCTATCGAGGACGGGAATTGTCCGAGGACAACATCAAATACTGGCTCTACCCGGAGATCACCGGACTCATTCGATCGGGGAGGATTCAGGCCTACTTTGAAACCCAGCCCGTTAGGATCACTCCCACTCATGTCGAACTGGAATCTGTGAATCAGCGGGGCGAAGGAGGGCGAGTTTCTGCCGACGATGTGTTGACGCTCATCGGCTATGAGCAGGACAAATCATTGTTCCAGCGGGCAGGCATCAAACTCCACGGGGAAAATCAGCAGCCACAGGTGAACGAGGAGACGATGGAAACGAACGTGCCGGGGATTTACGTGGCGGGAACGGCTCTGGCGGGGACACAAGCCAGTGACTACCGGCTGTTTCTTGAAAACTGCCATCAGCATGTGGATCGTATCGTGGCTCAGCTGACGGGAAAGCCAGTAGAGTCAGACGATCGGGATTCGCAGCAACTGATTCAAGAGGCTCCAGAGAGTTGAATCACGGTATCGTGTCCTGACACGAATGGTGGTGTTAACACCAATTGAGTTACGAATGACGCGGGAGGCGATGCAGGAAAAAATTGATACTTAAGTAGATTCCTGCTGCTGCACTGCTGTGACGAGTTGTGAGACAGTGTCCCGCAACAGCTCTTCCCCACCAAACTCCATGCCCATTGACCGGATTTTATCGGTGACGATCTGGTGTTTCGGCTGTTTGGGCCCCCCGCTGATCTGGCTGGAACTTTTCGACAACTCTTTGGCCAGTGTGGCAACTTCGTATTCGGAGACATACCGATCGTAGCAGTTGAACGCTTCACCGTTAATGCCATCCGCTTCCAGTAAGACTCCAATCGCTTTGGCGACATCAGCAGCATGCACCTCTTTGCCGCCTCGCGAACATTCGACGTCTTCGCCTCGCACGACTTTGTCGACCAGGTCGTACCATTTGCTGTTCTCGGCGGGATGATTGACGCCATAGACCCCGGTTGGTCGCACCGCACAGATTGGATAATCTTCTCCAAGGCCATAACTATGCACGAATTTCTCCAGAGCGGCCTTGTGGGCACCGTAATGACTGGTGGGCCAGAGGGGATGAGTTTCATCGAGTGGCTTGTCGTCGAGAATCTTTTCATGCACAGCACAAGTAGAAATCAGGATGAAGCGACCGACATTCGCCTCGCGTGCGGTCCGAATCAGCTTCAGTGTTCCCAGAATGTTCTTCTCCACGAATTCGATGATGTCCGCTTCCGCACCTTGAAACCCCGATCCTGGTCGATACAGAGCTCCATGCACGACCGTGTCACAGCCTTGCACCAGTGTTTTGGTAGAATCTTCGTCACCCAACTCTCCTTCGATCCACTCCAGATCGGCGACTTCGCCAAATCCCTCTCGATCACTGGTGGCACGATGCCAGCAGCGGAGTGCGTGTTCCTGATCGGATAGGTGGCGGGCGATATAGCGTCCGATGAATCCCGTAGCTCCCGTTAATGCAACTCTCATGTTGACTCCTGTGATCTGATCTCTGCGATGAGGCAGACAATTTTAATCATTAGCGACAATGAAGCGTAACCTGTCCAGCCTCGGAAATTTAATTCCCATGCAAACCGTATCTGAATTTATGTACCATGCAAACTGGAACCAAAGTTAAGTATCGCAGTCTTCATAGAGGAGCCTGATATCCAATGGACTGCCCTTCTCTCGATCAAGCCACCTTCCGCTCAAACGACTTAATCAAGCCGCCGACGTATTTCTTGACCTCAATCTGATCGATGGAAATGGTCTCCACTTCATCAGGCTCCTCGCGGATCGGTGGCAGGTGATCTCGTTCCATATGGCTTCTTTTCGTATTGTAATACTGCGTGAATTCGTCCGTCAGATAATCGAGATGCTTCTTGCCAAACACAATAAACTTGTTGAGGCA
>DOCI01000347.1:4352-4648 GCA_003503535.1 Planctomycetaceae bacterium
TCGAGATGCTTCTTGCCAAACACGATGAACTTATTGAGGCACTCCAGCTTGATTGTCTCAATAAACCGCTCGCACCGACCGTTCAGGTTCGGGGACGCTTTCGGTAAGGGATTTGTTTTCATACCCGCCCCTTCCACTGTTTCACGAAACTTTTTTGTGTATTTTGTGTCTCGATCGTGAATGAGGATCGCAGGACGCTTCTTCCGATCCCTGGTCTCCTCAGTAAACTTCTTCGTTTGCCTGCAGACCCATGTCGAATTGGGCCTGTAAGTCGATTCGGTCACGATCGCTTCGCG
>DOCI01000347.1:4850-5869 GCA_003503535.1 Planctomycetaceae bacterium
GAAGATTCAAAAACACCATCACAGATGCAGTCATTTTCCTCGATTATTATGGAGTGTTTATCTTGATGAAGTGACTCCCCACCTTCCGTTTTAGCTCTTGTAGCATGGTTTGTGCCGAGTGAAATACGGGAGAAAACGTAGGGAAACGCGATTTTATTGAAAAATTGAAGAAATCGCCCTTGTTCAAACCGGAGTGTGATTTAGTTTAAATATAGAAATTCATTTTTACATCGATTGGATTCAGAACCAGTCTGTGAGTGCAAAAACATGCTGGTCTTACCTTGGAGCCCTGCGAATAACTCCAGAACTCTTGATCCAATCATATATATTCTAACAGGTTGAATTGTAGCACTACGCAGTACATGCGTTTCATATTCTGCAGTAATTGCGAAACATTGCTCACAGAGTATAAATGCTTTGTAAAAAAGTCCCGAGACATTTCATGTGAACTCAGGATGATGACATAAGAAGTTGTAAGATTTGCTCAGTGTGAATGTATCTTGAATTTTCAATGAATGAAAGGAGACTACGATGACTTTTAAGTACTGGCTCAAACAGATCGCAAGAATTTCTCTAGCATTGATAGTCATGTTGGCTATGACGGAAAGTCAGAGTCATGCAGAACCTAAAATGACCGATCAGTTGATTGCTGATCATGTCGAAGATGAACTACTCTTCGATTCAGTTGTGTTTTCATCGAATATCGATACGGTTTGTGAAGATGGAATTGTAACACTGTCCGGGTCGGTTGATAATCTGCTGGCCAAAGAACGAGCCGCCCGTCTTTCTGAGACCGTTCGCGGCGTTAAATCGGTGGTGAATCTCATCGACGTTCAGGCTGTCGATCAGCGTAAAGCAGACCAGATTCGTGCGGATATTATTTCAGCTCTTGCTGTCGACGCTGCCACTGATTCCTATGAAATCGATATCAATGTTAACAGGGATGGTAAGGTCACTTTGTCGGGAAAAGTGGAATCCTGGCAGGAAAAGCAATTAGCTGCCAAGACCGCAAAAAGCGT
>DOCI01000347.1:5993-12507 GCA_003503535.1 Planctomycetaceae bacterium
TGCCAAGACCGCAAAAAGCGTCCGAGGTGTTACCCAACTTGAGAACCAGATCTCTGTGAATTATACGAGAGATCGATCCGACACAGAAATCGCTGCAGAAATTCGCAAGGCTCTGGAATGGAGCGTATTTGTGAATTATCCCAGCATGATTGAGGTTGAAGTTGATGATGGCGAAGTCACTCTCTCGGGAATTGTAAGCAGCCCGGCTGAGAAGAATCGAGCAATCACCTACGGCTGGGTGAATGGAGTGTCCGATGTGAACACTTCCGACTTGATTGTCAGTCAGAGTCTTGAGCAACCCAATAATCGAAATGATCAGCCAGACGAACCGACCGATCGGGAGATCAAACAGGCTGTATTGAATGCTCTGTTTTATGATCCACGGGTCAATTCATTCAATGTAGATATTGACGCGACTTATGGCCGGATCACCTTAAGAGGTGAAGTCGATAACTTGGAGTCTAAGCGTTCTGCCGAACAAACTACCCGTAATACACGGGGAGTGACGACAGTTTACAACCGACTCAAAGTCCGCTCTGAAAATCAGCTGACAGATAACCAATTGGAAAAGAAGGCAAGAAAAGCAATTGCCGGAGATTCGTGGATTGCCGACGATGACGTGACTTTATTGATCGAAAATGGAGTAGCCGACATATTCGGTACTGTCGATTCAACTTATGAAAAAAACAAGGCAGAGAGCCTGGTCTCGGCGATTGAAGGAATATCTTATGTGGACAATAATATAACTGCAGAAGATAACGACACACCATACGTCTATGATCCATACTTGGACGAATATGACCCTTATACCTACACTTGGTATTATCAGGAATCGTCTGATGATTTGGGACAGCACTATTCTCGCTATAACAATCGATTGTCAGATGCCGATATTAAACGGGAGATTAATGATGAGTTATGGTGGAGTCCTTTCGTAGACTCTGACGATGTGAATGTTAGCGTCAAAAACGCAAGGGCGACATTGACGGGAACAGTTTCATCGATGTCCGAAAAGCAGTCCGCTGCTGAGAATGCAATCGAAGGGGGAGCGACATCTGTCGAGAATAAACTCACCATTCAATAAATATTATACTTCATTAATCAAAAAAGGGCCTCAGGAATATCTGGGGCCCTTTTTTAATATATTACTCAATTCAGCGTGCCTGTTAATGCTGCTGTTTGTTACGACGCTCTCATATTTCCCTTCCGAGTTCCCGACAATCCGAGAGTTTAACATTTTGATCGTGACTGGTCACTCAATCGCCTGCAGTCTTCAGGGAAGCGGTCGCGAACAGGACCTCTAGCTGTGGAGACCTGTCGAGCGAGCAAGACGTCGCCCTGCTGTTCTCTAACGAGACGGTCAGTTGTCGTGCATGTTGATCGATACCGAGAAAGAGGGAGTGTGATTCCCCTGCTATAGGAAAATCACAATTTCCACTCAAAGCAAGTCTTTCATCGATATTAAAGGCTCTGAGCAATTGTCTCAGTATCGATGTAACATCCACAGAGACTCATTCAGAATGTGGCTCGTTCCGAACTGGAATGTTTCGACCAAATTCTGAACTAATCGCATTCCGGCACTTGACTCTGTAGTATGGTACAGAGTTTAGAATGCAATCCACAACAAGGAGCCTAACCTGATGAGTACCTTGAAAATCGGTGAAGTTGCGAAGCGGTCAGAAGTTGGGATTGAAACGATTCGGTATTACGAACGGCAAGGGCTATTGGCGGAACCAGATCGTCGGCCTTCCGGTTACCGGCAATATGACGAGTCGGTCGTGTCTCGGTTGCAGTTCATCCGCAATGCCAAGGATCTGGGCTTTACGCTCGCCGAGATCAAGGAACTCCTTGGTCTGTGGTTCGACGTGAATACGAAGTGCATTCACGTTCGGCAGCGAGCCGAACAGAAGATCACAAACATTGAAGAAAAGATTCGGTCGCTCCAGAAAATGAAGCGGTCCCTCAAGAAGATCATCAGTCAATGTGAAAACCGTGATGCGGTCGATGACTGCCCGCTCTGGCTCGGACTCGATGGACTTCGAAAAAACAACAACGCTGGTGGCTAACACCATTAACAAAGTGAGGAACAGATGAAGCGATTGTGGATGGCGTTCGTGGCCGTGATGGTCTTGTCGTTTCTGGTTCTTGGCTGGATCGGAACTCGTATTTATCAGGAAATGCCGCCGATTCCTGAGCAGGTTGTGACCACGGATGGCCGGACGCTCATCAGTAGCGGCGAGATCACTGCCGGACAGAATGTCTGGCAATCGATGGGCGGCATGGAGGTCGGTTCCATCTGGGGGCATGGCAGCTACGTTGCTCCTGACTGGACTGCGGACTGGCTGCACCGGGAAGCGGTCTTCATTCTCGACCGCTGGTCCGAGCCTGAGTATATCAACGAGTTCGACAAACTCGACAACGAACAGCAGGCACAACTTGTTGCTCGCTTGACGAAGTTGTTGCACACGAACACTTATGACCCATCGATCGGCACGGTTACGGTTGATCCCATTCGAGTCGAGGCGTTCGAGTCCAATCTCGCCCACTACACCGAGGTCTTCTCGAAGGGGAACGCCGACTACGCCATTCCTGCTGGAGCGGTTTCCGACCCTGATCGACTCCATAAGTTGTCGGCTTTCTTCTTCTGGACAGCATGGGCCGCTTCCACCGACCGTCCGAACGATATCAGCACCTACACCAACAACTGGCCTCATGAACCGCTGATTGGCAACCGGCCTACCGGCGACACGATCGTCTGGACTGGCGTGAGCATCATTATGTTGCTGGCAGGCATCTCGGCGATGGCTTGGTGGTACGCCTCGAAGCGAAGTGAAGAAGAGGAGCCGACACCCCCGGAGACCGATCCACTGGCACTCTGGGAAGCTACGCCATCACAAAAGGCCACAATCAAATACTTCTGGGTTGTCTCGGCATTGATCCTCGTGCAAATGCTTCTTGGCGTCGTGACGGCCCACTACGGCGTGGAAGGAGACGGTTTCTATGGTTTTCCCCTTTCAGAATGGCTGCCATACAGCGTGACCCGCACATGGCACGTTCAAATGGGGCTGTTCTGGATCGCCACAGCGTGGCTGGCTGCCGGGCTGTTCATTGGCCCTCTAGTCAGCGGTGAAGAACCGAAGTGGCAACGACTTGGCGTAAATTTGTTATTTGGGGCGTTGCTGCTGGTCGTGGTTGGTTCGCTCACTGGCGAATGGTTGAGCATTCACAACAAGATGACCGATACCGTCTCGTTCTACTTGGGGCATCAAGGCTACGAGTACGTTGATCTGGGCCGGGTCTGGCAGATTGCCTTGTTGGTCGGACTCCTGCTGTGGCTGTTTCTCATGATCCGTGTATTACTCCCTGCCTTACGCAAGACAGGCGATGCGAAGCAATTGGTTGTTCTTCTGGCAGTTGCCACCGGAGCTATTGCTTTGTTCTACGGTGCAGGACTGACATGGGGACATCACACGCACTTGTCGATGGTCGAATACTGGCGATGGTGGGTCGTTCACTTGTGGGTGGAAGGGTTCTTCGAGGTCTTCGCCACGACAGTCATCGCCTTCATCTTCATGCGGCTCAATCTCATCCGACCGGGCATCGCAGCATCTGCGGCTCTGTTGTCGGCCACCATCTTTCTGTCGGGCGGCATCATCGGCACCTGTCACCATTTGTACTTCTCGGGGACACCGACTGTCGCATTGGTCTGGGGTTCGGTCTTCAGTGCGTTGGAAGTTGTGCCGCTGGTCTTGATTGGCTTCGATGCCACGGAAGACTTGCGACGTTCCCGAACGTCACCGTGGGTCCAACGCTACAAATGGCCGATCTACTTCTTTGTGGCGGTCGCCTTCTGGAACATGGTGGGAACCGGACTGTTCGGATTTATGATTAACCCGCCGATTGCCTTGTACTACATGCAAGGTCTTAACACGACACCGCTCCACGGTCATGCCGCCCTATTCGGCGTCTACGGAATGCTGGGTATCGGACTGATGCTCATTTGCTTGCGGGTGTTGATCCCCGGAAAGGAATGGAAAGATGGCCTGCTTCGTTTCTCATTCTGGTCCTTGAACGGTGGCTTAATGGCGATGTGCATACTGAGCCTGTTGCCAGTTGGCCTGTTGCAAACGAAAGCATCTGTAGAACACAGCTATTGGTACGCTCGCAGCAGCGAGTTCATGCAGACCGATCTGATGCAGACTTTGAGGTGGATGCGAGTGCCGGGAGACACCGTGTTCTTCCTCGGAGCCGTCGCCCTTGTTCTGTTCGTCGCAGGTCTAAAGACCGGACACTCGTTTAAGAAGGAAGAAAACTCATGACCGAATGCTCGCTGGACACTTCTGTCCCTGATTGGATTATCGATCACCCGGAAACTTTGACAGTATTTCAAGAGTTGGGAATCGATTACTCCTGCGGTGGGAAATCGCTGGGGTTTGCCTGTCGGGAGCAGGGTCTACCTGAGCAAAACGTACTGGCGAAGCTTCTCAATGTAATCAATGGCGGAATCCACACCGCTAATCCGTCATCACCAAACTAGAAAAGCAGAGACAATTATGGCGATTCACCACGCACAGCCCGGCGAAGTGATTGACGTTCTCCCATTGGCGGACGCATTTGCTGCGTCCAAAACTACAACTCTCATCAAGTCCCCCCACGTCGAAGTGATTCGGATGGTTCTTTCGGCAGGTAAAGTCATCTCGGAACATAAGGCTCCCGGCGAGATCATCGTACAATGTCTGGAAGGAAACATCACATTCACAACGATGGGAGAGCCGAAGAAACTTAGGAAGGGGGACATGCTCTACCTGTCCGCAGGTGAACCCCACGCTCTGGAGGCTATCGAAGATTCCTCTTTCCTGCTCACGATTGTCGCCCAGTGCGGTCAGGCAACTCCATGAAACGGCTACTTAGCATCGATTGGGATGTGATTGCTGGAATCACAGCCCTGCAGTCAGTCATAACATTCTGATATTTTCTGTCCGAGTTCCTGACACGCCGAGAACTTAACATTATGGTCGTGGCAGGTAATTCAATCATCTGCAGTGTTCAGGAAACCGGTCTTGAATATCGAAATTCAGTTGAAGCGAATCAATAAGACTTAGAGCTGAAGACGAGAGCTCCGAAGTATGTGCCCAGTATGGCAAGGAGACCACCCCCAATCCACAGAATGGCGGGCCAGGTTTGTTTTGGTCTCAGAAACGCCAGGATAAACCCAAGTGGGAACACCAAAGCGATCAGAATCTTCTCGAAGAAAACATAGGGTGCGTTTCTTGAATAAAATAATTCTCCGGCCCTTCTCCGGGGAGTGGCCATCAGAGCCAGGCAACCTAAGCTTTTTCCGATCCAGGAATCTTCGTCGAAATCAAAATTCTGGACAGCTGAGCAGGTTCCGATGATGAGAAACGCGATTCCAGCAGATACCACAGAGAACCCGAGCATTGCGATACGGTCAATCGGATCAAACTGGGTGACAATGAAGACTGCAAAGAGAATCAGAGCTAGAACGATGACGGCTGCGTACCAATACCACGAAACAGAAGACACTGACTGACCCTGTGGTTTCGTCGACCGACTTGTCTTTCTCGAATTCGCTTTTTTGCCACGTTTATCTTGGCGTCGCTTTCGGGGCACGTCAGATAATCTCCATTTGCGATTGAATTCTGCTTTGCACAGCCTGTAAGGATTCCTCCAGTACAACAATGTAATCTGTTATTCAAATACCATAAAAAGAAAATAGCAAAGTTGATGAGGATTTCCAGCTCACGGTTGGAGGCTGAGGTACCGACGATTCCGTTCATTTGAGGCGAACGAAGCATCTTTCAATTCGGATCGTGAACGAACTACAGTCTTCTCGATCGGCCAATGACCACTCCGCAAACATCTCTTCGGTGACCGGATCGGATTTCGACAAGTGCATCAACTGTAAGTCTCTTTCTTCCCCGGTAATCTTGCTGTCGTAGCAGAGAATATTGTTTTCATAATTCAGATCGAAACTGCGACGATCTTGATTTGCCGATCCGATTAACGTCACGCACTGCCCTATGCCTTCCCGATCAGGTATTGAGCCTGCTCACGAAGGGCTTTGCGTTCCATCCAAGTGTTTGTCATGTTCCTACAGGGTGATTACAAAAAATGGTATTTCTGAACCACTCGTCAGGATTGCGACAGCACCATTTACCGCAGTGATTTACTATGGTAATAATGCAGGTAGATTAGAAATTGGACTGTTACTGTAAAGGAAACAGAATTGTGGATGAAACTTCGTGGGGATGGTTGATTGTCATTGCGGGAGTCTTTTCTTTTCTGGGAGCAATAACACAATGGGAAATTTTCACACATACACGAGAGGGAGGTGCATTGTTTTTCCGAAAACTCATCGGGCCAACTGGATTTCGCATCTTTCAATTCGTTGTGGGGATTGCGATGATTTTTGTCGGTCTGTATCTAACTGACACAATTTCATTTTGACTTTAAGCAGTTGAGTAGCTGTCTTTTTTTAACAACAAGATCGGCA
>DOCI01000033.1:0-5841 GCA_003503535.1 Planctomycetaceae bacterium
CGCCCTTCGCTTTGCTCAGGGGCGTGCCATCCTTTAATCTACTGGATTTCTGTATCAAACGTTTGCCAACGGTTCAATTATCACGCTCGGCATAGAGTTCATGAAGTTAATTTTCAAGTTGTTTTTGATTGCCGTTGCCATCGGGGTTGCCGGGTATTTTGCCTACAAACCTGCGATGGAGTATTACAAAAAACGAAATCAGCCTGAATTTCGTACTGAGAAAACGGAGTTGGGAACAATTTCGAGTATTGTCAATGCGACGGGCAATATCGAGCCGGTTCTGTCTGTACATGTTGGCTCGTTTGTTTCCGGTCCCATCACGCATTTGCATGTCGACTTTAACGATGAGGTCGAGAAGGATCAGTTGCTGGCGGAAATTGATCCACGAATTTACGAAGCGAGTGTCGCGAGGGATCAAGCCATTCTGGCCACTCGAAAAGCTGAAGTCACACGCATTCTTGCGAGACTGCAAAATGCAGTCAACGACGAGCGGCGGGCGATTGGACTGAGTCAGGACAATGAAGATTTCATTTCACAAACGGAACTGGATCAGTATAAATTTTCTCGAATGGCGCTCGATGCCGAGTTGATTGTCGCCAAGGCGAATATCGATCAGGCTGAGGCGAATTTGAAAAACTCGCTGGCAAATCTTGAGTATACGAAAATTCGTTCTCCAGTCGATGGAGTCGTGATTGACCGGAAAATCGATCCCGGACAAACACTTGCTGCTCAATTTCAAACGCCCGAACTGTTTATCATTGCACCCGATATGCGGAAAGAAATGCACGTGTTTGCTTCGGTCGATGAAGCCGATATCGGTTTGATTCGTCAGGCTCAGGAAGCGGGTCAGACGGTGAAATTCACAGTCGATGCCTATCCGGGAGAACTGTTTTCTGGAACGATCTCACAGATTCGTTTGAGTTCTGCAATCACTCAGAATGTTGTCACTTATCCCGTGGTTGTCACTGCTTCCAATGAGGATCTCAAACTCCTGCCAGGCATGACCGCAGAAATCTCCTTTAAGATTCAGGAAAAGTTCGATGTCACTAAAATCCCCAATGCCGCTTTGAGGTACTATCCGAAACGGGAACATGTCCGGCCGGAAGATCACAAAATTCTCGACGGAACCGACACCGCTTTTGAGGCAGGAGAATCCGTCACAAAAGCCAAACCCGCCGACCTGATCGCCGAGGCTCATCTGGAAAGCCAGAAACGGCACGTCTGGGTGAGAGAAGGAGATTTGTTACGGGCAATTGAAGTGGTGATGGGGATCAGTGATTATCAATTCACGGAAATGGTCTCGGGAGATTTGAAAGCCGACCAGGAACTGGTCATCGGTGTGAAATCGAAGTGATTCCAATATTTATAGACTCAATTGAACGGCAAATATGATCACGCTGCGAATTGCCTTACGAGCCTTGATGAAAAACAAGATGCGAGCTGCGCTGACTGTTCTGGGTGTTGTTATTGGTATCGCCGCTGTCACGACGATGGTCTCGGTGGGTGAAAGTGCAGGTCAGTTGATTCAAAGTCAGTTTCAGGCACTTGGTACAAATGTGATTGTCGTACTGCCGGGGACTGGCAAGCGGGGTGGTGTCCGGCAGGGGAGTCTACCCTCGTTGACTGCGGAGGATGCGATTGCGATTTCTGAGGAATGTCCTTCCGTCCTGGCGTCTTCCTCACTTGTGGGAGCCGGCGGTCAGGTGATTTACGGGAACGTGAACTGGAGTCCGAAAGAGATGTTTGGGGTCGGGCCGGATTATCTGCTGGTGAGAAACTGGGATCTGCGACTGGGAGGATTCTTTGCCGAACAGGATGTGAATGCAGCGAGTAAAGTCTGTGTGATTGGACAAACCGTTGCCGTCAAATTGTTTCAGACGATGAACCCCATCGGCGAGACGATTCGAATTCGTAATATCCCTTTTCGTGTGATTGGCGTGCTGGCCGAGAAGGGGGCCAACATCGTTGGCGACGATCAGGACAATGTCCTCCTCATGCCCTACACGACTGTCCGCAAGCGACTTTACGGCTCCAGTTTTAATGAAGTGAATGCAGTGATGGTCTCTGCACGATCTGTCGATTTGATGTCGGCTGCCGAGAATGAAATTAAAAACCTGCTGGCGAACCGGCATCGGATTGCTCCCGGTCAGGCGAACGATTTTCAGGTTCAGAACACGACCGAAATTGCGAACATCTTCGGCGTGGTGACTGGAACCATCACCGCCATCCTGGCTGCCATTGCCGGGATTTCGCTGCTGGTCGGTGGCGTTGGCATCATGAATATCATGCTGGTTTCGGTGACCGAACGGACCCGGGAAATTGGAATCCGAATGGCTGTCGGCGCAACTGGCAGAGATATTCTGATGCAGTTCCTGGTTGAGTCGGTCCTGCTTTCCAGTCTTGGAGGATTGATTGGCTTTCTGCTCGGGATAGCCGGTTCGACAGGGATCACGATGCTGATCAATTCCTTTTCGCCGAGCGTGGAATGGCCGATTGTGGTCTCGCTGCCTGCTGCAGTGACTGCAATATTATTTGCTGCCGCGGTTGGGATCTTCTTCGGTTTTTATCCCGCCCGGCGGGCTAGTCAACTCGATCCGATCGATGCCCTGCGGTACGAATAATGGCGGTGTTGTTTCTTGACGTGTTGTCTCTTCCGGTAATGGAAAGACGGGAGGTGAATGATCCGGGAACAGCGGTTGCGTGCTTTCCATCCCTTCCTCTTCCTCAAGAAACGGCATCGGCAGAATTGGCTCAGGCAAATCGAGTGGTTTTCTTTTTGGAGACTTGTTTTTGTCGAGAGGATCGTCCAGATCAAACGCTTCTTCAGCCGGTTCGTTACCCACTTCATAATGGGGATTGTTTTCCGTCGGAGTGATTGCAGAAGGATAGAAAACCCTCTCATCGCACAACGAGCACGGCCCGGCAAATTTCTGCCGTTCTTCCATAAATCGTACGCCATGAACTTCGAGAATGGTGCCTGTCTGTACTTCCAGGTTCGCCAACTCTGTATTGTATTGAGTGAGTGACTGAGCTTCGGCACTGACGGTATTTCCCCAGTCGACGATCGCCTGGAGAACATTCAGAAAGATGGTTCTGCCGTTAGCAAACTCCGCTTTCTGAACCCGTAAGTTATCCTGAGCAGCATCGCGGGCATCGAGTTGTGCCTCGTATTGTTCGTAGAGCTGATCCTGCGTTCGTACACTCAAGGCCACCAGATGAAGAGCATTGTGGACGCCCTGATCCAGATTGGCAAAGTCTCTTTGCACAATCAGTTCCTGTTGTCGGACATTCGCGCGGGCCTGACGAAGACCTAGAGGGACTGAGAAATTCACACCTAACGTCCAGTCTGTCACGCCATTGCTGCCCACCCCGGCTCCAGAGGGGGCACGACCTTCCAGTCCATCCCAACGGTACAGTGCGACGGCATCCAGACGAGGCTGGGCATTATTCTGAGCAAGAAGAATTCGCTGCTGGTCAGCTTCGATGATCAGTTTCAATTCGATCAAATCAGGTCGATACCGTTCCGCCAGTGCAATCAGTTCGTCCCAGTTGAATTCGAGGCGTTGCTTATGGGGAGGCGTGAGTGGAATCACTTCACCGACTTCAGTCGGAGATAATCCCATGATGTTCAACAGAGCCGACTCACGCTGCAGCACATTCGACTTAGCTGCGACCAGAGTCGCCCGAAAATTGGTAAGAGCAACCCGGGTTTGTGCGACATCGCCCAGATCGCCCAGGCCACGGGCCTTTCTGCTGAGTTCACGTTCATAGGCAAACTCGGCCTGCTCCACCTGTTGCTGCCTGGCCCAGCGATCGGTGCGGGCAAACACGAGAGACCAGTACCCTTCAATCACTCCGCGAACCAGTTGCTGCACGCTCGACTTATACTGAAAGAAAGAACGTTCCGTATCGATGTTGGCAATCAGAATCGGTGCGAGATTCGCCTTGGCTCCTCCGCCTTGAAGCAAGGGCTGGACATAGCTGAGTTCCGCAAAATGATTCGCCTGAGGATTGAGCGGTGGACCAATTGGTTCGGTATCGGAATAAGTCACCCCGACACGGACTGAAGATGTACCTCCCACCGCATTCAAATCTGTCAAACTGCTGTCGAGAGTGTAACTGTCCGCCTGACTTTCAATAATAGCCGCTCCGGGTGGTCCGGGAGTGAAGATCGATTGAGCGGTTTCGTTCTGGTTGAACGTGTTGTTGATCGAAAGATTCGGATCAAATCGACCGCGAGCCTGATCGATGGTTGTATTGACAATACCCGGATCGTAAATCGTTCGTCCCGATGAAGAAGCCGTGAAACCTCCCAGGACGCGCACAACTTCCGAGTTTTTCAAGGCAATGCGTATTGCTTCGTCTAAGGATAACTGCAGCGGGGCCAATCCATTTAAGGGATTGGAGACCGTTCGAGGCTTGGCATACGAAGGCAGCGGGGTAATGGGCAGTGATTCCGGGTTTCGATATTCAATTGTCCGTTGTTCGGGAATCACAACGGCACGTGCTTTTCTGAATCGACTGCAACCGGTCATTCCGATTATTGCAATCAATACAAGCAGTCCCATTCTGTCGATTCTACGGATTGACATACCTCAAAATATCGGCAGATCTTTGCACGTATCCCCAACGTCGTCACCGTTTGAATATCATTTTTATTCCGACAGTAACGATTCTGAGGCCTGTAACGATTCCATCGCCTCTTCGAAGTTGCAGGTGTCGGCGATAATTTCACCGTCGTGCATAGCAATGATTCGATCAGCATTTTTCGCGACATTCTGGTCATGCGTCACGATGATGACAGTCAGTTGTCGGGATTGATTCAGCTCTCGAAACAGCCGAATGACATCCCTGCTGGTTTTGGAATCGAGATTTCCGGTCGGCTCATCCCCCATCAGGATGGACGGGCGATTCACGAGAGCCCGGGCAATTGCGACTCTTTGCTGTTGACCTCCGGATAATTGGCTGGGATGATGATCGAATCGATCTGCCAGCCCCACGCTTTTCAGGGAATCGACCGCACGCTGATATCGTTCTCGCGCACTGATTCCCTTCGTGTAAAGCAGTGGAAGTTCGACATTTTCGAGAGCCGATGTGCGAGCCAGCAAATTGAAATTCTGAAAAACAAAACCGAGTTGTCGATTCCGCAGCGAAGCCCGCTGATTTTTCGTCATCGTGACAACCTCTTCGCCATCAAGCAGATAGCTTCCGGCAGTCGGACGATCCAGACAACCCAGGGTGTTCATCAGCGTCGACTTCCCCGAACCGGATGGACCAATCAACGCCACATACTCACCCCGTTCGATGGAAAACGTCGCATTTTTGAGAGCCTCGACCTTGATCTCCCCCAGATCATAGGTCTTCGTGACATTGTTCAATTCAATCAAAGGCATAAGACAGTTCGAGTCTTCAATAAATTTCAGGCATTAATTATTTTTTGGAGGATGAACTGGTTCACAGATTATGAAAATCACACTTCTTTATTATTATTACAGAGTAATAGACAACAGTGTGCCGTTCCAGCCAAACCCGGGTAAAGTCCAGATCGCAGAATTGCTGCTTTCCACAATGCTCGGTCACGATTTGGGCCATACATTCGGGGAGGATTTCCCATACCTCGCTTCAGTTGCTTCATGTTCGATCGTGCTTGAGCATCGCCAGGTTGAGTTCATCGACGGCTCGTCTTTGAGTAGACGAATCGAGCTTATAAGAAGGATTGAAAGGCCATTTGGTCGACATGACTGAACAACTATCGCTAAAATTGCACAAGGCTTTCAATACCATCGGCGGCAACGACTTCAGCTTTTTCGAGGACATCAACGAGATCGTCCAAGCGGAGCC
>DOCI01000033.1:5935-6934 GCA_003503535.1 Planctomycetaceae bacterium
AACGAGATCGTCCAAGCGGAGCCGAACGAGGCCTATAGCCCGGAAATCCTCGGCATGCTCGCGGCGATCGGCATCGAGAAAGGCAAACCCTTTAAACCAGACGAAAAACTCAAGAAGACGCTCACCGAAGCCGTAGCCGTGGGCAATGCCACCGCACGTACCATCGCATTCAAGCCTCGGGTGAAGGAGGCATACCTCAATCCGGACAGCGCATGGTTCTTCCCTTTTGTCGGTGGCAGCTATCAGTTCCTCTCGCAACCGGGCGTACGCAATCTGGCAGCACGTGTCCTGTATCAATACAACTACACTGGCGTTACCCCGGCGATGGCATTCGAAATGGTGGGCGTCGGCTCGCAATACGTCATGGCGACTACCGACTCCAAGGGTAGTCCGCTGGACGGTGCCAGGACCTACAAGATCCAGCTGCCACCGAACATCCCGGCCAGGGACTTCTGGTCCTTTGTTGTGTATGATAACCAGACCCGCTCGGAACTGCAGACCGACCAGCAGTTCCCAAGCATAGGCAGTAAAAACAAAGACATCATCATCAATTCCGATGGTTCGGTGGATGTCTGGTTCGGCCCAACGGCCCCCAAGGGGCATGAAAATAATTGGATTCAGACCGTTCCCGGGAAAGGCTGGAGTGTGCTGCTGCGTCTGTATGGCCCCGAGAAGAAATGGTTCGACAAGACCTGGAAGCCAGGCGAGTTCGAACTGATTGAATAATTAAAATTTCGACTGAACCACAACCGCTAGATCATCTACAACCTAAAGGAAAACTCAAGTGAATCCAAGAACTATCATAACAATTATAGCGCTCGCTGCAGTGTACACCCTGCCTGCATTGGCACAGGCGGAGGCCGTGACACCAGCTGAGGCCCGCGCCATCGCCAAAGAAGCCTACACTTATGGTTACCCACTGGTGGATAACTACCGCATTCAGTATGCCTATTACGTGGACGAGAACGATCCTGGTTTCAAGGCAACCTGGAATCACAT
>DOCI01000033.1:7103-14532 GCA_003503535.1 Planctomycetaceae bacterium
CCTGCCGATACCGCGATACAGACACCGAATTCGGATACACCGTATTCAATGGCGGGCCTGGATTTGCGTACCGAGCCACTCGTGATTTCTGTGCCGGCGATCGAGAAGAAACGCTATTACAGCATTCAGATGTGGGATGCTTACACGTACATTGCGGGCTACGCCGGATCGAGAACAACTGGCAATGAAGCCGGCAATTTCTTGCTGGTCGGGCCGGACTGGAAAGGCGAAACACCTGAAGGCATCAAAAAGGTATATAAGTTCGATACGCACTTCGGCATGGTCGCGTTCCGCACACAGTTGTTCAATCCGGCCGATATCGACAATGTTAAGAAGATCCAGGCCCAATACAACATGCAGCCTTTGTCTACGTTCCTGGGAACCACGCCACCACAGGCCGCGCCAGTTGTGGACTTCATCAAGCCGCTGACCAAAGAAGATGAGAAGACGTCGCTGGAATTCTTCAGCATCATGAATTTCGTGCTGGGTTACTGCCCGACTTTGCCGAATGAGAAGGCACTTCGGGAAAGCTTTGCCACGATTGGCATCGAGGGTGGCAAGACCTTCGACCCCGCCAAACTCTCGCCCGAAATGAGGACAGCTATTGAGCAGGGCCGCGCCGACGCCTGGGAGGCCTTTGCCGGTGGCGTCAAAGAGCTGAATGAAGGAAAACTCACCTCCGGAGATATCTTCGGCTCCCGCGAAACCTTGAGTGACAATTACTTACACCGCTGGCTCGGCACAATCGGCATCTACGGCAATGCCCAGGCGGAGGCAATGTATCCGATCTATCGCGTGGACAGTGAAGGCCAGCCACTCACCGGTAGCAACGATTACACTCTGCATTTTGCGCCAGGGGAATATCCTCCGGTCAATGCATTCTGGTCGCTGACGATGTACGAGCTTCCTCAAAGCCTGCTGGTGGCCAATCCCATCAACCGCTACCTCATCAATTCGCCAATGCTACCGAAGTTGAAGAAAGACGCCGACGGCGGACTGACGATTTACATCCAGAACGAATCTCCGGGCAAAGAGCTGGAAGCGAACTGGCTACCTGCCCCCAAGGGACCATTTGCGACGTATATGCGCCTCTATTGGCCAAAAGAAGTCGCACTCGATGGCACTTGGAAGGCTCCAAAACTTGAGAAAGTGAAGTAGCAACGCCCCGATAAGCATTCAGTTAAGACGGGGAAAACTGCGATAATATCCCTGTGCCACTTGGCAAAGTGGCCAGGGAAGTCGCTCCACAGCTTGTCGCAACATTCCTCTGTTTTCTGACCGAGTCCTTTGGTATCGATGAATGCGTTGTCATTGAATGGGTATTGCGATTCCCCGATTTCTGGGGAATCACACTCACTCTTTCTCGGTATCGATCACATACACGACAACTGATCCCTCTTTTTATATCCACGCGTTCCCTCTTTTTATATCCACGCGTTAAGTCAAAGTTTTGCAATTCTTTGACCAATTCACACAACGCTGTGCTGAGCTCAACGAATCGTACATTGCTGTGGTTGAAGTCTGCGGTTTTAACGACGGGCTGATTTCGTCGCGGAATTGATCAAGCCGTTTGGCGGAATGAACTCCGTCGTTATGAATGAATGCGATGGCATGGCCTGTAGCGTTGCCTTTTATGTGTGCATCGGTGTTGGAAAAAGATTCACGCTTCGAGCACATGAAATCAATTTTTCCATTTGCGGACTGCGATTTCCGGGAATATTGAATTAAAAACGATTGTGGCTCAAGTTTTGCTGAGAATGAATGATGTAACGAGATATCGTCGCAATGGCAAATTTTATCTGTTTTAAATAAAGGGGATTCCAATGAAGAACAAAAAGGGATTTACACTCATCGAGCTTTTGGTCGTGATCGCGATCATTGCCATACTGGTTGCACTCCTGCTTCCTGCAGTGCAACAGGCTCGAGAAGCGGCTCGGAGAACCAGCTGTAAAAACAACTTCAAGCAACTCGGTCTCGCTTTGCATAATTATCACGATACCCATGGAGTGTTTCCAGCCTCTGTGTACAACAAGGGAGTTTGCTCGACTGTCTATACGGGCACGGGTAAAGCCAATTGTCAGGTTATGAACACAAACGGTCTGTTGATGCTGTTGCCGTTTCTGGAACAAGCCAATCTTTATGACGCATACGATTTCAACGTTGCGATGTCGGACAATGCAGGAGGTGTTTATGGAACCCAGCAGACATGTATTGGGGGTGGGTCTACGGCAACTGTTATGGGTGACCCCTTAGCATCCGGAAATGCCGCCCGGCATCAAACGGTAATCGATGTCTTCACCTGTCCGTCACAGCCGAGTGGCAATGATTTGACAGCCACCACCGCAGCATATCGTGCAGCGCCTGGCATCGGTGGACGTAAAACGAGCTACGACTTTATCGTGTACGCTAATTACAGGCATTCAGACTGTAATAACTGGTCAACCGATTCAGGATCGGTCCGCCGTATGTTCGGCGACAACAGCAAAGCGCGGATGCGGGATATTACCGATGGAACCAGCAACACGTTCGCGATGGGCGAGCAGAAGTTTGAAATTCATAATGGTTCCGCGAATCCATACGGCTACCGTGGGTGGTTACAACCGGGAATTGACCCCACGTTTGGAATCAACAATCACACCTACGCTGGAATCGATCGTTCTCCCAAGCTGGGCAGCTGGGGGTACGGAGGCAGCTACCATGTTGGCGGCATGCAGATTCTGATGGCTGATGGTTCTGTCCGATTCATCAGCGAAAACGCAAGTTCGGTAACGATTAGCAACTTGTGTCGTATGGCTGACGGTCAGGTCCTGGGCGAAATATAGTCGCTATTCCTCTCCAGCGGTTTACGCTGGAAAGAAGAGGTTTCAAGCCGCCGACGCTTCGCGTGAATGAGTCGGCGGCTTTTTTATTGACATCAAGAAAATCTGAATCCGAGAATGCCTGATGATAAGTATGCAATTTCAGACGCGAATCCTGGCCAGTTTGTTTGTTATATGCCAGCTTGGTTGTGGCGGCACCAGTTCAAAACCGGACTATTTGTCCGAATTGACAAAACTCCAGGGAACAGTCACGGTTGATGGCAGTCCGGCAGCAGGAGTCGATGTAACGTTCACCCCGACGGAAGGCTCGACCAAAATTACTCGGATTGCAATGGGACGCACCGATGAGAACGGAGTTTATACTCTTTATTCGCCTCCAGGAGGTGCCGGAGTAGAGATGTCTGATTACCCCGGCGTGTTACCGGGTGTTTACAAAGTGACGTTCAGCAGATTTATGCTGCAGGATGGTACATTCTGGAACTCGCGGACGGCTACGGAAGGTCCAATGAACGTAGGTGCCGAAGAAACTGTTCCTGCAGCTTTGGTGAGTCCAATGACTACGCCGCACGAAGCCACGGTCGAATTCGACGATTCCCAGGTTTATGACTTTGAATTGACGACTAAAAAATAATTCAGCATCGCGAACAATTTACGATTACAGGCAATTCTTTGATATCGATGTAAGTGCAGTTCCCAAACAGCGAGGTGGTTCTCCGTATGGAGAAGGCCTCACTTCCTCTTTTCACAGGAGGACCCGCAATGCTCTTTCTCGGTATCGATCAACTAGCTCGTGGACTCATCTTCTGCCTGGAACTGGCTCATAAGTGCTTGAAATGAGACCGCTTTTTACTCAATGGGCTATTAGAAGTGAAGAGCGGAGTAAGCCCGATTTCATGTTGAAGGAGCGACATCTTTCTCCACCGCCAGCCAGGTCAGATATTGCTCGACTTCTGCCTTTCTCCTACCACGGAGATGCCGCCAGGCTCAATGATGACAGTCTCGATGGTAACCTGGAAAACGCTCCACCCAGTAGACTTAGTCTGTCCAGTCCGAAAAGTGTAATGGTTGGCTCTGAGCTTAAAGCGTAACTGTTCATGCAATCTGGGTGAAGTGGTTGAAAGTGGCTTTCTCATTGGAATCGCAGTCAATGAGAATCTCAATATCTTTCCGCTGGTTGACAGTCATCGATCCATTGGTGAATAATGATGAGAAGTAATATCCAGAAGATCAAACTTTAATAGACAGAAGTTAAATCTGTCTATCAATTAGTTAGGCGGCAATGAACGAAACCGAAACATATATCGCTGAGCAGATCCGCTTCCGCGTTTGCTCTGGATATGACGACGCCGGAGACGTCCAAGACATGATCACGGACATCCTTGAGGATGACGCCGACGAGAAAATGCTGCGTGCCTGTGTCGCTGAAGAATTCCAACGGAAATCCGAAGCGGAGGCCTCATGGCCCGCCGAAACCGACTGTGACAAACTGGATGCCGCCTTCCGCGCGTTGCGTGAGAAAGGCATAATCGCAATTCACAACGCTGGATGGGATACCAGCGAAGCCTTCCACAACTGTCTTGAGGAGTACCGGTCCCAAGGTAATCCTGAAAACCTATTTGGCATTTGCTACTACACGTCGCAGGATGTCGATGGTGCCGTAGACGGCCATGGCATGTATCTCGGTTACAGTTCTACCCGCCCGGAAACGGAAGAAGTTGATGCAGAACGCGCTGGTGCTCTGATCTGTTCAGAATTGCAGAAGGCCGGACTCAAAACCGAATGGGGCGGCAGTGCAAAGTCCCGAATCAAGCTGGAGATCAACTGGCAAAATCGCGGCTGACACAGGCCGCATAACAAAGCCGTGAACCGGAGTACTCATTCACGCGGCAATTTGAATTCAAAGCCTTCCGTTCGTGCCCGGTTAAGGCAGGCGTTAGTTGGCAACATCCCCTTCAATTGGACCACTATGGACCTCCAGGTTATCATTTATTTCGTGATCGGCCTGAGCTGTGCCATCCTCGTGGCACTCCTACTCTTCATTGACAGCGCGTTTGACTCGCTAGCCGATTGGTTCTTCACCAAGATTGGTTGGTCATCCGGCCGTGGCCCATTGGTCGTAGTCGCTGAAAGGAACGGGGACGAACTCACACTCAAAATGCAGAATCAAGGTCAGGAAAAACTCAAGCTCGTTGCCGTGGAGGGGCGTGACGGCAACAATCAGAGGCACTTCCCGAAGCCGCGTCTCGCCGAGGACGACCAAAATGGTATCCCGACAGAAAAACAGGCCCTCACAAGCTTTTCTAAAATTGTCCTTAATCCCCAAGAGTCACAGGTTGTAAACCTTAAACTGTCTGATTTATTGGCCCTTGGTTGCTCCTCACTCGCGATAATTGACTCGACTGGCAAGGTATGGCCGGTCCAGCGATTCAACGCAAACGAGCTGATCCACTCACTTTGATCCAATCAAAACCCTTTACAGTCGACAGCCTAACACTGCGAAATCTTACAATAGACAGCTAACAATTGTGTGAACCGGAACGGCGAATCCAGAGGAAACTGAAAACAACGTGTAACGTCGCCGCCCGGTTACGTTGGACGTTATGCCATATATTGCCACGTGGAGAGGTTCAGAATGAGATACCCTGGTTTGGTTTGTCTACTGATCGTCAACATGGTCGTAATCATTGCTGCCGAGTTACCCGCTCAGGGGCCTACGCCGGAGTCGATCATGCGTCTCCAGTTCAACCAGGTGTTCGTTAAAGTCATCGTGCCCGTCACCTCACACACTCCTAAGCAGGACGGCCCTGTCGTTGAGGCTTGGGTTGCAGAGCAGCTCAAAGAGCTGGGCGAAACCGAGTATTTTGCTGTCACAGACTGGGTGCCTGTTTGTGATGGGCTGCTTGCGGACGATGCCATAGACAATCGCGTATGGGGTGGCAGTCTTGACGGCAAGCACTCCTATTGCCCTGTCGGCGGAGACATTCCTGAACGGAAGAACGGTCGCCTGTTAGTTAGCGTTGCAGGCTGGACGCCAGGCGGTAGCGGGGCGAACATTAGGCTATTGGATGAACCAGGTAGTCGAGCAGTTGGCCCCATGCGATTGCGTGCTGGTCAAGAAGGAAAGCGCTTTAAGATCGAAGAGGGGCTCCCGTATGTGGCAGTCATCATTGCGCCGCCACCTTAGGAGGGTGTCATGTCACACAGCGATGCCGAATAGGCAAAACAAAGCGGTGAACATGAGACGCCGATCACACGGATTTTGAAATCAGAGTTTTTGGGCCTCCGCCCGGTTACGCTCCCCGTTAGCCAACGAAGAAATGCTGGACTCCACACCACAGGTGATACCATGAAGCTTATATTGAACATTCTGATTCTATGCCTTTCGGTGTGTGAATGTCATGCTGAGGATGCGAATACAAAAGGCCCCTCAGACACTACAAGTACGCCTAAGGTGGCGGACTTTCAGTTTGACGGAATCTGGAAACCTAAAGCAGCGATGCTTCAGGGAGTCCTATTGCCGAAGCCCGCAGTTGATGCCATTACGCTCAAAATTGCACATGATAAATATGAGGTGACCATCACCGGCGAGGAACAGCCAGACAAGGGCATGTTTATTCTCGACGAAACCGTCACGCCGATGCGTATGGTTATCAAGAGTGTGTCCGGCCCCAACAAGGGGAAAATCATCCTTGCGATTTATGAAATTAAGGGTGAAAACGCGATGCGAGTCTGCTACAACCTCTCTGGCAATGCGTTTCCCACGGAATTCAAGGCACCGAAGAACTCCGAGTTCTACCTTGTGGGCTACAGGCGACAGAAAGCGGAAGAGCCTGAGAAGGAGCAGACGCCTTAAACTCGTGAAACTAATACTGAATCCACTTACCAATGAATTGCGTAAGTTGAATTGCGTAAGGTTGGCGAACTAAGCAATGCTCCCGATCCACTTCACAAAGTGAGTAATAATTTCATCGGGCAGCTTCCCTTTGGGGGGCATCTCAAAGTCAACATGTTGAAGTGCACTGATCAGCAGACTTTCATTCGGCTTGCCGGGAACGACGGCTATCCGCTTTCTCCTCCATGTTGACTCGCCTCGCGCGAGTCGAGCAGCGATCCTCCCTTCAGCTTGTTTTTCGCAACGGCTTCCGCAGAATGACACTCGTAACAATGAGTGATCAGCATTGGGCGAATTTTGGCCTCAAAAAAGTCAATCCCCTGACGGTTCGGCTCGGTAGCCTGAACACCATCAGCGTAAGAAATAGCGAGCATCGTTATGAAAAATATTCGCATAGTGTTTCTCGATAAGGGATCTGTACTACCTGAGTTGACTGAGGTCGATACGGGTTGGCTTAGCGGGTTTACTTAGGAAGCGGAAGAAGTATCAAGGCATTTTCTGCAAAGGTGGCTTCGCTGGTTTTGTCGTTGATGCGGTATTGGATTTTCAGTTGTTTGACGACACCGGGAGCGGGGTCGCCGCCGAAGCTGGCATTGTAACCAGAAGCCGCAAGTGGGATCAGGGGTGAGTCGCTTGCCTGTTTTCTCAGGATGTCGGTGACATCTTTTTGTTGAGATCCCGCACCATACTCTGCTTTCACAATTTCCAGCTTCACCTG
>DOCI01000033.1:14607-18443 GCA_003503535.1 Planctomycetaceae bacterium
TTCACAATTTCCAGCTTCACCTTCTCGAACCCGGCGCTGGACATGAGTTGGTTGACTTTGATTCCCTTCTTGCCAAGCTTTTGGGCGATCACCATTGCTGTGGCGGTGGCGTCGGTTTTCAGATTGGGCATATCCATTGCATCAATTGCCAGTTTCAATCCGGATGGACTGGGGTGCAATTGAAGGACATCGAGTGCCAAGCGGTGTTCAGAAATACGATTCGTTGCAGTGAACGCATTTTGGCACATTTCGGTTCGCTGATCATCGGGCATGGAAAATTTCCGGGCCAGTCCAAGGTAGCCTCGCAGTGCTCGTACTCGGTACTTTTCCGCCGGGGCTGTCTTTGCCAGATCCAACAACACAGGAGCCGCTGCGACTGAGTTCCATGTGCCGAGTAAACGACTCGCAGTATCCTGAAGTTCCGGCTCATCACTCCTGGCAGCCGAGGCAAGCGTTTGGAGTGCATTGCTGCCACCGACATCAGTTAGAATTTCCAACAAGGTCGTTTGGGCAGAGACGGGTGCATCTTTCATCGCTGCTGCTAATTCTGCAGCACAGGCTTCACGATCGGGCATGCGAACACTGGCGGTTTTCAATGCCAGTTTCGCGACTGGCAAATCTTCTGCGTGACCAGGTTGAATCACTTGCGACACAAGTCCAGACATCCTATTCAGGGAAACGATTTCACCTAAAGCAATGAGTGCAGCTCTGCGAACATTCGCGTCGGGATTGTTCAGGGCCAGTTCGACATCTTCGACATTGCTGTCGATGCGTCGTTGGCCGATCAACTGAAGTAAAATCAGATACTGTTCGCCAGTGGCTTGCGGCAATTGCTCAGCAATTCTCTGGTTGACATTTTGTCCCGGCAAAGCAGCGAGAGTGGTTTGCGCAGCTGCGGCAAGTTCCTCATCGGAATCGGTCGCAATGGCCAGTATTGCTGAAAGACAGGTATCATCTCCAACTCGTTGCAGGGCATGAAGAGCAGACAGGCGAACCTGTTTGTCCCCTTGTTTCGCAGAGTCCAGAACGACAGGCAAAGAAACAGTTTCGGGCCGGTCTGCCATAGCTTGAATCAGTAATGCAGCCCGTTCAGGAGAAGTTTTCGACAATTCTTCAGCTAAGGCCTGATCGACTTCGCCACCTGGAAATTCGCGAGCGGTTCCCAATGCCAGTTGAAACATCTTCTTGTCCTGCGAACGGAAGGTTTCGATTAACAATGGGATGCCTTCCTGTTTCCGGGTCAGGATCGCTCCGCGAGTTGCTTCAATGATGCGTTGCAGGGGGACATCTGCATGACGGACTTCATCATAGATTTCCATAGCCTCAACAGAATTGCCCTCGTTATGTAATCGCTCTGCACTCAACACACAGCCTTCAGCAATCGCCGATCGCTGCTCAACGGGTGCCGAGGCTAAGGCCTCTCGAAGTGCCTGGGTTGCGTCTGTATTGCCGATATGTCCAAGTGCAACCGCGGCAGCAGCTGCGACTTCGTTGTCGGAGTCGTTGAGTTTCGCGATCAGTAACTCAACGGCTTTCTCGTCTTGCCGGAAACTAATTGAGTTGATGACACCAACGAGCAGTCGACCTTTTAATGAATCAGCTGCGTTCCTGAGAGCTTCGTTTGAGGCTTCGCCGGGGATAGCTTCCAGAGCAATTCTCGCCCAGGAGGAGAGCTGAGGGTTCGGAAGGAGTTTGGCCAGTTCGGGAACAGCCGCGTCAGATCCATAGATCGCCAGACGCTTGCACACGAGAGCCTTTTCCGCAGCTGGTGCATCGGATTGAAGCACAGCCAGCAGTTGTTGTTCCTGTCCCGACGATGAACCTGGCGTTTGATATGCCCATAACGAATTCGCACAAAGTGCTACGAACAGGGCAGTGAAATAAATGACATTGCGATTGAGAGATTTCAGCATGATGATGGTCCTGGAATGAGAGAATCGTAAACTGGTCAGCTGTCAGAAAAAGAGCAACAGGGTTACAGCCTCCACGGTTCTCGAAGTGCTTCGGATCTCAATCGATTCGCTTCGACGTCGTCGATAAAAGTATTGGTTGCGTTATCGAACTTTACCTGACGATTCAATAACAAAGCGATGTTTGCTGCATGGCAGGCGATATGAGCGTTGCACGCCGCCTGAGCATTCCCTTTCGGTTGGCTACGCGTTTTCACACAGTCCAGGAAGTCGCGGACGTGGAACGTCGCCGGGTAGCCACCGATCTCTTCGACGGATCTGCCTGCAAGTAGTTCTGGCGAACTCAAAACCAGTTTGCCACTATCGCCCGCTTCCACCCAGCCGGTTTCTCCTTCGAATCGAACCGGACATGATCCCAAAGGAATCCAGCCTTTCTCCCGAAAAATCAATTGCGTACCATTTTCGTAACGAGCCATCAGTTCGCCATTTTTGGGAGCATTGTATTCCACCGGTGGCAAACTATCGTCGACGGCCCACTGACACAGATCGACGCAGTGCGATCCCCATTCCAACACGCCGCCACCATTGAAGGCTCCGACGAATCCGCCTCCTTTTTCAAAGTTGAACCCATCGAGCAACTTCTTGTTATAAGGACGCCAGGCCGCTGGCCCAAGATACATATCCCAGTCGACCACATCCTGATCAGGAACTTCCTCAGGGACGAGCCAGCCACTCATCATTGCCTGCATGCCAGCCGGATGCGCGTAAACTTTTTGGAGCTTGCCAAGCTTTCCGGTGCGAGCCAACTCGCAGGCAAACGAAAAGTGAGGCAGGTTGCGTCGCTGCGTTCCTGCCTGAAAGACTCGTCCGGTTCTGCGCATTGTGTCTGCCAGAATCAGACTTTGAATGATGTTCTTCGTGACTGGCTTTTCGCAGTACATGTCCTTGCCAGCTTTGGCTGCAGTCATCGCTGCCGTGGCGTGCCAGTTCGGCCCGGTTGCGATCAGCACGGCATCGATATCATCCCGGTCGAGGACGTTGCGGAAATCCCGATACGTTTTGCAGTTTTCGTTACCATGATGGGTGTCAACTATCTTTTTCACTTCACTCTGGCGTTGTGCTTTGATATCAGCCACGGCTACAAACTGCACATCTTTCTGTTGAAGAAAGCAGCCAAGATCGTATCCACCCCGGCGTCCAATACCGATGCCTCCTACTACAATCCGTTCGCTGGGAGCAACAGCCCCGTCTCGCCCAAGTGCAGAAGAGGGAACAATCATCGGAGCAAGTACCGCCGCACTGCCTGCGGTAACTGTTCCCAGAAACTGACGCCGAGAGTGTGAAATTCTATTCTTTTCCATGTCCGCTCCATTTATAGAGTTCTGTGGTCGTCAGTATAAGCACGTGCTGATGTATTCAGCATAACGTTTGAAAGGGAGTTAACATAGCTTGTATGACTATTGGAGCTGTGAGTGCCGACAGAGGGGCTCCGACCTGACTGATGTTTGGCAGACCACGGTATGTCGCAAATTGCCTCGGATGTAATTTATGCTATTTTCTTTCTATTGAATTATGGACCACATATTGTATTCATTGTGCCGGAGGGAACCGAGGCTTGTTTCCAACTGTTTGCATTTGATATAAGTAATTATTCATACATCTGCTTACGATATTTCATTTTCCACTTGATTCATTACCCTTATGCCTGATCAGAATACTAAAACTCCCAAAAATCGTCCTGCAATTGGTAAACCATTGCGGAAGCTTTACCATTTTGTCCTGGCCCTATGTGTTCTGATTGTTGCAAATTCGATTTATCTGGCGGGTGTGACATTTCTGGAATGGTTTCAAAATGAAATCCTCCAAAACTACTTTTATCAGGTAATGTTTCTCTGCCATATTCTGCTTGGACTCATTCTGCTGGTT
>DOCI01000026.1:0-3876 GCA_003503535.1 Planctomycetaceae bacterium
TCGTCACTCTGCTCGGAGTCCACTTCTGTAGATTTTTCCTCAAGCACTGCCACAGGATTTTTCTCTTCGCTACGGCAGGCGACGTGTAGTGGAACGAAGGCTTCGGGAGGATATGTCAGCTTTTCAATTTCATCGTGGGTCACTTCACCATTTTCGCCAAGCTTGACTTTCTGCACGTAAACATCCACCGGCACTTGATCCTGACAATTCGGACAAGTCCACAAGCCGAGCGTCCAGTCTCCTGCCTGAATCAATTCATCTCCGGATCTTAGGGGTAGCGTACTCAGATGTCCGGATTGAAGCTCGCTCAGCATTTCATATTCGGGGCGATACGGTCCGAAAATCGCTTTCTCTTTCCAGGAATGACAATCCACACAAAAAGGCTCGGCTGCTGCAGATCGCATCATGGCAAAGGAAATGCAGGCAACGATCAGCAATTCGACAAGCCAGTAAATGATGGTGCCCGTGTAGCCTAAATTCGCCCCCTGTTGACCGGCTCGCCCGGAAAGCTCCACTCCCTGCTCTGCCTGATAGTCCATAAAATCAGGAAAAGAATCAATCCGAAACAGTCGCAGGGCTGCCTTATCTTCTTTTAACCCGATGACCAGTTCCTGAACATCCTGCGGTTGATTTTCCAGATCGCTGCTTAGTTCGTCAATATGCATGGCGACATATCGAATTTCTGCTGCTTCTTCTGATCCCACCGCAGATTCAATCGATGAATTGAATGATCGATATTCCATATAGTGCATTGTCAGCATCGCAAAGACACCCGCAGCGAAACCGGCGATGGCGCAGATCAGCGGATTGCGAATCCGAAATTTCTTGATCAACCCCGATCCAACCAGCCCAACTCCTAATCCAATCAAAGCGGGAAAAATAATAATGAACCAGAAAAACTGACCCACAAAATGGGCAATCACACCGAGAATGATCCCTGTGAAACCCAATCCACCACATAACTGCATTAACGATCCAAACGACATCCCTCCGTCAACCTGATACTTATGCACTTCAAATGTACCAAGGGGTTTCGAGACAAAGGAACTATCAACTGCAGTGGACTCGCTCATGATCGATCACCTTCTTGAGACTTTGCGTTGTCAAGTCGATACATCCCCAGAGAATGTGTTTCCAGAACTGGAAATAGAAATTGAATGGGAACAATGTATCAGAAAGTGAAACAGAATAAATTGCAACTCTCAGTTTAAATTTATCAAAATCCAAACCAAATATTTTTCAACTCGATAATACGTTAACTTACAAGCACGTTAACGGCTAAGCATTTACTGAAATCGACTCACCCAATTGAAAAGCACGATTTCCCAGATGACAGAAATTGGAGCTGATTCGACCTGTGGTAAAGTCGGCTGCCAGTGGTGCTTTCTGGCGAATCGCATCCACAAAATTCTGCACATGAGGTTCCAGCGTTTTGCTGGCTGGTTGTCCAACTGATTTTTTGCTGTCGTAAACTTTCCAGCCACTGCGGTCTATTATGAGAGTTCCCTTTTCACCATAAAACGCGACCCCATGCGGACGGCCTTCGTGACCTCTGCTCGACCACTGACGATGTTCCCATACGATGACCGCTTCCGGAAAATCCTATTGAACGTGCAAGGTATCGGGGGTATCGCGACCATCGTTGAGATGATAACTCCCGCCTGTCGCCGTCACACGATTCGGCATATCAACCTGCAAACCCCAGCGGGCGATATCGAGTAAAGGGACGCCCCACGAGCCGAGTTCACCGGAACCGAACGGCCAGAGACAACGCCATTGAAAATGCCAGTCAGGACCCGCCAGTTCGCAGGACGATTCCGGCCCCAGCCAGAGCTTCTGCTGATGTTGAGTAAGCGGATGAGGAATCGATTTTTCCGTCGTGATCAGTTTCTGACGTTTCACACACGCCCAGGCTTTGACGTAACGAGTCGAACCGAGTTCTCCAGAATGCAGATACTCCATCGCAGAGTGATAATGCTGTCCACTGCGATGCTGCAATCCGACTTGAACCAGCACACCGGTTTGGGAAAGCATCTGCTGTAAGCGTTCGCCTTCTTCCGCTTTGTGCGTTGTCGGAATTTCCAGATAGAGATGCTTCCCGGCATTGGCTGCCATGGCAGACATCCAGGCGTGGTGATGATCGGGCGTGGCAATCACCAGTGCATCCAGATTGGGATCGTCGAACAAGAAATTCACATCCTCTTCGCTGCGAACCTTGCTGCTCTCCAGATTCAATTCCCGTCCTGCCCGTGCACGCACAGCCGCATCCACATCACAGATGGCTGAAATCTCACAGCCGCTCGTATGCTGAAAAGTCCGAGCCAGTTCCAATCCCTGATTTCGTAATCCGATAATTCCAACGCGTACTTTATCAGCCTTGGAAAGATCACCGGAGTAGGCACTCGCCCGTGTCTGAGAAATATGGGATAATCCAACCACACCAGCTGCAGCGGTGGCGGCATTGCGGGCACTGTCCCCCAGAAACTGGCGGCGATTGAGCGGTGATGAGGTTCGATCTGGATTGGACATAAATTACTCAGCATCTTCCCGGCGCAACACCAAGACAGGGCAATGGGCATGACGAATCACTCGTTCGGCAACCGATCCCAGCAAGGCTCGTTTGATTCCATGATAGCCATGAGAGGGAATCACAATCAAATCCGCATTGATTGACGAGGCGTAATCGGCAATTTCCGTCCCGGGATCACCCACGCGATTCAGGACGGTTACGCCCGTGAAATTGTTCTCTTTGATGTATTCGAGGGTATGTGCACGAGCCGCATTTTCTCGCTCGACTTCATCCACTGCTCCCCAGGCTGCTCCCGGACTGACGATATCCAGCGGAAACATCACATGAATGGCATGCACCTGTTCGGGAAGAGAAACCAATTCGAGAGCCGTTTCGACTGCCCGTTTGGATTCTCCCGAGAAATCAATCGGCACAACAACAGATTTTTTTGGTAACCAGGTCATTATTCGCCGCTTACCTTTCATTAGATTGAGGATTGCAATACAAAATGTCTCATCGACATCTCCTTATATTCTCTCATGAACGGGCCATTTTTCAATCAGCAGCGACCGTTTCTGCATATTCTTTTTCAGAAATTGGAAAGCAAACAGAGATTATGACGATTCCCGCCACGTTATCCCGAAAATTACTGGTTTTCCCTGCGATCGATTCCGTCCGGTTACAAAGAATTCAGAACATTTCCCGACACCTGAACGTCGTGAATGCGACCGACAAAACAGAGGCCCTGCTTGAAATAACCGATGCCGATGCCTTCTATGGCAAGATGACACCTGAGTTATTGAGCCGTGCAAATGCCCTGCAATGGATTCAAACACCCACCGCCAGTCTCGAGCATTATCTATTTCCGGAACTGATCGCCCATCCCGCACAACTGACCAATATGCGAGGTCTGTTTTCGGATGTGATTGCAGATCATGTGTTGGGCTTTGTCATCACTTTCGCCCGAAACCTCCATCTTTATCGAGATGCACAGTCCCGAAATCATTGGGGACCAATTGGCGACGAGCACGCACAAACTGACTTCCTCGGTGGCCCGGGAAATGTGACACCAGTCGATCTGGCTCACAAGCATCTTTCAGATTGCACGATGGGAATTGTGGGTGTTGGAGAAATTGGACGGGAAATTGCAAAACGAGCTCATGCATTTGGAATGAAGCTATACGGAGTAGATCCGAAGCCAAACCCAATACCAAGCATCCTTGAAGAAATCTGGCCACTTGATCGCTTGCCGGAATTGCTGCAGCAATCCGACTTTGTGGTCATCGCTGCTCCGCACACTCCGAGTTCTGAGAAACTGTTTGATGCCGGGATGATTTCGCAGGTATCACCTGAAAGTTATCTCATCA
>DOCI01000026.1:3934-6986 GCA_003503535.1 Planctomycetaceae bacterium
AAGCGATTGTCGACCTGACTGCACTGACAGACGCATTGCTGAAAAAGCAAATCGCAGGAGCGGCATTGGATGTTTTTGAGATTGAACCACTCCCCTCTGGCCATCCCCTTTGGGCAATGCCGAATGTGTTGATCACACCCCACATCGCAGCCGCTTCACTTCGAGTTCCGGAACGACATCTGCAAATGCTGCTGGAAAACATTCGGCGGTTTCTCGACGATGAGCCGCTATTAAATTCAGTCGATAAGCAAGCCTGGTGTTAAATCTTGATTAGAGTGACGGGCAATAAATTACAGTCTGGGTGAAGCCTGTGGGATTATGTCAAATTCAGATTTCACTCAAAAATGTCCGAACCTTTCCTTTAAAGTTTACGTCTCAACGGCAGAGACCAGTTTCATTTTTTGATCAATTGATAAATTAAAGTCCAATCCCATGTCATTTATTGCTCTGCTCGAATTTCTGCACGGTGAAGTATTTCACGGTGAAGTATTTCATTGTGAGGAATGCGTTATTCATCGTATGCGTAGATGACAGCAGTTAAATACTGCCCGAGAGCGATCAGGCTCGATGTCACTGCGATATCGAGCCTTTTTTATTGACTGTTTTCAGGGCGCGTTCGACTTCTGGTGAGGTCATCGGTCTTTCACACCGATCAGGCTGGGTTCGAATCCCGCACGCGTCAATCAGCAGATCGTGAGTGATTATTCATTAGATCGATGTCAGATCCTGTATCACCATTTTGATCAAGTCGATTCACGAACGACAAGTTCGGGTAGAATGACCCGAATTCTTTTCGATAAGGGGATGGAGCCTGCCAGCGATTCCTCGACCAGATTCAGAGCTTCCTTCGCGTAAGATGCATGGCATTGATCAATCGTTGTCAGCCCCGGTTCTATGACATCTGCGATATCCAGATTGTCGTACCCTGTTACAGCAATATCCTCGGGAACTGAAAGTCCGTGACGATGCAAACCTTGAATGATTCGCACGGCCCATTCATCATTGGAGGCAATGATTGCATCAGCCTTGTTTTTCAAGACAAGATTCTGAATACAGTGATCCACAGCTTCAGAGGTCGGCTTCTGTGTTGCCTCGGGATTAGTCCAGATCAGTGAATTGGCAACTGGAAGCCCCCATCCTTTGACATTTGTCTTCCACGCATCACTGCGGATGGACATCAGAAGGTCGGAAGGAGACCATAACTGGAGGGCGATTCGCTTTCTGCCTCGCTCAGCAAGGTGATCGACCAGCAGCTTGATCGCGTAAGACGTTTCAACACGGATACAAGGCTGGGTCTTCAGGATGGGTGATGAGTGCAGAATGATATTTTTCCGCTTCTCGAAAACTTTTTTCAGTCGCGGCCGGGTATCCTGCATTACGTCAAAGAGACACAGGATGGCATCCATCCCGTGATCAATGAAATCGTCGAGATACGTTTTAATTTCATCCGCATCGTGATGGACCTGACCGATCATCAGTCGATAGCTACGAGCATGGGCTTCGGCTTCAAGCGCAGCCAGACGTGCGGAGAAAACAGCCATATTGACCGTGTCGAGCAGGACTCCAATGAGCCGGGTGGGCATTCCACGTAGTCTCTGAGCAGCACGGTTAGGGCGATAATCGAGCTCCTCCGCGATTTTCAGAATTTTCTTTCTGGTCTTTTCTGAAACCCGTACACAGTCCAAACCTGAATTATTCAGGATATGTCCCACAGCTGCCCGGGAAACGCCTGCTTTCTCGGCAATATCCTGTAGACGGACTTTCCGTTCTCCATTCACCATGCGTCGCTTTTCGTCACTGCACGGTCAGCAATGCAGAGCGTAAACATAAGTGCTCCACCAAAGACGATGACCGTTCTTCTATTAAATTTTAATAATAGAGAATTGCTGAACGAATTATCAAGTCAGAGGCAAACGCATAAGCTCATTCAAACCTGTTCCGGTACGATATAGGGAGATCTGTACTCTCTACGAAGTAATTGGTTGGCGGCAGCATCATTTGGGAACACCTCTTTGGCCGGATCGATTTCCAGCGTTCGTCCCAACTGCACCGATGCTGTCTGAGAATTCACACCATTGGCTGCAAGATGTTCGCTCATCCGTTTTGATGCATCTGCAACCAAAGGCTGACTCTGAACCCGTTCCGGCAGCGAAGATAAGGCAATCTGTTCTCCCATTTGATGCGAAATATTGCCTAGATGGCATAATGCGGACGAAAGGTGGCCTGTCTTGACACTGCAATTCAGATCTTTTGTGCTACGAGACCGAACGGCTTTTACAAAATTCTCGCGATGCAGTTGACGTCCCCCGTCTGGCCCCTTGTCTCCTGTAATTTCACGAATCGTTTTTCCGTCGTGGTCGATCACTTTACCATTGTCAAAACCGAGATAGGTCGCATCTTCCCCTTCGACAACGATTCCGTAACTGAGCCCCCTGTATTTGCAGGAATCCTGTTTGCCTTCCGCAGTGGGCAGATCACGAATTTCAAATGTGATAGGGGCAGTGGCATAATCATAACTGAGAATGTGCGTATTCGGAGTCTGACCATTATCATCCCACGCATATCGCCCGCCCACGCTCGTTACACTGGTCGGGAATTCCTCGGCTCCTACGGCCCAGCGGCAAAGATCAAGAATATGGGGGCCATTATTGCCCAGTTCTGCATTGCCATACTCCCAGAACCAGTGCCAGTCGTAGTGATAACGCAAACGCTCGAGTTTTGTCGATCCAGGCCCGCACCAGAGATCATGATTGACCGTTGGCAATGGTTTCGGAGCGACTTCCGGTTTGCCAATCGATGCCCTGCGGGACAAGTAGAGACCTTTGACGCTTTTCAGTTTGCCGAGAACTCCCTCTTCACGGATTTCACTGAAGAATTCCTGAAGATGCGGAAAACTTCGGCGTTGAATACCTATTTGTACAATTCTCTCATATTTCTGCGCGGCTTTCTCCATCTGTCCAGCTTCCCAGATGTTATGAGAACAGGGCTTTTCGGTATAAACATCCTTCCCCGCCTGGCAACCCCAGACCGTTCCCAAGCCATGCCAGTGATG
>DOCI01000026.1:7075-19700 GCA_003503535.1 Planctomycetaceae bacterium
CATGCCAGTGATTCGGCACAGCCAGGACAACTGCATCGACATTCGGGTCGTCATAAACGCGACGCAGGTCATCGTAAGTTTTGAGTTGATAACCAAATTTCTTATCAAAATTTTCCGCCCTTGTCCCAAGGACCGCACTGTCGACATCACAGGCCCCGACCACTCGCACGCCGGGGATCAACGGAAAACCTTCCAGGTGGGTCCGACCGATCCCATTCAGACCAATGACGACCACGCGGAGTTCATCATTGGCCATTGCAGTGTGTGCAGGAGTTCCCATCGATGTGAAGGCTGTTGCTGAGATCGCAGCCAAAAATTGCCGACGATTGATTGAGACCATGCAATATTCCTTTTGACACAAGATTATGGATAATGCTGCGAGCTAATGAAAAATACAGAAACGATTATCAATGACAATCTTCAGAAATCTTTTGAAAGCAAATTCGTTATTCGCTCTACCTCAAGATATCACGTGGAATCATCATTGCATAGTGAAATATTCGAGATTCCGATATCACGTCGTTGAATCACAAAATCGCGGGTCTCTCATCAATGATCTTTAAAACGATACCGTAATGCAAAAAACCGGAGAAAAGCGATTGCTTTCCTCCGGTCATTTGATGTTCGAAATCAGCTGTCGAGATTACTCGTCAACTTTTTCGGTTTCTTCAGTCTCGTCAGAACCTTCAGCTTCTTCTGAACTCTCTGCGGAAGCTTCTTCAGTTGATTCGGCTTCTGCAGATTCTGTTTCTGCGGGAGCCTCTTCGGCTGCCGTTTCCTCGGCAGCCGTTTCGGCTTCCTGCTCGGCAGTTGGCATCTGGAAGAGTGGTCCGCCACTGGCTCCCATGCCCCCTTTGAGCTCGCCGGGAGCAGCGATCAGTTTGCCGGTTTCATCAACCTGCTGAACATCGTCCAGCTCGGCATCGAGACGTCGGCTCAGGCCGATCTTGCGATCGTCGAGGTCGAGTCGCAGAACGCGAACTTCGATTTCTTCGCCAACTTTGACTTCCTGTTCGGGATCGTCCACTTTGTGGTCGGCCAGTTCAGAAACGTGCAGCAGGCCTTCGAGTTCAGATTCCAGTTCGACGAACACACCGAAGTTGGTGATCTTCGTCACTTTGCCAGTCACAATTGTGCCTGGGCCGTATTTGTCTGGAATTGTGGTTTCCCAAGGATCGCCTGCGAGCTGTTTCAGGCCAAGAGCAATACGGCGACGGTCTTCATCGACAGAGACAATCTGACATTCGATTTCGTCGCCCTTCTTCAACATTTCGCTGGCGTGCGAAATCTTGCGTGTCCAGGACATATCACTCACGTGCAACAAGCCATCGACACCTTCTTCGAGTTCGATGAAAGCACCGTAATTGGTAAGGTTTCGCACTTTTCCAGTTACAGTGGCACCAATTGGATATTTCTCGGTGACGTTGTCCCATGGGTTGGGTTGCGTCTGCTTCATGCCGAGTGAAATTTCCTGTTTGTCGGTGTTGATATTCAACACAACCACTTCGACCTGATCGCCAATATTGACCAGTTCGCTCGGGTGATTAATACGACGTGTCCAGGACATTTCGCTGATGTGAACCAGACCTTCGATACCATCTTCAAGTCGCACAAACGCACCGTAAGACATGACGTTGGTCACTTCTCCGGTTACGCGACTGTTGAGCGGATAACGATCTTCGATGTTCTCCCAGGGACTTTTTGATTTCTGCTTCAAGCCGAGTGCGATCTTTTCTTTTTCGCGATCGACATTCAGAATCATCACTTCAATTTTATCATCGATATTGACCATATTTGAAGGATGATCGATGCGTCCCCAACTCATATCGGTAATGTGCAGCAGACCATCGATTCCGCCCAGGTCGACGAATGCACCGAAATCGGCGATATTCTTGACAATACCTTCGCGAAGTTGACCTTCTTCGAGCTTCTCGAGCAAGTTTCGTTTGAGGTCGGCTCGGCGATCTTCGATCAACTTACGACGAGAGACAACGATGTTTCGTCGTGGCTCATCGATTTTGAGAACGATACATTCGATATCCTGACCGATGAAATCGGCGATATCGTTTGGACGGCGGATATCGACCTGAGAAGCTGGCAGGAAGACGTTCACGCCGATATTGACCAGCAAACCACCTTTGATTTTACGCACAACGTTACCGGTGACGATATCACCTTCGTTGCATTTCTCGATAATGCGTTCCCACTCGCGGATTCGGTCCGCTTTGCGTTTCGAGAGGAGGATCACGCCGTGAATGTCTTCCAGGTCTTCCATCAACACTTCAACAGTGTCGCCCGGTTCCGGCTGCTTTTCGTCTTCTTCCCACTCTTCGAGAAGGACCAGACCTTCGCTTTTTGCACCAATATCGACCAGAACTTCATCGTCATCGACGCGAATCACGCGTCCTTCGATGATTTCATTGGCGTCAAAACTTCGGGAGGTCTCATCGTACACCGAATCCATATCGGCATCTTCGCCAGTTAAATCGGCAAAGGATGTTCCCAGGAAGGAGTCCAGTTCATCATCTGTAATGGAATATTCGCGGAGTAAATGCCTGTCAACCATGTGTTTCCCAAGCCAATTCCATATCGATTCCCAGAAAACCGATTGATTGGCCTAATTCGTTAAATAAAAGGTGAATTTCAATATGCTGTCAGAGACACATGCCTCTGAAAAAGACAGCAACTCGCTTTGCCTCTTTCGATGAAAAACCGGCTCGGGAGCAACGGTCACTTACTGCAGGAGAGCGACCGGAGCCACGTTTCGATCAAAAAAAGAGTCGAGTGAATCGTTGTTATACCACAACCCCGTTCCCTCTGAACAGTCGACCCCGCCAGAACTGCAATGAAAATCAGTGGTTTTTTATAAAAAAGTCTTAACTTTTCCAGGAACAGCATCCATGAGCATTCCATCAGGCGACCGAGTCAGTCATGACTCGGGTGGGTTTGAATTTTTTCTGTGCTAAGCCTGAATTAAAATGATTACGCACAAGGATCGTGAAAATACCCGTACTATAACTGCCACGGCTCGCCTATTAATTATGAAGTGCTCTGTCATCAATGAACAAGAAGTTGTTCTCATTTTATCGGTTATGAGGCCCCCCTTACATCTCCCCCAATTTAACTCAGCCGCACTTTTTCACTCGGATTGATCGGCTTATCCGCTAAAGCCGTTAAAAACGGACACCAATAGCGATCGATCCGCCGATCAAACCTCCAAACGGCGTCTGTATCGAGGTTTTGAGGTCAACTATGCGAATTGTCATACTGGGAATCTTCAGTGGTCTGCTCCTAGGATTGAGCGGCTGCCAATGCTATCGCACGACGGCCATCTACTCCTCAATCATCGATGCTTACGCCGATACCAAGCTCGCTCTCGATCCGCTTTATGTCCCCGGTTTGGATGTCAGCCGCATTGGGATGCCCGATTGGAGACGTTTTGGCGTCAATCGCGCCCTCTGCCCCTGCTCGAAGGATTGCAAATGCCCAACCTGCCGCGGCTGCGATCCCGTTTATTATCCCGCTGAGTATCGCATGAAATACTGGGCCGCACTCTCTGAAAAGCAGGCTCGGGAGCAACGCGGTGAAATTGCTTTCCCAGAACCGTCAGAGACTCCAGAGACAGAACTCATCCCGCTACCAATGCCCGTCGAATAGTAAAATACAAGCGCGAAGCGCAAGCGAGTGAGTCAATCCGTCTTCAGTCACACACACTCGCTTGCGATTCGTGCATGTGTAATAATTTCCCGAAATGCTTTTTCTGGACTGTCTGGTAGAACATTCCCCTCATTCGCTACACTCTCGAATTGAAGGTCAGGACCAGTGGAACTTCACCAGAGTTGTAAAATGTTTGCAATCCTGTCGGATTTACCACTTCTCTAAGATCAGGATTGCCCCTTAGAATATGAAATTGGTCGAACCTTCAATAAGAAATGTGATAAGATCGACTGATTGAGTGTAGAACAAGGGAGGATACGCGTGGATTTGGATTCGTTACTTTTTGTCACGAGCGGCTGGCTCGAAGGGACAGGGAAAGAGTCGGACGTTGTCGTATCCAGTCGAATTCGACTGGCACGCAACCTGGCCCAGTTTCCGTTCCTGACGAAAGCAGACGATGCAACACGCAAGGAAATCGAAGGTCTCCTGCGTGATGCCGTTTCCAAAGTTCGAAAAGAGAACAAGAAGGCGAAAAAAGCGGCCGCCGAAACGGAAGGCGAACAGGGCTCACGAATCGCCAGCGAATCGGATCAACCTCCCGTCAAACCGCACTACTCCTACAGCGATCTGACCTATATCGATGTCGACACGCTTTCGAAAATCGACCGTCAGTTTCTGATGGAACGTCAGCTCATCAGCCGGGAGTTGTCCGAAGCCTCTGGCCCCCGCGGTGTTGTCGTCGGTAACTCTCAGCAAACCAGCGTGATGATCAATGAAGAAGATCATCTCCGTATGCAGGTCCTTCGCAGCGGCTTTAATCTCGATGCCTGCTGGGAAGAAATGGATCAACTCGATGACGCCATCGAAGCCCGTGTCGCCTACGCCTATCACGAACAGTTCGGATACCTGACTGCCTGTCCGACCAACGTCGGCACGGGTATTCGGGTTTCCGTCATGGTCCACCTGCCGGCTCTGGTGCAGACGAAGGAAATTCAAAAAGTCTTCCAGGCAATGCAGAAAATGGGACTGGCCGTCCGCGGACTTTACGGCGAAGGCAGCCAGGCGATGGGAGACTTCTATCAAATCTCCAATCAGATCACACTCGGCAAAAGTGAGCCGGAAATTATTGAGTTGATTAAAGATGTCGTGCCGAATGTCATCGACTACGAACGCCGCATCCGCAAAGCCCTCATCACCGAAAATCATCAACAGTTACACGACCAAATCTCCCGCGCCTACGGCATCCTCCGCAGCGCCCAAACCATCAGTTCAGAAGAAACCCTGCATCTGCTCTCCAGCCTTCGCATGGGCGTGAACCTGGGCCTGATCGAAACCCCCGACTTAACCCTGGCCAACGAACTCTTCATCCAAACCCAACCCGCCCACCTGCAAAAACGCTACGCCAAAGAACTTTCGTCTGCAGAACGAAACACGGCTCGGGCAGGTTATTTGAGAGAACGGCTTGAGGCTTCTGAGGAAGAGTAAAGTCAATGAGCTTGCTGGAAACAAACTCAATTACAGTTCCTTATCGAAATCGTTGCGAAGATTTCGTGCAGATCATCGAGCAGAATCAGCAAACCATTATCATTGTTGCCGATGGCGCTGGTGGAAGCGGTGCCGGGTATGAAGCTGCTCAAAGTGTTATTCGAGAATGCTCCAACGAAAAAACGATTCCGCACGA
Source organism: Planctomycetaceae bacterium (assembly GCA_003503535.1). GTDB lineage: Bacteria > Planctomycetota > Planctomycetia > Planctomycetales > Planctomycetaceae > Rubinisphaera. The sequence goes on from DOCI01000026.1 coordinate 12,414, forward strand.
TTCCAACTTGCTTTGCCAGTTGATTGCTCAAATTGACAATCGGATTGCCAATGGGGAATCGACTTGTGTGATTGCTTCATTGCAGGATGGAGAAATTCGGGGTGCCAGCGTAGGCGACAGTCAGGCTTGGTTAATTGAGGAAGGTCAAATTCTCAATTTGACATCTGGACAAATCAGAAAGCCATTATTGGGAACGGGACGCTGCGAACCATTCGGTTTCTATGCTTCCAACTGGAATGGGATGTTAATTCTCGCAACCGATGGTTTTTGCAACTACATCAATCGCCCGCAACTTCTCAAAGATATCCTCTGGCTGGACTTCCAGACGTTGCCAAGAAAGCTCGCCGAAATGGTTCGACTGCCTTCCGGAGAACTATGGGATGATGTCGGTATCGTCGTTTGCCGAAAGAAAAAAATCATCCAACGACAAATTAAGTCCTCGCGTCGTTATTCAACGTAATAATTTCCGAGTGTGGCCCGACCGTATACAGTAATCCGGTGCTCGCGACGCACCTTGACTGGACTGCTATGAACTCTTTCAAAGGAGTATCCATGAAACGACACGCCAAGCCAAGTGCCGGTCGATCCAACATGTACTCTTCTTCCAAGTTCACGAACTGGTCTCAATATGATCCGCAGCAACTGGAAATGAATTCGCTGAAGAATGTTCGACCGACGGCTAAGTTTACTCTTTTGGATGGGACCGAACTCCCGTTGTTGGTCATGCCTCTTCATCGCAGATTCGTAAGGCCATTTGACTGTGATGATGTGATTAGGATCCTGAACCTAGTGCCGCAGGAAATGCTGGTCGGATTGAAGCAAATCTCATTATTGGGAGGCACAACCCGTCAGGAGAAAACAGCATGGAATCCAAACTGGTACTACGGCTGTTATGGCAATTGCGACATTGCATTATTTGCGTTCCCCGAACGACGGAGAGTTTGGATTTCGCCTGATTTACACAAACCTGCTGAAATTCATGCATATCAACGAGCGGGAGTGCAAATGAAACACGAAAACGGGAACTGGGTTTATCGGTTTACCGATGAATCCCTCAAAAGATTCTATCTCTGGGATGTTCTCGTCCATGAAATCGGTCATCATGTCGATCGTTATCATCCCGACAAATCCACTAAGAGATCTGAAAGATTCGCTGAATGGTTCGCACGGACATACGGTTTTGAAGCCGAATCCTGTAATTTGAATAATTAAATTGAATCTAACTATCATGAATCAATATGCCAGGATCCATCTCCTGATCACCATCGTATTGGCCGTGGCAATATTAATCGTTTTCGGTCAGTTGTTCTTCATAGCTTTTTTACTTCCTTGGGTTGCAGTTACAATTATCTCCAGCAGATATCCCATTAATCAGGCGACAAATATTCTTGTCATTATTATTTCGGTTTTGGTGACTGTTGTATTATTTTGGTTTTTATTGTCCCCCACGTTGTCAGGAGACAGCACAGTAAATATTGGTGGGGGAATGGTTCTTATAATATCATCCATTTCGATGACGATGTTGGGCTTCTGTTATATACTCGTTGGGCTTGATCGTGCCGCAAAGGAAGTTAAAAATAAATAACACCGTAAATTCAAAGAGCAGTAGAGTACTGCTGTGCGTACCATGAATACATTGTCATTCCACTTCAAATCAATGGAAACAAAAGCCTTGCTGATTCGAGTCCCCTGAGGATCACGCTTTTTAGCCTCAGAGCCACATGTAACGTGATTGATAATTACCTGAGTGAACAGGATCGGAATGCTTAGTGTGGCTGATCAGAATTTTTTTGTTTCTCTTTCGATGATTTTGTGGAATCATCTCTGAGCATGCGGATTGCGGGGGTTTCCAAATCATCGAGTTGGCCATTATTGACCGACCAGATAAATGCAATCACAGCTGCTGCTCCCAGTAAAAGAGCAATGGGTAAAGCGACGTAAATCACACTCATGACTGATTTTCTCGAAAAGCGGGATTGAGAAATGCAATTGTCAATACAGACAGAGAGCTCAGAGGCATTAGTATGGCGGCGATAATGGGATTGATCATCCCTGACATCGCCAATCCCGCAGCAATGATGTTGTAAGAGAGGGAAACGGCAAAGTTAAAGCGAATTGTCCTAACTGTTTTTTTGGCACCCTGCATCAATGCGGTAATTCCCAGCAGGCCGGGACGGTTGATGTAGACATCAGCTGCCTGCAAGCTAACTGCGGCTCCTCCATGCACGGCTATTCCCACAGAAGCCGCTGCCAGAGACGCACTGTCATTCACGCCATCTCCCACCATAATAATCGTTTCATGCTCTGATGATTCCTTGACGATCTCCAGTTTCTGCTCGGGGGAGATCTGGCTGAATGTCATTTCTGCAGGAATACCTAATTGCTTGCCGACCTGATTGACAACTTCGACATGATCGCCAGAGAGGATCCCAACTTTCCAACCTGAAGTTTTGAGTTGCTCGATCGCTGCAGCAGCATCGGGACGGATCTGATCGCTGATCGCACAAATCGCTTTGACGGTTCCATCCACAGCAATGACGATCCCCGTCAATCCCGATTGATGGTATCGGTTTAAGCGAGCAATCAAATCTTCGGAAATCGAGAGTGTCATTTTCTCGATCAGCTTTTCAGATCCAACAGCAATCGTCGCACCATTGATCCGTCCACAAACTCCGTAGCCGGGCAGCGAATACACGTCTTCGACGTGATCTGTCAACAATAGTTCCCCTGTTGAGGCAAGGTCTCGTACGAGAGCAGTCGCGATGGGATGAACGACATTCTTTTCAATGGCGACGAGGATTGGGATTAACTCGGTCTCTCCCTGATACTCTACGACCGAAATCTTCCCCTCGGTAATCGTGCCTGTCTTATCGAGCCAGACGGTTCCCCGGTTTTGCAGTTGTTCGAAGACATCTCCGGATTTGACAAGAATCTGCTGACGGGCAGCTCGGGCTTGAGCAATCGCGATTGTAAAAGGTGTCGCCAAACCAAGTGCACATGGGCAGGCCACGATTAGTAATGTCATCGCATGATTAATTGCCAGCTCCAGACTGAAAGCAGCCCATCCCACAAACGTGAGCCCTGCCAGCAGAAGTACGATGCTTACAAAGTATCCACCAATCGCATTTGCGAATTGAACGATGGGAGTCTTGGATTGAATTCCCGCTTCAACCAGACTGGCGATCTCTGATAATCTGGAATGAGCCACCAGGCATTCCGCCTGAATGACCAATGGACTGGAGATATTCATCGTTCCGGCTGAAACGCGATCACCAGCGATCACTGGAACACCGATTGATTCCCCAGTCAGGATCGAGCAATCGACAGAAGATTTCCCGGAACGAATCAAACCGTCCACTGGAATCAAATCACCTGCTCTGACTTCGAGTTCGTCGCCAATTTCAATGGCATCCAGCGGGATCGATTCCGTGATCTGTTGACCCACATTCTCTTTTTTGATCCGACGTGCGTATTGGGGTGTCAGCGCCTTGAGCAGCGAAATTTGATGGACTGCTTTTCGCTGCTGCCAGAACTGCAGGTATCGGCCAATCAGTAATAGAAAAACCAGAACCGAAATCGAATCAAAATAAATTTCTCCACGACCAAGAACAGTATTGGCCAGGCCCAGCCCGTAACCGGCCAGCAAGCCGACGGCGACTGGCACGTCCATGTGCGATGTCCGAGTTTGCATCGCACGCCAGGCCGATTTAAAAAACAGAGAGCCTGGCCCGAACAGAGAAACCGTGGCAACGATCAAACTCGTCCAGCGGAATAAATGCAGGTACTCGGTTGCCATTCCCGAAAACACGCCACTATATAACGCAAAGGCAATCATCATTGCATTGCCAGCGCAGGCACCGGCGACGGCCAGATTGATCAATCGTTTCCGATTTTCCTTCCGACCAATTTCTGCGAAGCGATCATCATCAACTGGATGTGGAGAGTAGCCCAGCCGATGCAATGTTTGTGCAATAACAGAGAGGGAAACGATTTCAGGATCCCACTCGATTGTGACTGTTGAATTGGTTAGGTTGACGCGTGAAGAAATCACCCCATCCAGGTATTGCGAAAGCTTTTCAATTGCAAAGACACAGCTCGAACAGTAAATCCCCTCAAGCAGCAGCCGAATTTGTCGCCGCTCTGGTGAAAGGGATAAAACATAACGCGTCTTAAACGCGTCGTGGTCCATCGAGGTATAATCGAGATCCCGATTTGAATGCTGCTGACGTTCCTGCAATGTATTTCTAAGTTCGTCGTCATCCTGCAGAATCAGATAAGCCGTTTCACAACCGTGGCAGCAGAACATCCGGGCATTCTCGGGATGATACATCGAGGCTGGAACGGGCAATCCGCAGTGCGCGCAACTGCAGTGTTGTTTTTTCTGTTCAAGATCGGTGCTTATTGATTCTGACAGCATGGTGGTAGCGGCTTTTCATTGGGGAGCTCTTCATCGGCCAGGTCCTGATGACAGCAGGGCAGCGGTTGATTCTGAATCTCTTCAAGTGCCTCTATTGTATGTTCGGAATGAACCTTCGTTTGATCCAGACGACTCAGGTCTGCAAAAGAGCGAACGGAAACCGTAAAGAGACCTCCAAGAATGAGAATCGCTGCTGTGCAATAGGGCACGATCGCTTTTGCAGAATCTGTCAGTTGACTCATACCTATACTGAGTAACGATAGCGCGGGAATTGTTCCCATCCAGAAGGCCAGCATAATCATTGCGCCTGAAAATGGATGCGACGTTCCTATCGCCAGAATCACAAACGCATAGAGCCAGCCGCACGGCAGGAACCCGGTGATACCTCCTATTGCCACGGCTCGAAACCCTGCAGAGAGAACTCGCGTTTGCTGATAGAATTTGCGAATAGTCGTTGTCAAAATAATGGGTAAAGCGAAATGGACGGAGCCTCGTTTTCGCAAATTCAGGATGGCAATGATTCCAAATAATATCATGGCCAGACCTGTCAGCCAGGCAGCAGTCTGTTGCCAGCCGAGAAGACGTCCGCCCACATCAAGCCAACTTCCTGCCCAGCCTGCCATCACGCCAATGAAGGCATAAGTCATTCCACGGCCAGCATGATACCCTGTCAAATTTCTCAAACGAAAACGCGCAGACGCTTCACTCGATCCTGCTGCCAGGATAACGAAAGGTCCACACATACCGACGCAATGCGCACTTCCGACCAGACTGGCCGTCAGTACTGCAATCGCGATTGAGATCAAATTTGGTTCCATGAATTATCGAGTCGCAATTTCCAAAGTGAATGAATCGAGATAGGAGTCGGAATCTCGATTTGCCTGAAGCTCAAATTGCCACAAACCAGCTTTCGTTATTTCCGCTTGTGCCTGATACGTTCCCGGAGCAATTTCTTCCAGAGGGATTGAAATCAATTGAGCCGCGTTCGCATGTCGATAGGCCTTCAAATGGATTTGATCAGCCAGGACCGGGGCCGATGTCGAATCATTCAGCCAGAGAGTCACTGTTCGATTCCCATAAACATCGATCGGCTCACTCACGTCAATCTTTTTTTGCCACCCGAGTTGTTCACTCGCGTGTATTTCATTACGAGTCTCATCCCAGTTCAGAGCTTTCTGATGATAATTCGGGATGATCGCCATCGAAGGAGACGTTGTTGCCAGAAAAAATGCGATCATGCAGCAGAAAATCTGCAGACTCAACAGCCCGACAATCATTCCACTCCAGATCCAACGACTCGTACGTTCCGCTTGCTCGGCGGAGACGTCTATGGTCCCAGCAGTTTGCATTGCACCACTCTCCTGTCACCCGATTGACTCACGATTTCAAGATCTGCAGTCAACTGGCCGTATGTAAATTCATTCCTGGGGATTGTTACCAGAACTCCCACAGTTTCTGTGGCTCCACTTTCCAATACAATTGGTTCAGTTCGATCGATATGAACAGATTCAGGAGACAAAACATTGATTAAGAACTGATCGGTTTCATCCAGTCTATTCACAAGTTTTACTCGCATGGAATTTTCAACTTCGCCTGACTCGGTCACAATGAATGGGCTACCCAGATTTCGCATTAACGTCACATCGAAAGACTTTCTCGTCACGATATTGTAAGTCAATAAGCTGACCAAAATGAGGATTAAGGTCGGATAGATGACGACACGAGGTCGCAAGAACCGCTGCGACTCTCCATCCATCGCATTCTGACTGGAGTAGCGGATCAAACCTTTGGGGCGTTTCACTTTATCCATCACCGCATCGCAGGCATCCATACATTGCGTGCAATGAATGCATTCCATCTGCAAACCTTCACGAATATCGATGCCGGTTGGACAGGTTCGAACACACAAACCGCAATCCACACAATCTCCCAGCGTTTGATTCACGATGGGAAGTGATTTATTGATTTTACCTCGAGGTTCACCGCGGGTTCGATCGTAAGCCACAATCAAAGAACTGCGATCTAATAGTACGGATTGGAATCGTCCATAAGGGCAGGCAATCAAACAAAGTTGCTCGCGGAAGAAAGAAAAATCGAACATCATCATGACGGTTGTGACCAGCATGACCAGAAAGGGCCCTGGATGTTCAAAAGGGGAAAGCCGGATCCACTGGGACAACTTTTCAACGCCAACAAAATAAGCCAGGAAGGTATGAGCCAGCAGCATCGAAAGGACAAGATAGATTGCATACAGGACCACATACCGCCAGCCACTGATGTTCTTGCCGGGAACACCACCCCGCCCTTTGGTCAGCATCATAAGTCTCTCGATGGGACGATAGACAAATTCCAGGTAAACCGTTTGAGGGCAGGCCCAGCCACACCACACGCGACCTAATATCGCTGTCAGCAGAAAAATGGTGAGAAACAGACTCACCATAAATAATGCCAGTAAAAGTGTATCGGTTGGTAAAAATGTCAGCCCAAATAATGTGAACTCACGACCGGTAATATTGAGCAGAATTGCTGGACGTCCGTTGATTCTCAAATGAGGGAGAGCGACAAAGAGTGCAATCAGTAAATAGCCCACAATTCTTCGCGCATGCCAGAATCGACCGAGCGAAACTCGCGGATACAACCACCTGCGCGTCCCGTCCTTGTCCAGTGTCGAGAGAACGTGTTCATCAGCATCCAAGAGCGCGTCATTCATCGTTTCGCTCCTCTGAAGATGCTATGACAAGGCTTCCAATCGCAATTCCAATCAATGGTTGTCATAGCAATCATGACCATTCGTATTTCAACCTGAACCCCGTTCCAAATGGAATACGGATTTTCAATAAAATATTGAAGAATGATCTCCCGAGTGGCGG
>DOCI01000026.1:19848-21157 GCA_003503535.1 Planctomycetaceae bacterium
AGAGCGCCCCCGCCACCCGTCGAAATTCCACTCATTGGTTTTCATAGAAATCATGACCTTATGCATTTCCATTTATTTTTGTGGTTCGTCCCACGGTGGAATTGGTTTTTCTCCCTGGATGGGACTTTTAGCGGCTGCAGGATTCGTGCCTCTCAACGAGGCAACATAAGAAGAAACCAGGACCAGTTCGTTGGGGTGCAATCGTGTTTTCCAGGCAGGCATCGCATTGTTACCCGCTCCCTCACTGACCACCTTGGCGATGTCTTCAATCGTCTTTACGTTCTTCCATTTGTCATCCGTCAGGTTGGGACCGATTTTTCCTTCTCCATTGGAACCATGGCAGGAAATACAGTGTGTTTTAAAGACTGATTCACCAACTGCTGACCATTTTGGATCGTCCATGTATGCCAGCAATGTTTGTCGATCTGGATTCAGTTCACCAATTTCAGAAAACTGCAAACGTAAGTTCGCTGCGACCGCCTGCTGATAATCGACCAACATCGAACGATCAACCTGACCGTTGTGATAATAAATCATGTAGAGTACGCCGTAAAAGATGGAACCGATAAATATCATCTTCCACCAGCCGGGCAATGGATTATCATACTCCTGAATTCCATCGTAATTATGGCCGGTCAATTCGTTGTCAGCATCAGGGGTTAATAAATTATCACTCATGCTTTGCTCCGTGTTCCATCCGACAACGGAATGTCGGCCTGTTTGTCGGTCGTTTTCTTGTCCGTAAAATATGTCTTGATGCTGACTGCTACAAAAACGAGTACGAATAGAACAAGTGCACTCGTGGCAAATAAGCTGTAATCGACATTGTTTAGAATTTCTCGAATCATTCCTGCTCCTCAATGACTTCTGTCGTCTCTGCCGGATCCATCTGGGGTTCTGCTTCTTCCAAAACTGCCGGTGCAGGAGTTTTGTAAATATCGGTGCCCAGTCGTTGCAGATAGGCAATTAGCGCAATGACCTGTTTATCCTGCAAATTATCCGGACCATTTTGAGCGACGATGGCTTTCGCGATCTCAGCAGCCTGCTTCTTTGCGATCACAATGGAATTCTCAAGGGTTTCCTCAGAATAAGGAGCTCCCAGATAACTTGCGGCTTTCACACGATCAGGGATCGTCCTGAAATTCAGATCCTGTTTCTCCAACGCAGCAAACGCTGGCATAATTGAACCTTTAACCAACGCTTCCGGATCACGCAGATGGACGAGGTGCCAGAAATGCGACTGTTTGTTTCCTTCACGTGCCAGATCGGGACCGATACGACGGGAACCCCATTGGAACGGATGGTCGTA
>DOCI01000026.1:21316-21685 GCA_003503535.1 Planctomycetaceae bacterium
CCCCATTGGAACGGATGGTCGTAAATAAACTCCCCAGGTTTTGAATATTCGCCATACCGTTTCGTTTCAGACAGCATGGGGCGGATCATTTGGGAATGACAATTGTAACATCCTTCGGACACATAAATATCGCGGCCTGCCAACTCGAGTGGAGTGTAAGGCTCGACAGTCGAAATCGTGGGGACGTTGGAACGAATCAGGAAGGTTGGAATGATCTCAAACAATGAAGCGGCTACCACTGCGACAATCACCCAGAACGTGAAGTAGATGGGCATACGTTCCCAGCGGCGATGCCAGGCCATTTTCGACCAGACATCAATTTTCTTGCCGACTTCGAGCACGGCCGTTAACTCGGATTGAGGAGTCGGG
>DOCI01000026.1:21874-22447 GCA_003503535.1 Planctomycetaceae bacterium
TTCCTCATAGACTTTGGGACGATTTGCCCAAGTTCGGAAAAAATTGATAGACATCATTACGCCACCGGACAGATAGAGAATACCTGCCAGCACTCGCATCCAGTAAAACGGCATCAAAATTTGTGTGGTTTCCACAAAATCGGGATACATCAACTGGCCCGTTTCCGTGAGTCCAAACCACATCAATCCCTGAGTAATTCCCGCAACATAGATCGGAAGAATATAAAGCAGAATACCCATTGTCCCGAGCCAGAAATGCCATTCCGCGAGTTTTTTACTGTAGAGTGGCGTCTGAAAAATCCGTGGCATCAGCCAATACAACATGCCGAAGGTCATAAACCCGTTCCACCCAAGTGCACCGCTGTGAACATGAGCGATTGTCCAATCCGTATAATGGGAAAGGGCATTGACGGCTTTGATCGAAAGCATCGGACCTTCGAATGTCGACATGCCGTAGAAGGTTATTCCCACGACGAAAAATTTCAGAACAGGATCTTCAGTGACCTTATTCCAGGCTCCTCGGAGAGTCAGCAATCCATTGATCATGCCTCCCCAGGATGGCATCCACAGCAT
>DOCI01000026.1:22594-22840 GCA_003503535.1 Planctomycetaceae bacterium
CCAGGATGGCATCCACAGCATGACAGAAAAGACAACCCCCAGCGAACTTGCCCATTCCGGTAGCGCCGTGTAATGCAAATGATGGGGCCCGGCCCAGATGTAAATAAACACCAGAGACCAGAAGTGCAAAATACTCAGCTTATAAGAGAAGACCGGGCGATTGGCAGCTTTGGGAAGAAAGTAATACATCAATCCCAGAAAGGGTGTCGTCAGGAAGAACGCAACTGCATTGTGACCGTACCACCA
>DOCI01000026.1:22957-23997 GCA_003503535.1 Planctomycetaceae bacterium
CATTGTGACCGTACCACCATTGCATGAAGGCATCCTGAACGCCTGCGTAAATCGGATAACTTTTGAATAATCCGACAGGAACCACAAGATTATTGAACACATGCAACAAGGCGACAGTAACAATTGTCGCAATGTAAAACCACAATGCGACATACAGATGTCGTTCCCGCCTTTTAATCAGTGTCATGAAAAAGTTGACGCCGAAAAAACCGACCCAGACAACCGCAATCAACAGATCAATCGGCCATTCCAGCTCCGCATATTCTTTACTTTGTGTAATCCCCAGAGGCAGCGTGACAGCGGCACAAACGATGACGAGTTGCCAACCCCAGAAGTGCAGCTGGCTCAACAGATCACTCCACATTCGTGCTTTGCATAAACGCTGAGTCGAATAATAAATGGCTGCGAAGATGGCATTTCCTGCGAACGCGAAAATCGCAGCGTTGGTGTGCAAGGGGCGTAATCGACCGAATGTCAGATATTCCAAGCCAAATGTCAGTTGCGGCAGCACCAACTGCAGAGCAATGTAGATTCCAACCACAAATGCAACCAACCCCCAGACCAACGTCGCGGTGGCAAATTGTCTCGTGATTTTATCGTCATACTGAAACGACTCCATTGCCTCATGTCGCTTAGTCTGTTCAGGTGATGAAGATTCCGTATGGCCGAATTCATCATCCGGTACTGCTGTCGCATTCATTTTTTGCCGTTCACTTCTTGAAAACGAATTCTGAGAATTTGAGTAACGGCTCTATTCGCAAGCGACGTGCCAGTGCTGCGACTAGCTGACGCAGTTTGAATTTTGGCACAGGAATTCAAAAATCCTGCTCAAAATGTGGATTCGGGTACGCTTTGTCCAGAAAATTCCTGAATGATTTACACCGCTTCAATCAGACATGCACTAAGCGTTATGCAAACTGTGTCAGATCCGCACGCCACTGTGCGGAAGGGCGCGCATACCGGTGTGCCCATTCTGGTGACCATCCCATGAGGATTGGGATTACAAAATCAGGTGTAGGCCCCTCGCTGACGCGTTTTGA
>DOCI01000172.1:0-1059 GCA_003503535.1 Planctomycetaceae bacterium
AACCGTCAGCGGGAAAAAGTCGATCCCCATTCGAGCGGGACCGGTTTGAGCGGCGACCATCAAGCTGGTCTCGCCGTATTGCACCATGACAACGCCACTGGCCTGTTTCCCAATTTCCCCAGTCGTCATTTTCAGCTGACGACCTGCGATTTCCTTCTCAACAACAATTTGTTTTCCTGACACAGATTTTCTTTCTTTTTTTCTATCGATATTTAGCAATGAATTCACGGCTACTTTCATCAGCAGCCAGCCTGCAAGCGTTCGACAACATTTTCGTTAACAAATCAACGACGCAGTAATACAGAAATGCGTCCAGCATCGATCTGAAATCCACAGCGGCTTCCCGGGAATTCAGATCATCAATTCGGCTATCAATCAGTAGCCATTCCACCCTTACGCAAGGCGGGTAAAAGAGAAAACCCGACGAAAACTCGCCGGGTTAAACCGCTACTTTCTCAAACTGAGTCGCTCAATCAGGGATGCGTAACGTGACGGATCCTTGGCTCGAACATAATCGAGCAGACGGCGACGACGACTGACCAGCATCAACAAACCACGTCGGCTTGCAAAATCTTTGCTGTGAGTCTTCAGATGAGCGGTCAACTCGTTAATACGGTGGGATAAAACGGCAATCTGAACATCGGGCGAACCGGTATCCCCTTCGGTTCGCTTATAATCATCAATCAGTTCCTGCTTCTTCACTTTGGTGATTGACATACCTAAAAACACCCTTACAGAAAATCTACAATAATGAGTGAACATCCCACTCGGAATTCGGCAACTTCGCCGTCTTTTAGAATCGCGCCAATTCGCGGAATTCGGTACTGTAGTCAGATCTCAACAGTTTTTCAACTAGAGAAGACCATTCCCGGAAATTTCACGATCAAAAAAATGAGTCCAACCTAAAAGTTGCCCAAATTCACAATTTCGAATCGAAGTACAATTCCAAAACATTCCTTCACTACAGTGTACATCTGCCAAATGAGACGGCATGATAAAGCCGATCATGAACCGCTAACAAAACTTATTTCAGTCGAAATGATCTGGGGTGGCGGGGGC
>DOCI01000172.1:1196-2018 GCA_003503535.1 Planctomycetaceae bacterium
ATGTTTTACTATTCGGGGGCTTCTCTTCGGGAACGCCCCAGCCACCCGTGCTTTCATACGACTAAAACGAATTTAATTTCGTATATTGTTAGGTGTTCTACGACTGTTCTTTCTCTATTACTTCGCCCAAAGGACTCTCCGATGCAACGCTTATCATCATCCCTTCTGATTTTCAGCCTAATGCTTGTTGGTCTGGCCAATACCGCTTTTTGTGAAGACTACCGAGATAAATCGGGCTTTTCATTCACGCACTCTGCCGGCTGGCTGCCGATCAATGGTTCCCTCAAATCCGAACTCATTGACGGCGGAATGACCGATACCGCCAAAGACTACCTGAAAAAGCAAAGTTTCGATTTCGAGAAAATCAAAGTCCTGCTGATCCGAAATGGACAGGATGCTTTTCTCGAAAATGTGAATGTCGTCGTCATCGATGGCAAACTTCCGGCCACTCAGGAATTTGCCGACCTGATCGTAAAAATACTCCCCCAGCAGTACAAACAGATGGGAATGAATGTCGATAACTTCAAATCAAAAATCCAGACCTTCGGCTCCAACAAAGGAGTCGTCGTCGACCAGCGGATGAATCCCTCAGAAACGGTCCCCAATACCTTGAAACAACGCCAGTTTTACATGGCCAGCCAGAACCAGGACAAAAGCTACATCATCACCTACACGGCAACACCGGAGACATTTAAGGATCACGTCAAGACATTCGAGCAGGTCCTGGAGAGCTTCGCGGATTGAGTCCGTTAAAGCTGATGGAGTGGTCAGCTTTCCTTTTCAACAGGGGAGCGGTTTGCTTCCCTTCTCCTTGGGGAGAAG
>DOCI01000172.1:2125-5074 GCA_003503535.1 Planctomycetaceae bacterium
CCGAAGGCCGGATGAGGGGATCCCTTCGACGTTCTTACTGAAAACGAATTCGATTGCCCTCACATTAACCCTCCCCAGATGGAGAGGGAAGTTGTTTTAATGCGAGTTCATTAATCGGACTAAACCTTCAAATCCTCGGCTCCACGTTTAAGCGCCTCCGCAAAATCCTTACGGATGGGCTCAATATAATCCCGCAGAAATTCATCGACCTGTTCCGGCGACCGACCAATATACCGTTTCGCATCCAGCGTGGCCGCTAGGTCGATTTTGGAGAAGGCATCATCTTTCGTCAGCCGTTCAATCAAATCATTCGGCAGCCCTTCTTCTTTAACGACTTTCGACGCTTCATGACTGTAAACACGAATCAGCTCGTGCAGTTCCTGACGATCTCCCCCAGCCGCAACACCCGCCATCAGAATTTCTTCCGTCGCCATGAAGGGCAATTCCGCATTCAAATTTTTCTCGATCACTTTCGGGTATACAACCAATCCATCGCAAATATTGCGATAGATAATCAGAATCGCATCGACCGACAAAAACGCCTGCGGCAACGAGAGCCGTCGATTAGCCGAATCGTCGAGCGTGCGTTCCATCCACTGGGTCGCCATCGTTTGATCAGCATTCGCCTGCAGCGACATCGCAAATCGAGCCAGCGCACACATCCGCTCGGACCGCATCGGATTCCGTTTATAAGCCATTGCCGACGAGCCAATCTGATTCTTCTCAAACGGCTCTTCCAACTCTTTCCGATGCTGCAGAATCCGGATATCCGACCCCGCTTTGTGAGATGACTGAGCAATCCCACTCAAACTGGCCAGCACCTGAGCGTCGATCTTGCGGGAATAAGTTTGTCCGGTAACGGCATACGAACTGTCGAAGCCCATCTTCTCGCAAACAAGTTTATCGAGAGCAGCGACCTTGCCGTGATCGCCCCCGAACAACTGCAGAAAAGTCGCCTGCGTGCCGGTTGTCCCTTTGATGCCCCGCATTTTCAGCACTGCAAGTCGATGATTAATCTCATCGAGATCAAGCACAAGATCATAACACCACAGCGTCGCCCGTTTGCCTATCGTGATCGGCTGAGCCGGTTGCAGGTGAGTGAAACCGAGGCAGGGGAGGTCGCGATATTTTTCCGCGAACTTCGCCAGCTGATCGATCACATTCACGAGCCGTTCGCGAACGAGGAGCAGACTTTCGCGAATCTGAATCAACTCCGAATTGTCGGTCACAAAACAGCTGGTCGCCCCGAGATGAATAATCGGTTTGGCAGCCGGGCATTGATCTCCCCACGTATGCACATGAGCCATCACATCGTGACGAACATTCTTTTCATGCTTCGCCGCACTCTCAAAATCAATATCGTCGAGACTATTACGCAACTCATTGAGCTGAGCCTCAGAAATATCCAGCCCCAACTCCTGTTGAGACTCCGCCAGCGCCAGCCACAGCCGCCGCCAAGTCGAATGTTTCTTCTGAGCAGACCAGATACCACTCATCTCTCGAGAAGCGTAACGGGTATTGAGCGGATTTTGGTAGATGTCGTGTGTCATTTAATGTGGGTTTCGGGTTTCGGTATTCGGGTTTCGTATGTTCAAGTGAGGCAATCTGTGAATTCGAAACCCGATACCCGAATCCCGAACCCCGACAATCACCGATTCTTCTTCCGCGCCTTCCGTGCCTGCTTTCTCTTATCCTTCTTAATTTGCTGCAGTTTCTTCTCATCAGCAGGGCCGCGTTTGCTGCGGAGTTTTTTGTCGGTGATGCGTCCGCCCGGGTCGGCCATGCCCATTTTAGAAAGTTCCTGGACGGCTCGCATTTTGTCGCGAACGCCCATCCCGGCCATCTTCTGCATCATGCCCGCCATGTCGTTGAACTGTTTGACCAGATTGCCAACCGCTCCCGGCTCCGATCCACAACCGCGGGCAATTCGATTTCGTCGGCTGCGGTCGATCAGGTTCGGATTTTGACGTTCCTGGGGCGGGATCGAGGAAATCATCGCTTCCATGCGGCCGATTTCTTTGTCGGGATTCATCCCGTCGGTCTGAGCCATCATGTCGGCCATGCCACCCATGCCGGGAATCATTTTCATGATTTCGCCCATCGAGCCGAGCTTCTTAATCTGCTTCATCTGCTTGTGGAAATCGTCCAGGGTGAATTTCCCCTTGGCCATTCTTTCCTGCTGCTTCTCCATCTCCTCGGCATCGAATTGCATCTGGGCTTTTTCGACGAGCGAAACAATATCGCCCATCCCCAGAATTCGACTCGCCATGCGATCCGGATGAAACAGTTCCAGCTTGTCGAGTTGCTCGCCAACACCGATAAACTTAATCGGCACGCCGGTCACCTGCTTCACACTCAGCGCCGCTCCACCACGGGTGTCACCGTCAAGCTTGGTGAGGATAGCTCCATCGAGTTCGAGAGCCTCGTTGAACGCCTTCGCCGAGCGAACCGCATCCTGACCGGTCATCGCATCGGTCACGAGCAGCACCTGATCCGGACTCAACTTGCGATCAATCTGAGCCAGCTCTTTCATCAATTCCGCATCGACATGCAATCGACCGGCGGTATCGAGAATGACGGTATCCACCGTGCTCGTCTTCTTCGCGGCTGCCACACCATTCTGGCAGACTTTGACCGGATTATTCCCCTTGGGATCTTCCGCATGCACCGGCACCCCAACCTGGGCACCAACGGTCTTCAGCTGTTCAATCGCACCCGGACGCTGCAAGTCGGCTGCGACGAGCATCGGTTTGCGACCTTCAGCCAGCAGCATTTTGGCGAGCTTGGCACAGGTCGTCGTTTTACCGGACCCCTGCAAACCACACATCATTATGATGCTGATGCCCGACTTCCGCATGTGCAGCGAATGGTCGACCGGCCCCATCAGGTTGATCAGTTCCTGATGAACAATCCCAACAATCTGCTCGCCCGGCTTGAGCGACTTGAGAA
>DOCI01000172.1:5132-5516 GCA_003503535.1 Planctomycetaceae bacterium
AACTCATCAACAACATCATAACTGACATCCGCTTCCAGAAGCGCCTGCTTAATCTCCTGAATCGCCTCGTGAATATTGGCTTCATTAATACGGCCACGCTGCAAATTGCCCAGCGCACTGCCTAAACTCTTTGTAATAGACTCAAACATGAAGAAGTTGCCTGTTCATAATGTCAGGCCAGTCTTAACCGAAGAAGGGGTAGTTTATGGGATTAGGATGGGCGTGGCAAGCAAAGGTAGAACAGATTGGATGGTTAAGCCCGGACCGTCCGTTATGAGTAACTGATTTTCCAACTTCGCAGATGCGGTTGTGAGTGGCTTCATCATTACACCCGCTGCCAAAGAGATTCTCGCAAGTTGCCTGCTTGTTGACAGGCATTAATCC
>DOCI01000145.1 GCA_003503535.1 Planctomycetaceae bacterium
GCAACCTGAAACTTTGACACCCCGTTCGTAAGCCGCTTCGTGGACGCGGGATCCATGAAACCCCTGTCCGCAGAATGCAGGGATCAATGACGGATGGATATTCATCACTCGCCACAGGAAGTCGTCCGGAATTTCCAACAGACTCAGAAATCCACCGAGAATAACTAGGTCGACTTTCTGCTGACGACAGGCTTCAAAGACCGACTGACTGAACTCAGCAACGGAAGTAAACTCTTTTCGCGGGAGAATTTCCAACGGCAAACCGTGCCGTTTTGCTTTTTCGATGCCGCCACAATCGGGACGCGATGCAATGACGAGTGAGACTTCCGCTTTCAGTTCTCCCGATTGAATCCGCGTCATGAAATTATCGAGTGTCGTGCCGCCGCCGGAGATTAAAACGGCCAGACGAACAGGGTGTGAGAGAGGCTCGGAGGGAGGATAAGTCATCTGCGAATTAAAATCTGATTCAAGTAAATATTGAAATAAGGAATAAATAATCCTGGGAAAGCAAAATCGTTAAAACTTCGGTGGCTCTTCATCCAGCAATCTTTGAGCAATGCGTTCCTGTTCGCGTTTCACCAGCCAGCGTTGCTGCAACACCAAGGCGATAAAGAGGCTTAGTCCGAGCAATAGTCCAAAGATGAAAATGATCTGCAGGAGTGAATAGTCGGACGAATTTTTAGCCTGCGGAGGTGTCCATTGAATATGATTAGCCATCAAAACAGGAGCAAAACGGCCCGTATCGCGAGCTTCGTAAGTATACATGCGATAAATATAGCCCGTGACGGTCACATGATCGATCGCCTGCTCACCAATGGGCATGCCCTCTGGAAAGCTCGTGGAAAGCACGACGGTTGGATTCGATTGAGAGTCGTCCGTGTACAACCAGGCTTCACAAAGTTGATCGACACCATGTTCATTTTTTCCAGGCTCACTGATGACAGTCCGCTGTAGATGCCCGGACATGCTGACCGGCCGCCCCTGATAGGCTTTCGGATTGAGGTACATATCGACATAAACCGGGAATTGTTCAAAAGGGAGATGACTATACTTGGATTGCTCCCAGCGTTGTTTCAAAAAATCAGTCGCTGCATCCTTAACTTCTTTCGGATTTGCAGAACTGGCGTAACCGAGCACCAGGTAATAGGTTTCATTTTCTTCCGGAAGGAAACCCGTGCGTTTGGTTTTCAGAGGAATCTCCGTCAGCCAGGGACTGAGATTCTCAACAGAAACCGCCTGTGTTTCCGAGATCCCAAATGGCGATTCCTGTGCCCATGTCATCTCTACGTGAAAACCGACAGCACAGATGACCACCAGGGGTAGCAACATTGCATGTGAGAATAGGAATGAAAATTGCCAACCAACCATCTGGGTGAAACTGGAATGGCTATTAAAGATTGTCATTTTGTTCTTACACTGCATAGTCTGCGAAGTCTGGCAAAAGGTCAAATGAGTAAAACTGGGGGATTCCCGAAAATGTTGACACCACAATCGACGCTTCTATAATAACGCTGTCGAAGAGTGAATTACTGAATCGATGTCGATTCAATTTACTTTTTATCAAAATACAGTTCAGGAACGCGGGTCCAAGACCGGCACAAGCTGACGAAAATCAAGGATTACGAAAATGGCCGGTGGTAATGTGATTGAGTTTACCGATGACAATTTCTCAACGGAAGTATTGCAGGGAGATCAGGCAGTTCTCGTCGATTTCTGGGCTCCCTGGTGCGGCCCCTGCAAAATGCTGACCCCAACCATCGAAGAGCTCGCCAACGATTACGAAGGCAAAGCACGCGTCGGCAAATTGAATACCGATGATAACCCGAATACCGCTTCAGAACACGGCATCAGCGCGATTCCAACTCTGATGGTCTTCAAAGGTGGCGAACTGGTCGAACGTTTGACGGGAGTCGTTCCGAAAGAACAGCTTGCAGCAACTCTCGATAAACACCTATAATCACTGAAGTTGCAATGAGAATATCAGTTGCGTCATTGTCGTTATCAGTGACGCAACTGTTTTTCACTTGTTCTCAGGGAGGATCCCTGGAGCAGATGAAAATGCAGGCACGAAGCGCACGCGAGTGTGTCCTTGACACAGAATGCATACGCTCGCATGCGCTTCGTGCCTGTAACGATTTATTGCAATTATTGCACAGTTCGCACTGCGGACACGAAATGACAGTCTCGTAGGGAAAGGAGTCCCCGTGAGCGATGCATCCTCAGCGGAGGAATCTCAAAAGCCAGTTGCCCCTCGTTTTCCACAGAAAACCGAGGCTCAGTCGATTGGTCACAGACCGCGAGTGGATTTGAAGGAATCGTCCACTGTTCGCCCGCAATTTCCTGCCTCAAAACAGGCTGAACCTGCTCCAGATGCCCTGCTTTCCGAAGCAGGTCGCGTGTTCGATCAGCTGAGAATTCGGCTGACTGAGCTCGATCATCGGGAACAGAAGGTCGACGCCAAAGCTCGAGAGCTCGACGAACGTCAGGAAAAATTCATCCGATCCGTCCAGCAAACTCAGCTCGATCTCGATCAGCGTGAAGAGATGGTGACCGAGCGGGAATCAACCGTCGAACGCCGTCAGCAACGCCTCGAAGACGAAGCCCGTCAAATTGAAATTGATCAGGAAGAGTTGATCGCTGCTCAAAAAACCTGGCAAATCGAAAAAGCTCAGCAGGAAGAACGACTCCGCGAAACGGAAGACGAAGTCGAACATTTACGCACCACCCGTCTGGAAGAAATTGCACGTGTTCAGCAGGAAACGGACGAAATGCTCGCCGACAAACGGCAGCAGTTTGAAGAGTTCTGTCAGTCACAACTCGAAGACCTCTCTCATCAACAGGCCCAGGCGACTCGCCGATTAAAACTTCAGGAAGATCATCTCGAACGCTTGCGCACTCAAGTAGAACAGCAGAAACGGATCGCCAGGGAGGATTCTCAAAAATCGCTGGCAGCTTTGCAGAAATTCGCCGAGCAAAATCGGATGGTTAAGAAGCAGACCGCTCAGGCACGGCAGATTCTGGAAGTTCGTGTACAGGCTCTCGACCGGGAAGAAAGTGTCGTTCGGGCACAGTTGGAACAGGAACGCGAAGCCGCAAATCGTCAACGAGCCGACCTCGAACGAGATCAGAATGAATGGCATATTCAACGCCAGCAGCTCAATCATCGGCATCAGGAACAGCAAGACCAGTTGCATCGTCAGCAGGCGTTTTTATTGCATCAGCAGGAACGAATTCAACTTGTTCGTACGGAAATTGAAGACAAACATCGCGATACCTTGCTACTCCGTATGCAAATAGAAGCCTTCCGTTCGGAATTGGCCGTCGCTTCTGGGAAAGACGTCGATGAAAGCCGGATGCAGGAATTGCATGAGCGACTTTCGAGTGACTTTGAAGAGAGTCGTACGCAAGTGGAAACGATCGCGAGTACACTGCGAGACGATTTCAACAAGTTACACGAGTATCTTGAGGAGATCAAAAAACACGAGACGGCTACCCGCCGTTGGATGACCGATGGTTTGATCAAATGGGAACACCAAAAGCAGATTGCCGAGCAGGAACGCAGCCGCCTGATTGCCGCCCGCAAAGATTGGGAAGCCGAACAGCAATCCCGTACAAACGACCGCCGGGAAGCCGAGCAGGTAATTCGCAATTTGCTGGATCAGCTTGAAGAAGCAAATGATTCCCAACCAGCGTTGAGAGAACGTGCAGCTTAATCCAATCCTTATGGGTTGTGTGCAACTGGCTTCGCCAGTGGAATTCGAAATTGGTACTGAATTGACTAGCCAGTGGCACACTTCACGAATCTGGTGGCTTCGCTGCGCTACGCCCCCCAGCCACCATGCCATCAAATTTGATTCACCTCAAAAATTATAAGGCGTCTTCAATCCATCCATTTTTATGATTTCGAGGTCTTTGACTTTTACCTGCCGCAATGTGCGAAGTTCGTCGTTGTTCCAGCGTTCGTCGGGGGAGCCGGAGATGAACCAGTCGCTGCCGTTGTCGGCTAGAATCATGCCGTAAGTTTTGAGGCACTGCAGAATCACCTGCACGTCGGCTGGAAACTTGCTGACGTCAAAACCCTGTTTCAAGCGGACACGCATCCCCAGTGGTGGTAACAGAGGGTTATTATCGCTGCTGGCCCAGTGTGAAGCCGGTGGGACGAAGGCCTGGCGGGTATTGTCGAGAGTAAAGCGAATCGCGTGGCGGATTTCTTTCCGTTCGCCAACTTCTTCGTAGCGGACTAACCCCGGAAAGATCGGCAGGCCTGCAGCATCGGCGCTGGTCCACCCGCGTGGACGTTTGGTGTTCTTCTTCAAATCGAAAATCGCTCCACTATCGGCCAGCCAGCTGGCTCCGCCATTCTGTGGAAACGCGCGATACAACTCGTACAGCACCCAGTTGTCACGATCAATCACAATCGCATGACGATCCCCGCGATCAAACGGTTCGCCTTCGACGGGCGTCTCAAAGGGAAGTGGAAATGGTCCGGCATCACTTTCCTCGCCGTAGGCTTCATAATTCACGGAAACGTGAGGCTGATCTCCCGGCACAACTATATATGGGATCCCGATTTTTGCCCCTTCCCAGGTTCCCGAACCAAAATCGGGATGCAATTGCCCGTGCAGACCGATATAAGCCAGCATTTGATCCGACTTTGGGTCGACTTCGGCCTGATCAATCTTCTGATTCCAGGGATCGTCATCGGGAAAAGGCCGAAATCCATTCAGCGAGACACCGATTCCGTATTTCTTGTCTTCATGAATCGATTCTGACTTAAGAACGAAGACTTCAGATTCAGTATTCATTGGAACAGAGGATATCTCTTCCGGCTGGTCAATCTGCCCTTCAGGCTCATACCAGACCGCTTCTCCTTCCTCGACGATTTCTGACTGCTCACAGCCCATCAGACTGCAAACCAGCAGCATCAATCCAAGAATAGTACTGAAAAAATGCATTTACAATTTCTTATCTGTTAGTTGAAGCCAGGTGAATAATTACTTGAGATTAACTGATCGTGCGCCATTTCTGGACAACTTAATATCGGTTCGTGACAATCTTTCACTAATTGACGCGTTCTATTGATCTTTACTGGAATCGCATTTATTAATTCAGGTGTAGGTCAGGCACCGCCTGACGACTTTCAAGGTTGCACACACATTTCGTCAGGCAGTGCCTGACCTACTGTTCCTGGGAAAAGGTTAGCCCAGATAGCTCTGCTATCTGGGTGGACTGCAGTTTGATGATAGAAATTTCTCACAGGCTGCTTGCGGCTGCGCCGCCCCGAAAGAATCTTTCGGGGCTAACCAGAAAAAACTTGATCTTTGTTACAAACCTGACTCGGCTGTACGCTCCCGTTTACAAATATAGCTCATCAGATTGTATCGAATCCAGGAAATCTGCCCGAATTGCCTATTCGCTGGACGCTCTTTCCGCAAACTCTACAATGTTTGGATGACCACGAAACAGAAGAAGGTGGCTGGGGAGGTTTCCGTCTCCGGGATTCCTGATCTGGTTCCGTTGTTGGGGTCCGTTCCTGAGGTGGCAAATATTGTCTCTGCGCTGGCGCGGGGAGAGAGCGGAACAATCGACGGTGCCTGGGGGTCTGCGCGCGCTTTGGCGGCTGCCGTTTTTGTGAAAAGCTGTGAAGGCACGCTGACTGTTGTCGCACCCCGGGCCTCGGATGTCGATGAACTGGCGGTCGATCTGGCTGAGTTTTTAGGCGAAGAACCCGCTGTTTTTCCTGTGATTGATGGTAGTCCCGCGAACTGGCGGATGTCGGATCCGCAATACGGACAACGACTTAGCCTGTTGAAACAATTGGCAACGGTTGGTGAAAACGATCAGCCTGTTTCGTGTCTGGTCACTTCTATCGAAGCCCTCATGCAACCCGTTCCTTCTGCGGAACAACTCCGTCAATTTTCTCGCCCACTAAGCGTGGGTGACGAAATTGATCTCGACGAATTCTCCCGCTGGCTGGTCGAACGAGGCTTCGAACGGACAACCGCGATTGAATTTCCGGGGGAATTCGCGATTCACGGGGGGATTATCGATCTGTTTGCCACCGACGCGTTGCAACCTTATCGCATCGAATTATTCGGCGACGAAGTCGAATCGATTCGCACTTTTGATGTCGGTTCTCAGCGGAAAATTGAAACGCTGAATTCCATCGAACTCACACTTTTTCCGACGGAATTGGCAAAAGGGAAGCAGGCATTCAATCCCGCCAAAGAGTTTTCCCAGCATCTTTCTTCCTACCTGCCCACGTCCAGCTGGTTTGTGCTCTCCGAACTGCAGGAGTTAAACGACGAAGGCAAGCTGTATCTGGATCGACTGGAAGATCGAACCGGCTTATTCCACGTAAAAGGAGCGATTGAAGCTTGTACGCAATTTCCTTCCGTCAGTATTTCTGCCATTTCGATTGGAAGTCTTGAGCAAAGTTGTGAATTGCGGACGGAATCAATCGAGCGATTTGCTGTTGGTGATTCCGATCCGCTTCTGGAGCTGAAACAGTCGCTTGCTCCTGATGAAATCGTCTTGCTGTGCTGTCTCAATGAAGGGGAACGCTCGCGTTTGACCGAACTGATTCAGGAAAAACATCCCGATTTGATTTCCCGCACGCGGCTTTGTCTGGGACGTTGTTCCAAAGGATTTCGGCTTGTTTCGCAACGCATTCTCGTTGTCGGCGATCACGAATTGTATGGACGTCGGGATGTCCGCCCGAATCAGAAAAAGAGGACGCTGCAAACACGGGCGATTGACAGTTTTCTGGAACTGTCTGAGGGTGATCTGGTTGTGCATGTCAGTCATGGGATTGGCAAATATCGCGGCATGAAGATGGTCGATGCCGAAGAACGGCTCGAAGAAAATCTGGTCATCGAATTCGCCGATAACCTGCGGATTTATGTGCCGGTCTCGCTGATTCATCTCGTGCAGAAGTATGTCGGAGCCAGTAAAGCTTTACCCCGGCTCTCTAAAATCGGCACGAATACGTGGAGTAAGAAGAAGGAAAAAGTTTCGCAGGCGATTGAGGACATGGCAGCAGACATGATCCGCCTGCAAGCCGCTCGCGAAGCGAAAGTCGGGATCACTTATCCAGCCGATTCCCACTGGCAGGAAGAGTTTGAAGCGGCATTTCCGTACGTCGAAACGCCCGATCAAAAGTCGGCAATGGATTCGATTCGGGATGACATGCAGCGTCCCCGACCGATGGATCGGCTCATTTGTGGAGATGTCGGCTACGGCAAAACCGAAGTGGCGATGCGAGCCGCATTTCGGGCGATGGATGGCGGAAAACAGGTCGCGATGCTGGTTCCGACGACCGTTCTGGCTGAGCAGCATTATCGCTCTTTCAGCACACGAATGGGCGAATATCCCTTCAATATCGAGATGCTTTCCCGCTTCCGAACGGCGAAACAGCAAAAGGAAATTCTGGAAGGACTGGCAGCCGGCTCGGTCGATATGGTGATTGGAACGCATCGAATTGTCTCGCCGGATATCAAGTTTAAAGATCTCGGGCTGATTGTTATCGATGAAGAACAACGCTTCGGTGTGAAAGCGAAAGAGACTCTCAAACGCCTGCGTCTGGAAATCGATATTCTCACGCTTTCCGCGACACCAATTCCTCGTACGTTGCACATGTCCTTGTTAGGAATTCGGGATATTTCCAACCTGCAGACGCCACCACGGGGACGCCAGGCGATTGAGACTCGAATCGGCCGTTGGGATCAGGAATTGATTCGAAATGCGATTGTCCGCGAGCTGAATCGGAATGGGCAGGTCTATTTTGTACACAACAAAGTGTACGACATTGAAGATTTAACGGACAAACTGCAGCAGATCGTGCCTGAGGCGAGTTTCGGGATTGTGCACGGTCAGATGAGCGAACATGAACTCGAATTCCAGATGCTTAATTTCGTGACGGGCAAAACCGATGTGCTGGTCGCGACGACAATCATTGAGAGCGGTCTCGATATTCCAAACGCGAATACGATTTTCATTCATCAGGCCGACCGATACGGACTGGCCGATATGCACCAGTTGCGGGGACGAGTCGGGCGGTATAAACATCGGGCTTATTGTTATCTGGTGGTCGAAGAGGGTAAA
>DOCI01000247.1:0-414 GCA_003503535.1 Planctomycetaceae bacterium
TGGGATCAAGCCGAGCGTGGTATGGAAGGAGATAGCGGAGAATTATTCGCGGCTGCCAAAAATGCGATTATGGGATTTTCCCGTTCGCTGGCTGTCTCACTGGCACCGCATGTTCGTGTGAATTGCGTCGCTCCCGGTTGGATTCGAACGGCCTGGGGTGAAAATGTAGGCGATGCCTGGCAGCAAAGAGTCATGCAGGAAACACCATTGAAACGCTGGGGAGCACCGGAAGATATCGCCAACCTGATCCGGTTTCTTGCTTCCGATGAAGCAAGTTATCTCACGGGGCAAATTTATTACGCCAACGGCGGTGCAGAGCGCTAGGTCACCCGATTCAGGTGAAGATCATTAAGAGCACGAAGCCCAAGCGAGTTTGCCCCGGTTACTTCTGGAGCCTATTTAAAAATTACCTGC
>DOCI01000247.1:578-979 GCA_003503535.1 Planctomycetaceae bacterium
AACACAGCGTTTTCAGGACATTTTATTCCATGTGACTGCAGATACCGTTTGAAAATGGTCTAAGACACACTCGATTGCGCTTTGTGCCTGGAATATTCAACTTCTGCGTAGTTACTTCCGAACTGTGTATTAAGGCAGAACGCGTTTTGAAAGAATCGCCTGATAGGTTTCGTATCGTTTTTTCATACGGTCGACTGAATACATGCGGATGAGTTTGTTTTTGTAAAGCAGGCGATTCTGTTCATCACGTGTGATTTCATCACCAACTTCACGCAATGCCATCCCCGCATATAATTCTGCGAAAGTAATCGGATCAACGCCGATCCCTGCTTCCAGATCTGCAATGGCATCTCCCCCACCGGTTAGGATAAGGTATGGATTCATGCCAGTTGTGGCGGGAT
>DOCI01000247.1:1090-1504 GCA_003503535.1 Planctomycetaceae bacterium
CTGCCTTCGATTCGCAACGATTCCATCGCCTGTCCCATTGTGGCATTCGCACCCTGGATTTGCTGAACGGTTTCATTCGCCAGATCGACAGCCTGATTGTTATCGTCGATATCAGCATTTAATGGTGGCTGAGCGACTGAGGTCGCGAGCTGGAAAGTTCCATTGGAACCGAGTATATAACCAGCCCCCAGCAAGAGCAGTGAAAATCCAATTCGACGAATGGTTGGCAATTTTTCTTTACGCATCTTCCCACACCTTATCTGATCATAATCGAGCTACGATATTGTTCACAATGACGTGATCACTGAACCGCTAACGCTTAAAGCATTGTCGCTGATGCGAATAAGAATGCGTTAGTATCAGTTACGGTGGTCAGAACAAACCATCCGTGTAATGACTATCGTGACATGCAGT
>DOCI01000247.1:1613-5073 GCA_003503535.1 Planctomycetaceae bacterium
AACCGGTTGCAAGTCGTTGAGCCTCAACTGATTGGTGTGAAGTCAAATCCGACTGAAACTACCGGCAAATCTGCTCCATATAGGAAACCAATGCCTGCAAAGATTCTGGAATCTCCACATGATTTTCCATTTTACACATCATTTCCAGATGCTGAGCCCGTTCTGTCAATCCCGGGAAACCATATCCGCCCCCTGCCCCTTTGAGCTGATGGGCGACAGACTTCAATAAGTAGATATCCCCTTCTTCAAGACCGGCCTGTAACTCCAGTTGTCGTTCCGGCAATACCTCAACAAAATACTTTAGTAAGTCCTGAAAATCAGCTTCGTCAGCATAAATCGACTTAATGGGCTGGCCTGCACCAGCTAGTGCCCTATCGTTCACTACAGTTGCCATTCTTCATCCCCTCATGAATATTGACAGTGTTATCGAGTTGAACACTATTAGTAATGTGTTCTTTATTAAACATAGTTCAAAATCTTGAAGTGAAACTCGCTAACGTCATTAAACTTGAGAGATTTCCGGTCAGAATTGGAAATTTCCTGGGATTTAATCCCGCTAAGTAAAGGATCTCCAACTGGACTGAACGCAATCCATATTGACCCATCATGCTAAAATGAGGTATCAAACCGCTGTCAAAAACCCATTTCTGGCTTGGATCTGCCTGCTTTATGCGACTGCTTCAGAGATACATCACTGGTGAACTGCTGCGTGTTTTCGTAATGGTTTTAATAGCCATATCGATTCTGCTGGTTTTTGTTGGTGTCTTTCAACAAGCCACGGAAAATGGCCTGGGACCTGTCGAAGTCCTTCAGATTCTCCCGTATGTCATTTACAGCCTGCTTCCGATTACGATTCCGGCGACCATGCTTCTGACAGTCACTGTTGTTTACGGACGGATGTCTGGTGATCAGGAATTGATTGCCGCTCGAGCCGCTGGAATCAATTTGATTTCCCTGTTATGGCCAGCATTACTGATGGGAGCCAGTCTGAGTGCGGGTGCACTCGTGTTGACTGACCGTGTGATTCCCTGGTCCATCGACAAAATTCAGGAAACGGTGCTTCTGAAGATGGAGAAAATCTTCCTGGATCAACTTCGCAGCGATCATCAATTCATAGATCCTCAGGGGAGTCTGGCAATTACCGTCATTGATGTCGATCAGAAAACACTGATCAAGCCCACCATTCGCTATACACCAAAAAGCGGGCAGACATTCACCATTCAAGCCGAATCCGCCAATATTCATTTCGATCTTTCCGAAGGGGTGGCAACCATCAAAGTCGTTGGTGGTTATATTCATATGTCAGATGGCCGGGGAGCCTGGATACGTGAAGAAGAATATCCTTTCCCGCTCCCTTTAATCGACAAGCAGCGCAAAGCCCGACATATGGCTGCCAATGAGATTTCCAAAGAACTTCTGGAGATCAAGCAGAAAGAAAAAGAGCGGGAATCCAGACAAACCATCGCCACGGCAATGAATTTGATGACGGGCAGATTCGAAGAATTTACAAAACAGGATTTTCTGGAACTGGTGCAAGGATCTGGAACCGACCTCCAACGCAGCAATAAACTGAAAACCGAGTATCACAGCCGCTTTGCGATGGCAGGCAGTTGCTTTTTCTTCGTCCTGGTTGGCAGCCCGATTTCAATTATTCACGCCAAGAAGCAATTTCTGACCACCTTTTTTATGGTGTTTATGCCCATTGTCTTCATCTACTATCCGATCATCATGCTGTCGATGAATCAGGCAAAGAACGGGGCGCTCGAAGCTTACTGGGTGATGTGGGTTGCTAATGTCCTGGCCAGCTTTATTGGCGGATATCTT
This sequence comes from Planctomycetaceae bacterium, assembly GCA_003503535.1. Taxonomy (GTDB): domain Bacteria; phylum Planctomycetota; class Planctomycetia; order Planctomycetales; family Planctomycetaceae; genus Rubinisphaera. The sequence goes on from DOCI01000247.1 coordinate 3,438, forward strand.
CTCTGGAAGGTCATGCGAAATTAATCTGAACGGAAATTTACCCTCCTTCCACCTCTTCTACGTGTCCCGGAACAGAATTACAACTGAACGAGCCGCGACAGGATAGCATGTCGATTGCATAACAGTGCAGCGGCCGAAGTCGATAATATCTTCCGGAGAAGGTAATGAGGTATCGACAATTCGCTTCCATTTGATAGGAGGAGTTTCGACGATTTTAAAGTCGATTTGTTGATCAGAGCCATTTATCATCACGTATAAATCCTGGCTGTCATTCTGACTGCCGACCAGGCTGAAGGCCAGTGTCTGCGAGTGACCGCTCATATCGCAGGGGCCAGAGGGACCATACCAGCTGACTTCATTTCGCCAGTAGCGAGAACGGCAAATCGAGCCGAAGGTTTTGCGAAACGCAATGATCATTTTGCAGAAACGATACACGTCGCTGTGCTTCTCAAGTCTTGACCAATCCAACCAGCTCGTTTCATTATCCTGATTATAAGCGTTATTGTTTCCGTTCTGAGTCTGCATAAACTCATCCCCCATACGCAGCATGGGAGAACCATTTGAAACCATCAGCAATGTCATATAATTTTTGACTAGCTGTTTGCGAAGCTGAACGACCTCATCGGGGGCTCCCTCCTCGCCTTCATATCCGGCGTTCCATTTGAATTCATGAGAACCATCGCGGTTTTCTTCACCATTGTCCCAATTGTATTTCTGTTCGTAAGTCACCATGTCGTTCAATGTTGAACCATCGTGCGAAGAAATATAATTCACAGACTGCCAGGGACGGCAGGAATGCTCAATGTCGTCAGGGAATAAGTCGGCACTGCCGTAGATGCGGGTCATCAATTCGGAGATCATGCCCTGTTCGCCGCTGACGAAACGTTGGAGAGCATCGCGATAACGACCATTCCATTGCATCCACAGCCAACCGGGGAAGGTGTATCCGAGTTGATAGATCCCTGCTGCATCCCAGGGCTCGGCGATCAGTCGCACATTCAAAAAGTCTTCAGCGGTGACAATCTGAGAAAAGATCGGCGGCTGACTGACTGAGATCGAACCATCACTTTGTCGGGCGAAAATCGATGCGAGATCAAAACGAAAACCATCAACGTGCATTTCATGTCGCCAGTAGCGAAGACTGTCGACAATCAGTTTCTTGACGGGGAGTTGATTCGCATCGAGTGTGTTTCCACAGCCGGTATAATTGGCAAACTCCGGCTCTCCTTCCTGGCCTGGTACAGACATGTAATACATGTCGTTCCCGATTCCCTTGAAACTGTAATTGGGACCGTTGTCATCCCCTTCACAAGTATGATTATAAACCACATCGAGAATCACTTCGATACCCGCCAGATGAAGCTCGCGGACCATCATTTTGAATTCATCCTGAACAACCCGACTTTCTTTTCCCATCGCATATTCATTATGCGGTGCAAAGAAATTCAACGGCATGTATCCCCAGTAATTCCCTTCGGCCGGGTCATATTGAAAGACTGGCATCAACTCCACTGCAGTGACACCGAGGTCCCGCAGATAAGGAATTTTCTCGACGATACCTGCGAACGTTCCCCGTTTTGCAGTTGGCACACCGGAACTGGGATCTTTTGTAAATCCACGAACATGCATTTCGTAT
>DOCI01000247.1:5248-7913 GCA_003503535.1 Planctomycetaceae bacterium
ACGTAAATCACCAGATCAGAGTCATGCCTCAAAAACGCATCATCCCGCCAATCGAAGGGGTGGTCCGTATCGAGTACTCCGAGTGGAGCCTTGCCCAGATTTGAGCCAGGATGCTTGGCCAGTTCTCGATCGAATTTTGGAGGAAAGTGAACGGCTTTTGCATAAGGATCGACAAGAATTTTATCGAAATCGAAACGAAAGAACCCGTCTTCATTTTTCTGCGGTCCATTGACCTTATACGCATAATAAAGTGCATCTGGAGCGCGGCTGTTTTCGATGCGGCAATGCCAGACGGGACCTGACTTATTGCGATATTGATCGAACTCGAACTCGAGAATCGGATGATCGTAATCGTCAGCATTAAACAGCAGTAATACAACGCGAGATGCGCGACTGGCATACAACACAAAATTCCAAGACTGCTGTTCCTCAATCCAGCTGACTCCTGGAGGATCCAGCCAGCCTTCAGTGAGATGCCAATTATTCATTTCAAATTCTCTTCTTTATCACAAGATGTCTATAAACTGCTCATAAACTCTAATTGACTTGCAGGGATTTCACCAGTACGCCATGATGAATCCAAAATGATTGATGCGACTGTGACGCAGTCATTCAATTCTCATCAGCAAGCCAATTGATACCACGATAAGCAGGAAACCCAAATATGAGATTTCTGATCTTCGGATTCATTCTATTTTCTATCGTAACCCCTGTGTCAAATGTCTGGGCGGCTGAACTCCCGAACATTTTGTGGATCACCAGTGAAGATAACGGTCCGGAACTCGGCTGTTATGGCGACCAATATGCCGACACCCCAAATATCGATCAGCTGGCAACTCGCGGATTACGATATAATTATTGCTGGTCGAATGCTCCAGTCTGCGCACCAGCAAGAACGACCATTATCTCGGGGATGTATCCGCCCAGTCTGGGTGCCCAGCATATGCGATCAAATTTGCCGATGCCGGAACAACTGAAATTGTATCCGGAATATCTCCGTCAGGCTGGCTATTATTGCACGAACAAGAGCAAAGAGGATTACAACCTCGAAAAGCCAAAGGACCTGTGGGACGATAGCAGTCGGAAAGCACACTGGAAAAACCGGGGTGAGGATCAACCCTTCTTTGCTATTTTCAATCACACGGTCAGTCATGAAAGTCAGTTACGAAAACGACCTCACACTGCTGTTCACGATCCTGCAGGCGTGCGTGTGCCGGCTTATCATCCCGATACTCCTGAAGTCCGTCAGGACTGGGCTCAATATTACGACAAGCTGACTGAAATGGATCAGATCGTCGGAAAGAATATTCAAGAGTTGCAGGAAGCCGGTTTAATGGACGAAACGATCATCTTCTACTACGGCGATCATGGTTCGGGAATGCCACGGCACAAGCGCTGGCCCTATAACAGCGGGTTGCATGTGCCATTGATTGTAGTGATTCCCGAGAAATTTCAGCACTTGGCTCCGCCTGAATATAAAGTGAATGGAACTTCTGATCGACTCGTCAGTTTTGTCGATCTGGCCCCGACGGTACTGAGTCTGGCTGGTGTTGAACCTCCGCAGGAATGGCAGGGATATGCGTTCGCTGGAAAGTATACTGCCCCCGAGCAGGATTACATTTTCGGATTCCGTGGTCGCATGGATGAACGTCCCGATTTTGTCCGCAGTGTTCGCAATCAACGCTTTATTTATATCCGACATTTCAATCGCCATCGCCCCTACGGTCAGTTCGTGCATTACATGTTCCGCACTCCGACAACCCGCAAATGGTTTGAACTTCACGAACAGGGGAAACTGACTCCCGCTCAGGATTTGTTCTGGCAGACTAAACCGGTTGAAGAACTGTACGACCTGCAGGCGGATCGAGATGAAGTCATCAACCTGGCAGACGATCCTGCTCATGAAGAAACCTTACAGAATTTTCGACAGGCTCTGTTTCAATTCATGGTTGAAACAAAAGATCTGGGTATTGTACCTGAAGCGGAACTGAATCAAAGAACTGCCGGAAAGTCACCGTACGATGTGCAACGCAATGGCGACTTACTCGCTCAATACGATCGTGTCCTCCTGACAGCAGCCGCTGCTTCGCACCTGGATGTCGACAAAATCGATCAGGAAACAATGGAGAATGCTTTCGAAAATGAAGAAGCGACTATTCGCTACTGGGCATGTGAGTGGGCATTGATGAATGAAAAACAGGGAGTCGACAAGGCTCGCAAGCAACTGGTAAAATGCCTGAAAGATTCCTCGTCCAGCGTGCGTGTCGCCGCCGCGGAAGCTCTTGGAAGATACGGCAGTGATGACGATCTGAAGCAGGCATTGCCGGTGTTGTTGAAAGCAGCTGATCTGAATGAAAACGATGTTTACACTGCGATTGCGGCACTGAATTCACTCGATTATCTGGATGATCGCGCGAAATCGATTCGGGATGAAATTGAGGCACTGCCAGAAAAAGTGAAGCAGATGCCCCCGCGAACGGATTCGTATGTGCCACGATTGAAAGAAAAAATCATGGCGGATCTGGATGGAAAACCGACGCCGTAGTTGAATAATTCTATCGGTTCGATGAGAAGGTACTGCTTCACTTCTCCCAGAGGGAGCGTCAACTTCCCTTCTCCTTGGGGAGCGGCGTTCTTTCCTTCTCCTTGGGGAGAAGGTGGCCGA
>DOCI01000190.1:0-6483 GCA_003503535.1 Planctomycetaceae bacterium
TACCATTCAGAAGATTATTCGTAATACCGCTCAATTGATTGAGAGCCGGTGTTCCACTCAAAATATTGAGTTGGTGATCAATCTCCCCGAGATTCCTGCTACTATTGAAGGAGACTCCGCACAAATTCAACAATTGCTGCTTAATCTTATGCTGAACGCTCTGGATGCGATGCCTGAAGGGGGCAAATTGACACTGGAAGTTTCTCAATCTCAAGAGACTTATGAGATCATTGTTCGAGATACAGGAACTGGTATCGCTCCTGCAGTCGAAAGTCGATTATTTTCTCCCTTCGTCACCACAAAGGACAATGGGGTCGGACTCGGGCTCGGCATCTGCAAGCGAATTGCAGAAATGCATCAGGGCACTTTGACTGGAATGAATCGTCAGATCCGGGGAGCAGAATTTTGTTTGACGCTCCCAATCACTCATGACTACTCTCATGCGAATATGGAATCAGAACAGGATTCTGTGGATTTTCAATCTGGAACCGAGGCGTCATGCAAAGTCTATTAGTCATCGATGATGAAACTTCTATTCTGAAAGCTTTCGAGCGGGCTTTTAGTAATGAGACGACTTGTGTGCTGACTGCCAAGAATGGTGCAGATGGGGAAAAGCTGTTCAAAGAAAAAAGTCCTGATGTCGTCGTGATTGATCTTCGCTTGCCTGACATGACAGGTCTTGAGCTATTCAAACGGCTTCGAGAACAGGATCCCCGAATCCCATTCATTTTTATCACTGGTCATGGCACGGTTGAGTCAGCAATTGAAGCGACCAAACTTGGTGCATATGACTATCTGTTCAAGCCGCTTGAACTGGACGAGATCCGATCATTGCTTGAAAAAGCATTCAATCTGAGTCGCCTGGTTCGTGTTCAGCCGGTTCTGGCAGAAGACGATGACATCACTTCTGGTGATGCCATTGTTGGTCGTTGTCGAGCCATGAAAGAAGTTTACAAGGCGATTGGCAGAGTTGCTTCTCAGAATCTTACAGTTCTGTTACTCGGCGAGAGCGGGACGGGCAAAGAAGTTGTCGCCCAGGCCATCTATCATCATAGCGATCGAGCCAAAGCTCCATTTCAGGCGATCAATTGTGCGGCCATTCCTGATGCGTTACTCGAAAGCGAGATCTTCGGTCACGAACGAGGAGCATTCACGGATGCGAACCGACAGCGAATCGGCAAACTGGAGCAGGCCGATGGGGGTACGCTTTTCCTCGATGAAGTGGGCGACATGTCTCCGCTGACCCAGGCGAAACTGCTGCGTGTGCTTCAGGATAAGACATTCGAGCGCGTCGGTGGAAACAGCCCGATTACCGTTGATGTGCGGATTATTGCGGCTACGAATCATAATTTGAAACAGTTGGTCTCAGAAGGTCTGTTTCGATCCGATCTTTATTTTCGTCTGTCGGTCGTGACAATTAATTTACCTCCTCTGCGAGAACGGGATGATGATATACGAATTCTCGCCGAGTTCTTTTTGAGGAAATACAGCGAGGAATTTGGCAAAGATATTCGTGGCCTCACCCCAGAAACGCTGGAACTGCTTCAGGCGTACCGTTGGCCAGGGAATGTTCGAGAACTTGAAAGTGTGATGAAGCAATCGCTGCTGACAGCCCGCGGAAATCTGCTGCTGCCTGAATTTCTTCCTTCACTGGGAGACGCTTCTCTCATTGGCGGGTTGGGGACTACTGCAGATGATTACCTCTCAAGTAGTTTCGTGACAGAAAGGTTGGAAGCGGGAAGTGAAAACCTTTACAGCGAGGCGATTTCACTTGCAGAGAGTCACTTATTCCGACAGACGCTTCGCTTCACCAAAGGGAATCAACTCAAAGCTGCTGCGATTCTGGGGATTTCCAGAGTCACATTACGAAGTAAGCTCAAGTCATTAAGTATTGAAGCCAGCGATTTCATGGAGACATGAATTCAGGATCGATTATTCTGAAGTCTCATAATCGATGATGGTTTTCGGAGGAATTGCCACGCGAAGTGCATTCAGCACAGCAACAACATCAATAATTTCCTGGCAGATGGCTCCCGCAACCGGCGGCAGGTAGCCCGTGGCGGCGAACATCATGCCGACCAGACTGAGTGCCATCCCTCCGATTGCACTTTGCAGGGCAATTCGTCGCATCCGACGACTGATATGCAGAAACTCATCGATCTTTCTGAGCGAGCTATCTAAAACAACAACGTCTGCTGCTTCGGTTGTCACGTCGCTATTTTGACCGAATGCGATTCCGACAGTCGCCGCCATCAGAGCAGGAGCATCGTTGATTCCATCACCGACAAACATCGTGTTCCCATTTTGCATTTCTTCATTGACGATTGTCAGCTTTTGTTCTGGTGTCTGACTGCTGAAGACCGATGTAATGCCGACCCGTTCTGCCAGATAACTGACTTCCGATTCACGGTCTCCCGAAACAAGCAGAGTTCGCGTGATACGGTGACGCGGACCGAGATGGCCTATAAAATTCGCTCCATCCGGACGGGGGATATCGCGAAAACGATACGTAGCTGCATACTTGTCATCAATCAGAATGACACATTCCAGACCAGCCTGCTGCTCGGGCAATTCCTGGAGAAACTCGGGATGGAAACGACTTAATTTACTGCGGCTGGTTACCTGAATGGTTCGTCCTGCGACGATTCCCCATAAACCTTCACCGGGCTTCTCGCTCAACTCGGAAGCATTCTTTAGCAGAGCCCCAGACTTTTTGGCTGCCTGAACGATTGCGTTGGAAAGGGGATGCTTGGAGTAAACTTCCAGACTGGCGACTAAAGACAGAACATCTTCTGATTCAAAGGGAGGTGCAACAATCTGATCGGTCAAGTTGGGTTGGCCGTAAGTGAGTGTTCCGGTTTTATCAAAAATCAGCGTTCGACATGTGTCGGCTGTTTCCAAAGAGGAGGGATCTCGAATGATGATGGCACGTCGTGCGGCGAGTGAAATCGACCCAATAATTGCTACGGGAATTGCAATCAGTAAAGGGCAGGGGGTGGCAATGACCATGACCGCAAGAAACCGCACGGGATCTCCCGTGGCGATCCAGGCTGCAATTCCAATAGCGACTGCAAGGGGTGTGTACCAGGCTCCGAGTTGATCAGCCATACGCCGCAGTTTGGGTTTTTGCTGTTCGGAAGCAGCCATGACTTCCATAATTTTTGCGTAGCGAGAATCGATTGCCAGCTTATCCGCTTTGATGATGAGAGCCGATTCCCCATTGATCGCCCCCGAGAGGACACTTGCTCCCGGCGTCTTGGTCATCATGTAAGGTTCGCCCGTCAGATACGATTCATCCATCACGCCGTGCCCTTCGATGACCGTTCCGTCGATGGGACAGGTTTCATGAGGAAAAACGGCCAGGGTATCTCCAATTGCGATCTCTTCCAGCGGAATGTCGACAACTTTGGAATCGACTTTTCGATGGGCATTGGAGGGCATCCTCTTACTGAGTGCTCGCAGCACTGAAGAAGCACTCCGCACCGCGTAAGATTCCAGAGCTTCTCCACCCGAGAGCATCAGCACGACCAGAGACCCCGCCAGATATTCACCAAGAATCGCCGAAACGACAATTGAAATGCCAGCCAGCAGATCGGAGCCGAACTCGCGATGCAGCATTTTCAGTAAGAGATCCCATACCAGAGGGATTCCACACAAGGCTAACACAAGCCACAGTGGGATATTCGCAACGGTTTCGCCACTGCCGAATCCCAATCGCAACACCAGATACAGGGCAATCATAATGATCGAAAACAGTGCGATTAATACACCACGCTGCTTCCACCACTTAAGCTCTAGAGTGGATTGCGACATAGAAAGGACTCTTGTTTTGGATTGATGACTAAAATGAAATTATGCAAGAGCTTATCACAGTTCCAATTACTACAGCGACTTATTGATGGTATGAGCCCTAATTTTCCAGTCAATCACCCGTTACGCATTTGCGGAACTGGCTATGGTAATCGGATGTTCAGTTTGAATTTGGTTTCGTGTAATATTCTGAATATTGGGAAGGGAATGGTCGTCGGTAATCCCCACGCCCATCACTTTGTTCTGGGGCGTGCTTACCCAACTAACGATGCACCCGGTGCCAATTAGTCAAGTGCCGTCTCGGGATCGTAGTGATGAGTCAGTTTGATATCGTGTAAGCCTCGGGCGAACCACGGATAAATCGTTGGAACAACGAGCGATGTCAACAGTGTCGAGGTGATCAGACCACCAATAACAACTGTGGCGAGAGGTCGCTGCATTTCTGCCCCATCACTTGTCGACATTGCCATTGGCAAAAATCCCAGACTGGCCACTAACGCAGTCATTAAAATTGGACGGAGACGGACCAGAGCCGTGTCGTGGCTGACCTGATCGAGCGGCATGCCTATCTTGCGGGAGTGTTCTGCCGCACTAACCCAGACCAGACCGTTGAGCACCGCTACTCCAAACAAAGCGATAAAACCAACTCCCGCAGAAATACTGAACGGCATTCCTCGCAGATAGAGTGCGATAATTCCACCGGAAGCAGCCATCGGAACCGCGAGAAAGATCAACATCGCCAGTCGCATGGATCCGAGACTTGTGTGCAACAGCAACATGATGATGATCAGAACAATCGGCGTGATAATCACCAGTCGTCGGCTAGCCGACTGCAGATTCTCGAAGTCTCCCCCCCAGCGAACTTCATAACCGGGAGCAAATTCGACTTTTTCTGCCACCGCTGTCTGAGCTTCATTCACAAACGACGCGACATCCCGACCGCGGACATTCGCTGAAATGAATGTTCGCCTGCGATTTCCTTCGTGTTCAATTGTTGGTGGAGTTTCTTCGAGCGCGATATCAGCCAGTTCCTTTAACGGCACCGATTTTCCATTGTCATCAGCCACGGGAATCTGTTCCAGCAGGTTGATCTTCTCACGCCATTGTTCAGGAATGCGAACAATAATTGGGTAACGAGCTCGGCCCTCAAAGATCTGCCCGACTTGATGTCCTCCCAGCGAGGACACAACATCTAAAACTGTCTGGGCATCGATTCCGTATTGAGCCAGTGCTTCAGGCCTGGTCTTGATTGTTAACGTCGAAAGGTTCGACTGATAATCGGCCTTCACATCGACGGCCCCGGGAATCGCCCGCAGAACAGCTTCAATTTCTTTACCCTTCTGCCCGAGGATTTCCATATCATCGCCGTATAACAGAACCGCAACATCGGCTTTCACACCGGCGACCAGTTCATCGACACGCATTTCAATCGGCTGGGTAAAGCCAAAGGCCACACCGGGAACATTGGCGTTGAGTTCTTCAGACATCTGTTCAATCAACTCATCGCGAGTCTTATGCGACGGCCAATCGTGAACCGGTTTGAGTAATACCCAAACATCAGTTTGATGAACTCCCATCACATCGTTGGCGATTTCCGGACGTCCCGTTTTACTGAAGACCGTTTTCACTTCGGGATACTTCATGAGAATTTTTTCGATCTGTGTCGACATCTCAATAGAACCTTCCAGCGTTGCACTGGGGAGTCGCTGGGCTTCGATCAATAAGTCTCCTTCTTCGAGCCGGGGCATGAACTCGGCTCCCAGATTGCGAGCCATCGGAATACTGATCGAAAATACAGAAAGAGCAATAATGATCGTCACCAGCGGATGCAGAATCGCGCGACTGACGAGTGGTTCGTAAAAGAATTTGACGATTCGTACCAGGAAGATTTCGTCTTCCTTCATCTTCTTTGGCAGGAAGATGGATGCCATTGCTGGCATGAAAGTGAGGGAGAGAATTAATGAGCCACCTAAGGCAAACAGAACCGTTAAGGCCATCGGACGAAAGAGTTTACCTTCGGTTCCTTCAAGGAGCAGGATCGGCAAAAAGACCACGGCTATGATCAATTCCCCGAACATGGTCGGTTTTCGAACTTCGACAGCTGCGTCCAGAATGATATCTTCATGTTTCGTATCGCCATTATCGTGAGAGAGTTTCCGAATACAGTTCTCTACCATGATGACACTGCTGTCGACAATCAAACCAAAGTCAATTGCCCCCAGGCTCATCAAACTGGCGGTCACTCCTGTGAAGGCCATGACGTTGGTTGCAAATAACATCGACAACGGAATGGCCATTGCAACAATGATGCCCGCACGCAAGTTGCCCAGCATCAACAGGAGTACCACGATCACCAGCATGCCCCCTTCGGTCAGGTTGGTGAGGACTGTTTTCAATGTGCGGCCAATCAGGGCGGCTCGGTCATATGTCACCTCGAGTCGAACTCCTTCAGGCAAAGTCTCTTCGATTTCTTTCAGACGTTCCTTTGCCGCGATCACAACTTCGCGAGAGTTCTCGCCGATGAGCATCATCACAAGTCCTGTGACCGCTTCGCCTCGACCATCACGGGTGACAGCTCCCTGGCGAGTCATCGGTTCGATACTGACTTTGGCAATATCTCTCAACAGAATTGGGGTTCCATCAGGTTCGCGACGAATCACAACCGATTCAATT
>DOCI01000190.1:6545-13673 GCA_003503535.1 Planctomycetaceae bacterium
GATTCAATATCGGCTTCATCTTCCAGGAGAGACACGCCGCGAATGAAACGTTGTTCATCGTGATGAATAACGTACCCACCACCAGAGGTATTGTTATTCGACTGCAGTCGCTGAAAGAGCAGATCCATCGAAATGCCGTAGCTGGTCATTCGATCGGGATCGGGCTGGACTTCAAATGTTTTATAGTAGCCGCCATGGGTATTAATTTCGGTAACACCATTCACTTGCCGCAGGCGGGAAGCAATGTCCCATTCGAGCATGGTGCGTAATTCCATCGGCGTATGTCGGTCGCTGCGAACTTCAAACTGCAGAATTTCCCCTAAAGCAGTCGTGAGTGGTCCCACAGTGGGCGAACCATAACCAGCAGGAATACTGCTCGCAGCATCGGCAAGACGTTCAGTAACGAGCTGACGTGCCCGATAAATTTCCGTGCCTTCTTTGAAAACAATTGTGACCACCGAAATCCCAAACTTGGAGACCGAACGCAGTTCTTCCACATCGGGTAATCCTCCCATCGTATTTTCAACGGGATAGGTCACATAGCGTTCGACTTCAACAGGTGAGAGCGAACCGGCATCGGTTACAACCTGTACCTGCACGTTGGTCATATCGGGCACGGCATCAATTGGAAGATGCAAGGCAGAATACAGTCCTCCCAGTGCCATCAGCATTGTCAGGATGATGACTAAACCGCGATTGACCAGTGAGAGTTCAATAATTTTCGTGAGCATGATGGAAAGTCAGTCTGAAAAGTCGAACTCTGTTGGAGATAGAGTTCGTAGCTGGAATGTCGGAGGGAGAGATATTGAAGCAATGGATGAGAATGACTTATTCGCCTTCGCCACGTAACAGAAACTCCGACTTCAGCAGAAATGCCCCGTCAGTGACGATCATCTGACCTGTAGAAAGCCCATCGGTCACTTCAACCCAATCTTCAGAGGTTTGCCCGGTAGAAATATCATATCGTTTGAATTTTCCCCCCTGCATGTCGACAAAAACAAACTGCTGATTTTCATGTTGAATAATTGATTCCGGCTTTACGGAGAGTGCTTCGTGTGGAGTTCCTATCGGAATCGTCACACGAACATACATTCCGGGACGCAGCAAACCCTCCTGATTTTCAATCGTCGCAACCAGAGGCACGGAGTTCGTCTCGGCCTGCACTTCCCGTCCCACATAATGTACTTTGGCCTCGAATGTGCGATCATCCAGTGCGGGGACCAGGACTTTGACAATTGTCCCCTGCTTGAGTTCCATTGCCGACCAATCACTCTCACGGATACTGGCTTCGACATACAGAGTCTCGGTATTGGCGAGTACAACCAGTGACGCTCCACGGACGACGCGTTCATTATTTGCAAAATCTCGCGATTCCACGTTTCCGGCAAACGGGGCACGAACTTCCAGACGGGACAACGACTCTTCATCAGACAGATTCGCAGTCTCTTTATTTTCTTTGTAACCGAGCAATGTTTCCAGAGATTGCCACGCCAGATTAAGCTGACGATCGGCTTCTGAAACATCCGCTTCTGCTTTCATCTTCGCCTGAGTGACCGAGAATTTCGCAAGATCGCGAGCGGTCAGAAACGACGTTTCTGCCAGTTGTCGCTCATTCTCGCGTTCTTTAAGAGTCCGACCCGGAACAGAACCTGACTCGACTAGCGGGCGAATTTTTTCTGTCAGTTCTTTGGCCAGCACCAAATTTGAATAAGCCGACAGAATCTCCTGACGGTAACTCCCCAAGGCCAGATTTGCAGAAGCCGCTTCGATCTCCTTGACAGATTTTCCTTCTTCAAGCATGGCAGAAAGTTGCTTCAAGTTGCTATCCAGGAGTTCTTCCCGCTCCAGGACTTTGAGAGCAATTTCGCGTTGTTGCTGTCGCTTGAGAATTTCAGCACGTGCCTGTCCGATTTCCGGACTGCGGATCACCGCAATCAGGTCGCCAGTATTCACGAAATCCCCTGGAGTCACCAGAACCTCAGTTAGAATTCCATCCATGGGAGCTTTGACATCGACATGCTTTGTCTGATCGTATCGCAATCTCCCGGGCACTGTGTGGACATGCTGCACCGATCTTTGCTCGGCAGGCACACTTTCAAACTTCCCAGTCTTGAACTTTCCTTCTGGCAGGGTGATTGTATCAGACTCTTCCGATTCGCCAGTTGTCTCCACCGATTCCTCTGAAGATCCACCCGATGAATTAATGTGATGCATGATCATCCATGCTGCACCCATTACAGCTAAAACCAGGATTGTCGGCAATCCCTTCAATAAACTGTGCAATAAATCATTTTTATTTGCTGATTTCGATATGTAATTCATGGCAATCCAAAAGTTGATTTGATTCGGAATTTGACTCGAATCAACTTTCAATGCACGTCTTATGCCAGTCCACAGAATTGCCGTTTTGCTGGCGGATTTCGCATTTCAGAACTCTTGAAGACTTAAGAAGTAAAGTGCTTTGCCATGGGTGTGGACAGATTCTGTCCATTTCGCTCAATTTCCAGACGATGCTTCACGTGTTCGATTCGATGGCTCTCACTGAAAGTTTATCCGAAATAGAAAATTCACCAGAGCAATTGAGCCGGACTGCTTCAGTTATTCATAAGAACTCCGAGACTTCATTCTGTAGCCCATGTCACCGTTCTAACTCTGTTGATTTGATGATCACTTCAGAGATAGGAGTTCAGTTAAGTCGCTTCTGACTTATTTAATTATGGAAGTTTAGAGATATTTTACTTGACGAATACTGTCTGGAAGTATTATTGTACTAATGTAGTAGTACACAGGGTGTGCTGGTTGGTTACAGTCACTTAACAACTCCGGGTAGAGATAATGTTTTTTCAAATTGAATCTGGTAGCGGAGTGCCGATCTTTGAGCAGATTTGTCGGCAGGTCAAATACGCAATCGCACAAGGTTCATTCAAACCTGGAGATTTACTTCCTTCAGTTCGTGAGTTGGCCGGGACACTGGCAGTTAACGCAAATACGATTGCCCGTTCATACCGGGAACTGCAACGGGAAGGAATTGTCATATCGGTGCGCGGCACGGGGATGGAAATTACGAAAGAAGCCAAGACGATTTGCGTGAAAGAACGGAAACGACTGGCTCAGGAAAATCTGACAAGTGTTTTAGCAGAAGCTCAGGCGAGTGAATTGAGTGAATCGGAAGTGCGAAACTGGATGGACAGGGAAATTCGTCGATTGTGGAAATAACTGACCTTGTGACTACAAATAAAGACTTTTAAAGAGGACTGAGAAAATGAGTCAAGCCGCATTTGAATTACAGAATGTGACCAAACACTTTCGCCGGCAAACTGCTCTCGATGGTGTTTCGTTTTCTGGGAACTCTGGCGAGGTGATCGCGATTTTGGGAGAAAATGGAGCCGGCAAAACGACGGCGATCAATATCCTGCTCGGGAAATTGAAAGCCGATGAGGGAGCCTCTCAAGTGCTGGGGCTCGATTCGGCTGTTCATAGCCAGGAAATCCGTCAACAAGTTGGCTATGTGCCCGATGAACCCTGTCTATATGACTGGATGACCGTTGGAGAAACGGGCTGGTTTGCTTCGGGATTTTATCCCTCCGGCTATTACGAGCGATATTGTGATTTGATGAGCGAATATCGCGTGCCGCTCGATAAGAAAATCAAACAGTTGTCGCGGGGAATGAAAGCGAAAGTGTCACTGGCGTTGTCTTTGGCGCATGAGCCGGGGCTGCTCATTCTGGATGAGCCGACCTCGGGGCTTGATCCCCTTGTTCGGCGTGAATTTCTCGAAAGTATGGTTCGTGTGGCTGCGGAAGGGCGGACAGTGCTGCTGGCCAGTCATCAAGTCGCGGAAGTGGAGCGGGTAGCCGATGCGGTTGTGATTATGATCAAAGGCAAGCTCAACATGCAGGCGCGTCTCGATGAGTTGAAGCAGAGTTGTTGCGAAGTCGTATTGACGGGCGATATTGCTGCAATTCAAAAAGTGGACTTGCCGGGCGAAGTGATATCAACCGAAACGAGTGGTAGTCAACAGCAGTGGCTGTTTCTGAATACGAATGACAGAGAACTGAAGACTCGGTTCGATCAAACCCCGGGCTTGATTTATGAAATCCGCACCCCTTCACTTGAAGACGTTTTATTACGGTTGTTGATGTCCTCGCGAGAGAAATCGGACGAGCAGAATGCGAAGTTACAGCTAGGGAAATTATCTGCGAGTTCGATGAAGTCTTAGCATATGTGTCATCCAATTATCGTGTTCAACATTTTCATTAAATAAGTCGTCGCTTCGACAGAAACAATAAAGGAACTGGTCATGAATGGTCTACGGCAGATGATTTGGAAAGAGTACCGAATTGTTGGACCATTCATCGGCCTGATGCTGGTATTGAGTTTGTTTGGGGCAGTCGTCGTGCTTTCAAATAATGTCGATAACGCTGCCCGTCAAGGCTTACTCGCATTTCAAATCACAACTGTGATTGCCTCGGCACTCATGCTTGGAGTGTTAATGTTTGCTGGAGAGCGGGAATTCGGTGCTGAGAATTTACTGCGTCGCCTCAATATTCTGCCCTGGCAAATATGGACAAGTAAAGTAATTACGGCAGTGTGTGGCTTGCTCGTGTTAGCTTGCTATCTTGCTGCGCTGAGTTGGCTGGTAGAAGTTTACATCAGATTGATGTATGACCCACGCGTCACCAATGCATATCTTTCATCAGAAGCCATGGACTATTTCTGGGGCCCGTCTTTGTCAGTGATCACCGCACTTGAGTTAGGGATTTTGTTCTCGTGTCTGACGAACCGATTGCTGACGGCTTTGGTTGGTGCTATTGCTGCTTTAATAATACTGACCTTCACACTCTCGGATTCGACATTAATGCGAGAAGTGACCGATTTATATTTTCGCTGGCATTGGAAATATGGTGTATTGATTGTGATTCTTGCTGGATTGGATGCGGTGGCGATTCAACGCTGGTTGACAGGTCGTCAACTGTTCGATCGGTCAGGTTGGGAATGGCCATCACTCCAGTGGAATGTGACCGCTCATGGGCATCGACTTTCGCCGAAATGGCGATTTGCCAGTCGGGTGCTCTGGTGTGAGGTGCGTCAAAGTGGATGGTCCTGGCTGCTGCTGATGCTGTTTGCCGTCGTGATGGAAATCCTGTTTACGTGGTGGGGAGACATGCAAATTCCTTCCTTCTCGTGGGTGCTGATTCCATTTCTGTTGGGGGTGTTGTGCTTTTACAGCGAGCAGAATCGATCTCGACCACGGTTCTGGTATCAGCGGGGAGCGACAGGTTTTGATTTCTGGTTAAGTAAAAATGTAATATGGTTATTAGTACTTTTCTCGATTTTGTTCACGGTTCAAATGATTCAATTCGCAGGACAGAGGGCCTGGGCAGAATCGACACGGGATACTGGCAGCCTATGGGGACAATTATCACTAACCTTTGTTCCGGGAGGAGACTTGAATCCCATTGGTCCCTGGGTGATCGCATTGGTGGTCTATTTTGCAACGCAGAATACGATGCTCATGGTGTCGCAAGTCGTGCTAGCCATTTTAGGGGCTCTCGTCATCAACTTTCTCTGGATCGCGATGATTGGTCATGGGGTGAATTATGCGGAGGTCCCTTTGTGGATTGTCTTCACGCCTGTCATCATCGCCTACGTATATCTCAGCTTGATGAAAGCAGCAGATCTGATGGCTGATCGCAATGAACGGTTCCGCTTCCGTTGGGGTATGTTCCTGGCATTACCGCTGGCAGTATTGATTGGCTTTAACGGGTTCTGTAGTTATCGAGTCTACAGCGTTCCGTTGAATCGAAGCTTATTCGGTCTGGCGCATCTGAAATTGTCGGAGCAGGAAACAGATGCGGAGTTTACACAGAGATATCGTTCCCTGTGTCAGGAATTCGTAGAACTTGAGTCTGAACATTCAGAAGTCGAGAGAAAGTGGAGAGAAGAACCGAGGACCCCGACCGCCGATGATCCGACAGGTGATTCAAAACTGATGGCTCTCCGTGAAGAGCATTGGGCACTTCGAGCACCAATTGCCTTTCAGATTATGAAATTGCTTGAACAACAGGTCGCTGCCGGGAAACCATTGCTGCTCGATGCTCCTCCTGTCGAAAATGAAAATTATTTAGACACCCGACATTATTATAGTGTTAAAAATCGAGTCTTATGGGCCTCGGAATCTCTGCCTGAAGAACTCAAGGGAAATCATTTTGCTCAAAAGGAATTGAAATACTTATGGAATATGGATGCGATCTGTGGAAAAACACTTTATCAGAATCGCAGTTATTATATGAGCGGCGGGAATGCTACCCTTTTTAACGAAATACGAGGTGGGAGCGAAGGAAGACATGCAGGTCTAATCTACCAACTGTATGAAGAGGAGCAGGCGGAAACGTTAAAGGAATTAGTAATCGAATGCAAAGTCCGCGAAAGTGAACTCCCAAAGCTGACGGATATCGTCGAATATAAATATGGAGGCACATATCAGAGTTTTCAGAAGTTTAATTCGATTGCACTCGAAAAACTGAAAACGGCTCTGTTTCCCACAGAGGAGCAACTCAAATCGACTCATCAGAATTATTTACTTGGTGAAGCGATGCTGGTCATGCCGCTGTTGTTACCTTCAGAGCAGGAACGTTTCCGGCGAAAATTGATTAACACCAGTAACGGTGTATGGGGAGAAGCAAGACGTCTCGATGCTTTAGTTCTTAATCATGAAGCTGTGGGCAATGACAGGGTGAATAATTTTCGGGATGATGGACTGCAGCGTTTTTATCTGATCGACCCAAATTTGTGGATCTCTTATCAACATCAAGCATTTCTCGCGTTCATTGAAACACATCAGGAATATCGATTCACACAAACGGTTCTGGCTTTGATGGCGTTTCAAAAACGGACAGGGGTTTACCCAAATTCATTGCAGGAACTCTTGCCGACGGAAATACCGTTATTGCCAATTGACCCCTGGACGGGGCAGCCCTTTGAATATGTGCCGCCCGATTTCAACGGGGAGCTCGTTCGTGGAGAAAAACGAATTCCTGTTAAGTTTCCCCTCTTATGGAGCCGGGGACGCTGGGAACTGGATATGGAGTATGCCCCGACAAAAGAGAAACCGAGACGCTTTGTATT
>DOCI01000190.1:13776-14150 GCA_003503535.1 Planctomycetaceae bacterium
CGAGACGCTTTGTATTTGTCAGTAAGCACCATTATCGCAATCAGATTTTCAACCGACTGGCTCAACAAAAGGCGGGCGAAGAATTAAACCTCGGCACGAAAGTCGAAGAAAACGCAAGTTTCAACGACTGGTCATTGAACTGTGAACTCCCGATGAAAAACTAATTGAATGTTTTGTCCAATAACGGGCTACGAAAAGCGAAATGTTATTCTGCTGCTTGTCGCAAATTTGTAAAACTCAATTGAATTTTGAGCCGAAGCGTCAGCAAGGGGCCAGTGTGGCATTAAGGATGAGTTGCATATTCTCTATGTCGACCATGGTCAACGAGGTGAGTAATCCCTATTGTTTCCGCCTCGCTGACGCTTTTTGAAGTT
>DOCI01000190.1:14255-18466 GCA_003503535.1 Planctomycetaceae bacterium
GCTGACGCTTTTTGAAGTTGCACTCTTTGTTTTTGTTTTCAGCGATAACATTGAAAAAGCAGGAGTGCTCTGTCTACCATCCAATGTCGCTTGAAGTGTACCACCGCTGGCTTGCCCAGCCGTTTGAATTAGGGTGGGGACTTCATGATGAGACGACATATAACGAAGGGCGAAACAGTACAGCGTGTTTACACGGAGCTTTCTATGAGTGTTCATGCATGAGCATTTACAATTCCCTTCAAACTCGGAGACATTGAAAGATGCGCCGAAGTGCACCTTTTTCGCGTTGGTGATGACGTATAATGTCGATGTCATCGACTTGCTAATGGGTGATTCCTTCTGGTATGTTCATTCAAAATCCCTGCTGCGCTCGACTCTGCTGTGATACTCAACTTAAGGCTGTTGATGACAAATTCCAATGATTGCATAGAAGGTAAAATCAGAGCGAGAATTCATCCACTACTGGCATATTTACAGGAGGTCCATGCGAAATATGCAGATAGTCGGGATGGTGCTTTAGCCGATTATATCCCGGAGTTGAGTCGTGCTGATCCGAACTGGTTTGGGATAAGCATTGCGACAATCGATGGCCAAATATATCAGGTCGGCGACACCGCTCAAGACTTTACGATTCAGTCGGTCTCTAAGCCGTTTGTTTACGGGATGGCGCTGCAGGACAACGGGCTTGCATACGTGAATGATCGTATCGGTGTTGAACCCTCTGGCGATGCTTTCAATTCAATTAGTTTGCAGAAGGATTCTGGTCGACCGTTCAACCCCATGATCAATGCCGGCGCCATTGCATCGACAGGATTGATTCTTGGTGACAATTATGAACAAAAATATTCCAGATTACTCCAGACGTTTTCGGATTATGTGGGCCGTCCCGTATCGATTGATGAAAGTGTTTATCAGTCGGAATCGGAAACGGGGGATCGTAACCGAGCGATTGGATACATGTTGCGAAATGTCAAGAAGCTCGACTCAGCTCCTGAAGAAGTCCTGGATCTCTACTTTCGGCAATGCTCCATATTAGTCAACTGTCGCGACCTGGCTGTGATGGCTGCGACCTTGGCTAATGGAGGCGTTTCTCCGATTACTGGCAAAACCGTCATCAATGAATGGTGCGTTACACGTGTTCTCAGTGTGATGTCAACCTGTGGCATGTATGATTATTCCGGAGAATGGATATTTCGAGTTGGAATGCCCTCGAAAAGTGGAGTCGGAGGAGGCATTATCGGAGTTCTGCCAGGGCATCTTGGAATTGCTGTCTTTTCTCCATTGCTGGATGAACGCGGCAACAGTGTGCGAGGAATACAAGTGTTTTCTGAACTTTCGGAACACTTTGATTTGCATTTGTTTAATGTAAATCGTTCGACAAAGTCCGTTATTCGCTCGCGCTATTCAGCGGATAAAGTCGGTTCAAAACGAGTTCGACCAGAATCAGAGATGAAGTTAATGTCTGAACTGGGAAAACGAATTACAATTTATGAGCTTCAAGGCGACTTAACACTCGCCTCCATTGAGATCGTTATTAGAGACATTATGGCGTTGCCGGACACGTCCGAGTATTTAATTATTGATTTCAAACGCATACTGGGCTCCGATCGACCAGCTTTAGACTTTTTCTTCAAATTCTTTGAATGCAATTTTGATCAGATTAAAGACGTAATTTGCACGCATGTGATTGACCATCCTGAACTTGTTGCTGTCATCGAATCGTTTGGATTGTCGTCCTTCTTTCGAGTGAAAACGGATACTGATGACGCTATCGAGTTCTGTGAAGATCTTCTGCTGCAAAATCAGTTACAGCCAAGAACGAATTACGAGTTAACGGAACTTCCTGATTTTGATTTACTTCGAGGACTTCACAGTGAAGAGGTGAATACTTTACTTCGCCTTCTCAATAAGCGTTATTATGAGGATGGTGATGTCATCATTAAGCAGGGCCAACCTGCAGAGGCGATCTACTTGCTGGCTGTCGGTCAGGTTTCAATTTATATTGACCTTCCCAACGGTCAGAAACGACGATTGACAACATGTTCGCCGGGCATGGCTTTCGGAGAGATGGCCATCATTGAACGCAGTAATCGATCAGCCAGCGTGATCGCAAATGGGAAGGTTGTCTGTTATCAGTTTCCTCTGGAGGCTTACGAAAAACTTACGCAGACCTACCCATCCATCAAATTCACAATTCTTGAAAATATTGCACGTAGACTTTCTGTTCGCGTACGTAAGCTGACTGATGAAGTCCGAACTCTCAGTCAATAGTAGGTTTCCTGCTGCGGAGAGTTGTGATGATTGATTGAAGTCATTCTCATCTCAATTCGGTATCAACTCGATAGTAATACGAATTTAAACCCTATGAATTATGTCCTGCAAGCTTCGGATCATCATGAAAACAAAGCTGTCTTTCAGTTGTTACCAGTTCAAAAAATACGACTGGGCCGGGACGCACAACTTGAAATTTCAGTAACTTGGGACCGGGCCATCTCCCGTGAGCATGCCAGCGTTCAGTTGGTCGATAATCAACTCCAGATTGACTCCTTTCCAGCCGCTCGAAATCCAATTCAATACCAGGGAAAGAGGTTTCGTAAATGCAGGATTGACGAGGGTGACATCTTTAAAATTGGTAATACGGAATTCCATTTTCAGATCCTCGCCGATTCATTGGGAACAATTGACACTATTCATGAGGAAGACAATCAGGTTGGTCGCGATGAACACGTCTATCTTGCTGAAGAATTGCATCGAATTAAATTTGCAAATAGCGAGCAACAGATTGAAATCCTGGCAAAACTTCCTGAGATCATTCGCGAATCCGAGAATGATATCAGGCTCGCAGAGCGACTTGTCGATTTATTACTGGAGGCTATTCCACAGGCTCATGCTGTGGCTGTCGTCGTGTTCGATTCGAATCAAATTTACTCAAATCTCGATGCCGATACCGTTCATCCGGCCAGCAATCCTCAAGTCCTGCCTAAGCCAATTATGACTCGAGTGGGAACTCGGGAAGATCTGAATTTTCGATTTCTCCCCAGTCATCGATTGATGCTGCGAGCACTCTCGCAGAGAGGTAGTGTTATCCATGTCTGGGGCGAAGAATCTGAAAGCCAGTTCACGATGACGGGGGGGCTCTCCTGGGCATTCTGCTCACCAGTGATTGGAGAATCGAGTGATGGCTGGTGCCTTTATGTCTCAGGAGCAGGCACGAGAAAAGAATCTCTGCTTGTGACGGAAGAAGATCTGGCTGGAGATTTGAGGTTTACCGAATTAGTTGCTCAATTTATCGGTTCGATTCGTCAGGTCCGAACCTTACAGGAACATAGAACTCGCCTCAGTTCATTCTTTTCACCGAATGTCATTCAAAGCCTCTCAAGCCGTCAGTCAATTCAGCCAGCCGAGTGCGATATTGCGGTTCTTTTTTGTGATATCCGAGGATTCTCCCGTAAAGCTGAAGAATTAAGAGAGAACCTTCCGAAGTTACTCGAAAGTGTCAGTGAAGCTTTGGAAGTGATGGCAAATGGCATTCTTGACTTCGACGGCACAATTGCTGATTTTCAGGGAGATGCCGCACTTGGTTTCTGGGGATGGCCTGTCGCTGGTAACGAAGGAGCTGCTCCTGCCCTCCTGGCTGCGATGCTTATTGGACACGCATTTGATGAAGCCAATCGCGAACCAGATAGTCTTCTGAGAGGTTTTTCTGTTGGCTTTGGTGTCTCTTTTGGCAAGGCACTTGCCGGACAGGTTGGAACTTCATCGCAATCAAAGATTGGTGTTTTTGGACCGATCGTTAACCAGGGGGCTCGACTGGAGGGGATGACCAAATTATTCGGAACGCAGATCTGCGTTGATGAAGCGGCTGTTCAAACTATTGGCGATCGCTTCGCAGCAATGGATGCAAAATTTCGCAAGCTTGGACGATTCTACCCCAAGGGGATGCATCAGCCTCTGACTGTCTACTCGTTACAACCTTCCGGTAGCATGCCGGAGTCAAACCGAGAAGTCTATTTGAATTACGACCGAGCACTCGAAGCCATTGAACATGGTCTGTTTGAGGAAGCGGCTGGTTTGATTGGGCCTTACGCTGAAAAGGATAAGCCCTCTGGGTTCTTGTTGTCGTTCCTCGATTCTCACGATCGCATTGCTCCGGAGAACTGGGATGGAATCATCCCCCTGCCGTCCAAATAAAATTTCTGGGAGAAGTATGT
>DOCI01000190.1:18543-23424 GCA_003503535.1 Planctomycetaceae bacterium
AGTTCGTATTATAAATAGCAGCCTTGGGCCAGACGAATGCATTCAGTTTGCCCAAACCATTCTCATCAACGATGAGATCGCAATTGATGCTGGGACACTCGGGCTAATCACACCGTTACGAACTCAACAGGACATCAAGCATGTATTCCTTTCCCATTCCCATCTAGACCATGTTGCCACATTGCCGCTGTTTCTGGATAACGTCTATAAACCCGGTGACGATTGCCCGACAGTTTATGGCACTTCAGAAACACTGGCCTCGCTTCACACTGACTTTTTTAACGATCGCGTTTGGCCAGATTTATTTCGACTCTCTAAAGAAGAAACTCCGTTTCTTCGTCAACAGAAGTTGAGTAGTCAGGAACCGATTAAAATTGACAATTTGTCAATCACACCGGTTCTGCTCAATCATGTTGTTCCAACCATGGGCTTTATTATTCAGGAGGCGACTACGACTTTGGCAATTATTTCTGATACTTTGCCTACGGTACAAGTCTGGAAGCTGTTAAATGAAGTCCAAAATTTAAGTGCCCTCTTTCTGGAATGCAGCTTTCCAAATCGAATGCAGTGGCTGGCAGATAAAGCCGGCCATCTGACTCCGCAGCGATTTCAGAGTGAACTTGCCAAACTCAATAACTTCAACATTCCTGTTTATGCGATCCATATCAAGGCTACCTATCATGAGGAAGTCATACGTGAACTCCAGGAATTGAAAATTCGGGAACTTCATATTTCCCCACCAAACCTTGAGATCACAATCTGATCTGCAGGGCAGTTTCACCAGCGGTATAAAACTCGATAAGAATCACTCTTCATACGCAACTTAAGCCCCCGGCTGTCCACTCCCCAGTCCTTGTCGTTAATCTGTGTGTCGTCATTTGTGGTCAAGAATCTCATTTGCAGATCGGGGGTAAAAAATGTCGTCGGGTCTGCTTCTTGAGGGATGCAACAATTATTATTTGTTCGGGGCAGTCGGGATTGGCGATGAACTTTTTGACGGAACATAATGTAAGTATACTTATTGACAACGCGAGGCGATTACAAAACGTTTGGCGATATATTGAAAATAGAATTTTACACACGGCTGAACGTAAGTGCTGATGTGAGCGGCGGTTTGCGTTCGACGTGATTTAACGTTTTCCGTCAGTCTTCACACTTACCAGATCGATCGCCAGGGATATCGAGATCTCAGAGCGTATTCAAAAATGAACCGCTGCGTATGGCAGGAGCCAATACCGCTTTTACGGTCCTTTGATGCTCATGTGACTGCAGAATCCATTTGAAAATGGTCGAGTGCCCTTTCAGGGCTTAGATTTGGGCATCAAATAACTGTAACGCACTCCGTTGTCGTGCTTGATAAGAACATCAACCCAAATTATTAGTGTGGAAGACGCACTGGTAGAACTTAAAATTATGAAATTACTTATGACACCTTTGATTCGATGCTTCTTACTTACGATTACTTTGATGACGACCATCAGTCAGAAAGGCATGGCCGGGAACGAAGCTGATGTGATTGTCTACGGCTCCACCCCGGCTGGCTTTTGCGCTGCGATCGCCGCAGCTCGCGAAGGGGCTACTGTTATCCTTCTGGAACCGACAGACCATGTCGGTGGTATGAACACGGGCGGGCTGAGCCACTGCGACTCCAACCAAATGGTTCGCAGTACGGTGAGAGGGTTGTTCGAAGAGTGGCATATGCGTGTCGTCAAGGATTACACGGATCGTGGACTCAATGCTCCTTACTTTCCTGGCGTTAAGGATCAGTCACTGTGGACCTTTGAGCCACACGTCGCGATGCGCGTGACGATGCAGATGCTCGACGAGGCTGGAGTCCGCGTACTGACCGAACGCTATCTGAAGTCCGTGACGAAAGACGGTCCTCGGATTACCTCTCTGATCACGAAGGACGGTACATTTACAGCCCGGGTTTATGTTGACGGCTCTTATGAGGGCGATCTGATGGCGGCCGCGGGGGTGAACTGGACGATAGGCCGCGAGGGACGCGCGGAATATGGCGAGTCGCTGGCCGGCAAGCAGTATCCCAAACAAAAGATGAACATCAACGGCTTCGACGAACAGGGCAACCTGCTGCCGCTGGTCACGACCGATGATGCCGGTGCAGAGGAGGGAGGGGACAGGAACGTGATGACCTACAGTTTCCGGCTCTGTATGACCGAGGACCCAGATAACCGCATACCGATGCCCGCTCCATCCAACTACGACCCGGCCCGATTCGAAATCGTTCGCCGAGCGTTGAAGGCCGGCGTACGAGTTGGGTTCGATCTCTACCCGCTACCCGGAGACAAGCTCGATGGCAACAACTCCATTGGCGGACAGTTCTCGTTGGGCCTGGTTGGGGGAGGCAAGGAATGGCACTCAGCTGACGAAGCGGGGCGAAAGAAGATCTGGGAAGCTCACAAGCAGTACACTCTGGAATTCTATCACTTTCTGACGACCGACCCGGCTGTGCCCGTGAGCATTCGAAACAGATACTCCACTCTCGGCTTGTGCAAAGACGAGTTCGCGAGCTACGAGCACTTCTCGCCAGCACTCTACGTCCGGGAGTCACGGCGAATGAAGGGTCTGTACGTCATCAGCCAGAAAGACATCCTGAAAGAACCGGAGAAGGATGATCCGATTGCGATCTCCTCGTTTCCGATCGACTCGCACGACTGCCAGCGTATCGCATTCGAAGGAGGAGGGGTGATCAATGAGGGGACGATTTACCCTGTGAGGCGAAAGAATCCCAAACAGGGCTATGCGTACCACGTACCGTACCGTTCGATCCTGCCCAGGCCCGAGCAATGCGACAACCTGCTTGTGCCCGTCGCATTGTCGTGCAGCCATGTGGGGATCTCGTCGTTGCGGATTGAAGGGACCTGGATGATCATCGGCCAAAGCGCCGGTATCGCTGCTGCATTAGCAGCTCAAAGTGATGCGACTGTTCAGGAACTGCCGTATCTACAGCTTCGCAAACGACTGCTAGCACAAGACCAGGTTCTCGAACTGCCTGACGTCTCCGAATACCCATCGGCAACAGGATCCATCTCCTTGAAGACTTTGCCAGGAATCGTGCTGGATGATGCGAACGCCATGCTGACGGGGGAATGGTCTCACTCGACAAATTTTAAACCGCACATCGGCAATGGTTATCTCTATAGTGGCAAGCCGGGCATCAAAACGAAAGGCGACGGTAGCACATCGGCTACCTTCCGAATCAATGTACCGAAGTCAGGTGAATATCAATTGTTGATGAGCTATTCGGCTCACGAGACCCGGGCCACAAACGTTCCTGTGATCGTAATCTGTGGCTCCCAGGAAAAAGAATTCACTGTGGATCAAACCAAGCCTCTGCCTTCAGGCCAGCATTTCAAATTCATTGGCAACGTACAACTGGAAAGCGGAGTTGAAACAATGATTACCATCAGCAACAGTCAAACGGCAGGCTTTATCATTCTCGACGCGATGCAATTGCTTCCGAAAGACGAATAAGCTGCTTTGGAGCAGATTCAAAAATTAACTGCAGCGTTCAGCAGGAGCAAACACATCGTTTTTAGGACATTTGATGTCCATGCGACTGCAGAGACCATTTGAAAATGGTCTAGCTTAAGGCCATTGCTGAATTCACTTCTCAGAAATTAAACTGAGGAGATCTCCAATCTGCCGATGGGCTTCAATGGGATGTCGTAACGACTTGTCTTCGATCACGGTGTATTGATTCTTCCGTCCCACCTTGACCCGTTTGATGAAGCCGCCCTCTTCAAGATCTTGAACAATTCTTTGAACCGCGCGTTCTGTAATCCCAACGGCAACCGCGACTTCCCTGAGAACCATCTGAGAGTTTTCATGCAGCACGATCAATACGTGGGCATGATTTGTCAAAAACGTCCAGCGAGCGTGCTCCAGGGGTCGCGGGCTCTCTTTTGTAGAAGTTGATTTTAGAGATTTTGTCAGCACTTGTTTATTCGCTCCCTCTGAATGGGAAACGACGACTGGCTTTTTCTTCGTAGCTTTTGCAGATTTCTTCACACGAGCACCCTTGCTTTTAATAAACACATCAGCGACTGCTTAATCCATCTCTTTTTCCGATGCTAACATCCTAGCAATATAAATCTGAATTGGAATTCATGAGATAGTAAGCACGAAAGTGTAAGCGTATTGGTTTTTTTTGACATCCTGCAATTAAAACTAAGAAATTATCGGAAAAGATACGATATTTAATTGACGACAATAAAGTCGTGCATTATAAATCGCGTATTAAATATCGCTAACCGCTGGGAGACTATCATGGTTTACGCTGTTCTGTTGCCGATTCTGCTCTTTATGGGGCTTGGCCTGTTACCGGTGGCCAATTCCATTCGCGGGACCATTGGAATTCGTCGTCTTGTGACTTCGGTAGCGGCTCTCCAGCTGGCAATTTCACTGATCGCTATGACCGCATTCATTTTTGCAGGAAGAGTTCCTCAATTTCTGGAAATCATCTCAGTAGGAGAGAACAGTCCAATCGGCCTCAATCTCTATTACGATGGATACAGTTCCCTGATGCTCCTGCTCGTCAGTTTTGTTGGCTGGATCATTTGTTGTTATTCCAGTCGATATCTCGATGGCGATGAATATGAAGGTCGCTATTACCGATGGACTGCCTTCACGATTGCTGCTGTCTCGCTGATGGTTGTGGCGGGTAATCTTCTGATGTTCTTCATGGCCTGGGTGTTAACAAGTTCAGGTCTCCATATGCTCCTGACACATTATGCGGAGCGAACTGCGGCGACACGAGCGGCCTGGACGAAATTCTTCATCAGTCGTATTGGAGATATTGCCTTAATCATGGCTATCGTTCTGACTTTTCAAGAGTACAGAACCTTTGATTTTCCTGAG
>DOCI01000190.1:23527-25128 GCA_003503535.1 Planctomycetaceae bacterium
CCTGAGCTCTTTGCCGCTGTGCGTCTAAATGTCGTTGAAGGGGTCCCCGTTAGCGTCAATTCCTTAATCATCGGCTGGCTGTTGATGTTGGGTGCGGTTACGAAGTCGGCTCAATTCCCTTTTCATGTCTGGTTGCCCCAGACACTGGAAACTCCAACTCCAGTTTCTGCACTCATGCATGCCGGTGTGGTCAATGCTGGTGGTTATTTAATCATTCGGGTCAGTCCCATTCTGGTCTACTGCCCCGGAGTCCTTGAGACTTTGGCAGTCGTTGGTGGATTCACAGCATGTTTTGCTGCGATTGTGATGACCACACAGACTAGCGTCAAGAAAATGCTGGCCTATTCAACGGTTGCCCAGATGGGGTTCATGATGCTGCAATGTGGATTGGGGGCCTTTTCACTGGCGATGTTGCACATCCTGGCGCATTCGCTTTACAAGGCCTATACCTTTCTCGACTGTGGTGGAGTCATTGCACGGCGGGCAGCGATGGTTGAAGTCGTCAACGACACCAGGGATAAGATTCATGCGGGATGGGCAGTTACCGCCTCTGTATTGATCACCGTAGCGATACTCGCAATCAACTTTTCGCTCTTTTCCGTGAATATTACAGAGAAGTCAGGGGGAGCGATACTGGGAGCTGTCATGCTCCTGGCATTTTCAACCTGGCTCGCACACGTCTTTCAGAAGTCGACCTGGAAAGGGAAGCTGATCAGTGTTCTCTTCACGGCATTTCTGATCTCTTCTTACACGCTCGGATACTGTCTGGTTCAAGAAATGGTCAAAGCCAGTTCTGTGCCTGTGCAGGTGGCTGGTTCCTGGTTGGTTGTGCTGCTGATTGGGCTTTGTTTCGGTGGATTACTGTTGACCCATGCCGTAACTCGAACCGGGGCTTCAACTCCTCTGCTGGACCGACTTTACATTCATGCATCCAACGGATTCTACATGGAAGCGTGGTATCGACGACAATTTAAGCAATTTTCATAACAGTGCTGCTCACCGATCATTTCCACATTCAAAACTCAAGAAAGCCTGGACCTATCATGTCTACGATTAATCTGCCAAAGTCGCTCGGAACACAGTCTGAGAAAGTTGCCCATAACTATGGAGTGTCTGTGAGAAAATCACAGGAAAACCATCTGCACGTCGTTCTGGGGCAGGTTCAGAAAGCCGTGCCTGCCGTTTGGCCACTTAAGGATTATGTGGCTATCAACCCGTTTGCTGAGATTTCCGATCGAAACTTCTTGAATGCAAGAAATTACCTGAGATTGTTTTCCGAGACAGAACTGCTGATGCCGCTTGATTATTTTGAAAATCTTTTCAAGCAGGGAAAGTTTCATTCAGGCGATATTCAAACTGCGATTGAGGAGTTTAAGGGATCAATCGTCAACTCTGCTCCTGAAAATTCACTTGAAGAGATTATCCAACTTTTACACGACAGGAATTCTGTCAATCCGGAAGCTCCGCAAGTGCATGAGGAGTCCGATCGGCAGATCTATACGATTGCTGAATCCATGGATCGATGCACAGGTTCCGAATGGAATTCTGTCTTATGCGAAGAAATTTCAAAATACTGCTCTGCTCATTACGACGACGGTCAG
>DOCI01000190.1:25140-51612 GCA_003503535.1 Planctomycetaceae bacterium
AGGAAAAGTCCATGGAAAAATTTGATGCTTTATCAGGCCTGGAAATCAGCCGCCTCGATTGATCGGAATATTGAGGTACTAGGGCTTACTGGATTTCGAAAATTCGTTTCTCATCTCCCTGAAGTTCCAGAGGCGGCAATTCTCGAATTGCTAAAACGAATGAATGTCCCTCAGAAGATGTGGGAACCCGTTCTGCTGTGCTATGCAAACAGCATTCCCGGCTGGAGCTCATGGACTCGATTCCAGGTCGACTCCGGCCAGCGGTCAGGAATTGAAAATTCTGATCTGAATGGCTTGCTGGCCATTCGAATGGCGTATGATGTTGCCTTGTCGGATCTCTTCGCATTCGAGATCAATTGGACATCCTGGATTCCAAAACATTTGAATTTGAACTCCAATTCCATTGAACCAGCTGCTCTTGAAGTCAACAATGAGGTGAAACTTCGTTACACACTTCTTCGAGCAGCAGAATTGGGGTATCAACGTGAACTCCTCGGGCGACTTTCTCCTCAGGCGGAGAGTTCTGAAAGCAGCGATCAACAGAAGACGGGAGCAGCGGGACGGAAACTGGCACAATTTGTGTTTTGTATTGATGTTCGATCAGAGCGAATCCGACGACATCTTGAGTCTCTTTCTCCAGAGATTGGAACAGGCGGATTCGCTGGATTCTTTGGAATTCCGCTGGAGTTTGTACCTTTGGGGGAAGCTTCGGGAATCAGTCAGGTGCCCGTACTTCTGCAACCTTCGTTTCAGGTCAGGGAAAGTTTGGCTACGCATTCTGATTGTCATTCCTGCGAATCCGCAGAGCCGGAAGCGGTTGAACGTAAGCAGTTGATTCGAAGTTTGCGAGCCGCAATTAAAACTCTCCAGAGTTCAGCGATTTCCTGTTTTTCGTTTGTCGAGACTTCAGGACTCTACTATGTCCAGTATCTCATCGGACGAACATTCGGATGGAAATCAGCTCACGGTAATGCTCGGTATGATGGTGTTTCTTCAGCACAGAGAAAGCAACTGGCCCCTGGTTTTGATGGACTGGAGTGTCAGGGAATCGGTCTGACTGAGCAAGCACAAATGGCCAGTAAAATCTTACACGGAATGGGACTGACTGAGTCATTTCCCAGATTCGTTGTGTTGTGTGGTCACGGTAGTCAAACAGAGAATAATCCACTCAAGGCAGGACTGGATTGTGGAGCCTGCGGGGGGCACTCTGGAGAACCGAACGCGCGGTTTGCCGCCAGACTTTTAAATTCCGAACCAATTCGGTGCGAACTGAAAAAACTCGGAATTGAAATTCCCGTTGAGACCCAATTTCTGGCGGGACTGCACAATACGACAACCGATACCATTACATTCATGGACTTGGACGAGCTTCCCGAGTCCCATCAAGCCGAATACGAATCCATCGTGGAGGTTTGTGCTCAGGCGAGCGAGTTAACTCGCAGGGAACGATTAAAAGATCTCTCTTGCACAAATGTATCGGAACTTCTCAGGAAAAGTAATGACTGGTCGGAAGTCCGCCCTGAGTGGGGTTTGGCTGATAATGCCTCTATCGTAATTGCACCGCGAAACCTGACGAGAACGATTGATCTTGAGGGACGAGCATTCCTGCATGAATACGACTTCAATCACGATGCCAGTGGCGAAATTCTTGAGTCAATCATGACTGCTCCCATGATCGTCGCCCATTGGATTAATATGC
Organism: Planctomycetaceae bacterium; assembly: GCA_003503535.1. Lineage (GTDB taxonomy): Bacteria > Planctomycetota > Planctomycetia > Planctomycetales > Planctomycetaceae > Rubinisphaera. The sequence continues at coordinate 26,840 of DOCI01000190.1, forward strand.
AGTATTACGCTTCAACTGTCGATCCGAAACGTTATGGAAGTGGGAACAAAACGATTCATAATGTCGTAGGGCGGTTTGGACTTCTTTCCGGGAATGGTGGAGACCTGATGACAGGCTTGCCCTGGCAGTCTCTGCATGATGGTCATGACTACAGGCATCATCCGCAGCGTTTACTCTCAGTGATTGCTGCCCCAAAAATGATGATCGATAAGGTCATCCAGAAGCATGAAAATATTTCCAATCTTTTAGTCAATGGATGGCTCAATCTGGTTGCGATTGAGGACGGTGAATATTTTCAATATTCGCAGGATCACACTTGGTCAGAAATACCTCAGTCCTATAAATCTGTTGGAGAATAACAACTGGAAACAGTCCGGCTGAGCAGATCTGAACGGAATTGATGTTATGAAAATTTCTGATCAATACCGGGATTTCACAGGCAGACTACGGATTTAAGTCTTATCTTTGAGGTGTCAGGCAGAGGAATAACGGAATTTGTGTCTCTTCGGTTGAATATATCGTAAATTCCTATGGAAAGATGCTAATTTAACGATTATTCAATCATCAGGACGTTACGTACTATTCGATAGAAATAGTCCTGTTGTGAGTTCAGGTCATTTTCGAGAGTATGCGTTTTTTTATAAGTTAATGGAGTGAAAGAGCTTGAGTCAAATAGACCGAGAAGAGATCTGCTGGCATATTGAACAGCTCATGATTCACTCCGGATTGATGGTGGATCGTCCGAAGATCAATCATATCGTGGATGATGCGCTCGCTCAGTATGCCAATTCAGAGATGGACTCCTGGTGGAGACTGATTCTCGAGGTCAGCCGCAGCCTGTCGTTGAATTGCCGTGTGGTCGATTGTTCAGCAAAGCAACTCCGGGAATTAGTCACCAACGATTCAAATATTATTCTTTGTGATCCGTCTTCAAATCGTCTGATTTCTGTTTTGAATATGGTGAATGGCAAGTATGAAATTCGAGAGAATTCAGCGAAACCCATACGGCGTAATGTTCGGCCTGGAGAACTCATAAAGAGATTGGGAAGTGAAAATGTAACGAGTCCGATCCGCTGTGTGTTGTACGGTTCTCAATTAGCTGCAAGTACGATGGGAGTTTCCAACACTCGTTCCTCGAAACCTCTGGATAGACTCATTGGGTTGTTAAAACCGGAGTTGAGTGACGTTGGAATCATTGTCGTTTTCGCCATGATTACGGGCTTGCTCGCACTGGCAACTCCGCTGGCAGTGGAAACGCTTGTTAGTACGGTCGCTTTTGGCAGGTTTCTTCAGCCAGTTGTTATTCTGGCACTGATTCTCTTTGCCTTCCTGTCTTTTTCAGCTGCTTTGAGGGCGTTACAAACTTATGTGGTTGAAATTATTCAGCGACGATTGTTCGCGCGCATTGCAGCGGATCTTGCCTTTCGATTCCCCCGAGTTGAAATTTCATCGCTGGATGGGAAGTATGGCCGGGAAATGGCCAATCGTTTCTTTGAAATTGTGACAGTACAAAAGGTGACTGCACAACTTCTTCTGGATGGAATCTCACTGATTCTGGGCACATTGATCGGTATGGCGGTGCTCGCCTTTTATCATCCCTGGCTTTTGGGGTTTGACTTGATTCTGCTCGCTTCAATTGCTCTGATTATTTTCGTATTGGGGCGAAAAGCGGTAGAAAGTAGTATTAAGGAATCGAAAACCAAGTATCGGATGGCGGCCTGGTTGCAGTCTTTGTTGTCAGCAGAAACAACATTTCGGCACTCCAATGCCGCAGAATTCGCGTTGGCTAAAGCCGACCAGATGTCCTATGACTATCTTAAGGCACGCAAAGCTCACTTTCGAATTTTGATGCGGCAAATCCTATTCGCACTGGGATTACAAGCTATTGCCAGCACCGTGTTGCTTGGATTAGGAGGATGGCTCGTAATCACCGGGCAGTTGACATTGGGACAACTCGTGGCCTCAGAATTGATTGTCACTGTTATCGTCGGCTCATTTGCGAAACTCGGTAAGCACATGGAAAGCTATTATGATTTGCTGGCTTCTGTAGACAAACTGGGAGCCCTGTTCGACCTGAAAGTAGAACGGCAGGATGGTTTAATCCACTATTCCAGTTCTGGCTCTGTGGAAGTTAAAGCTGTTAATGTCAGTTCCAAACTGGCTGACAATCATTTCAGTCTCAATAAATTTTCTTTTCATCTCAAACCTGGCGATCGTCTCGTGCTTCGCGCGGATGAGTTGAATGGAACCGGCTTGTTGCTCGACCTGTTGTTTGGCATGAGGGAGCCGACAGAGGGGCATGTTACGATCGATGGAATTGATCCGCGTGATTTTCGTCCGGATGTCCTGCGAAAACATGTCCAGCTCGTTCGAGATGTGGAAATGTTTCTGGGAACGGTTGCCGAGAATCTCCATCTTGGTCGTCCTGAAGTCTCTCAACATTCAATGCGAGAGGTCCTGAAAAATATCGGTCTGCTGGATGATATTCTCAGATTACCAGACGGATTGGAAACAACTCTTGTTGAAAATGGATATCCTTTGAGCCAGGACCAGATCACCAAACTTATCTTGGCCCGTGCTCTGTTGGGCTCGCCGAGTTTATTGCTGATTGACCGAACTCTTGACACATTTTCTGATCAGGACGCTGTAAATATTGCCAAGGAAATTATGGATAAACGTCACCCCTGGACTGTCGTCCTGGTAACGAATCGCAACAGTCTGATGAACTTGGGGAATCAGTTCCTGCCAAACTTCGATTCTCCTGCAGACTCTGACCAGGAGCTGATTCATGTCTGATTTGAGCCTTAAGAAAACTGAAACTCCTACGACCTTGACGAGAAGTAGCACGTTACTGCTTCCTGTCGCTTACGATGACTCGGTCATGCCTTCTCTACAGTTGGCTAAATCATCCCGTTCTATCCGGCGTATCGCAAAGCTACTGTTCCTGGCTTTGCTGTTGACAATTGTAGTGGTCGCAATTGCTCCCTGGCAGCAATCGATTTATGGATCTGGCAATGTGATTGCATTTTCACCGGACGAGCGACCACAGGTCATCGAATCTCCAATTAAAGGACGAATTGTTTCCTGGGGAGAGGGGATTTATGAAAATGCGGAAGTTAAAAAGGGGGATTTGATTGCAGAAATTCAGGATTTGGACGAATCCTATCAGATGCGTCTTGAGCAAAAACTGAACAATAGCGAACGAACTGTTGTCGCAGTGGAACAACAACTTGCTGCCAATAAGCGAGCCCTGGAAGCGGCACTGACTTTAGTCGATTCGTTCTCCTCGCAGGTGGTCGCTTACAAGAAAGTAAAGCAGGAAACCATCGCTGCGCAAGATGCTTACATAGAAATGGCCAAGAAAAAAGTCGAAGCCGAAACACAACAACTTCTGGAATATGAAGCGGCGATTCCCCAGTTGAAAGCAGAAGCACAACGTATGGAAATGCTGTACGAGGAAAATAATATTTCCTTGCAAAAAGTTCAGGAAGTGAAAAGAAAGCTTTCTGAAGCCGAGGCAAAAGTCGCCAGGGCAGGGGCATACGTTTCTTCTGCTGAGTCAGAACTGGAAGGCAAAATTCGGGAACGAATTTCAAAAATCGAGAAGGCTCAAATCGATATTGATTATGCCGAGGCGACTTTACGAAAAGTTCGAGGAGATATTTCCAAAGCAGAAAGTGATGTCGCAAAAACAGAGCAGGAGTTGAATAAATCGCAAAAAATACTGATTGAATCTCAAACCGATCTTTCTCGCCAGGAAAGACAAACCTTAATTTCTCCATGTGATGGATACGTCGTTCAAATCAACCCTAATATGGGGACCGCTGTGCTCAAGGAAGGGGATCCTATCTGTACGATCGTACCGGTAACTTCAGATAGAGCCGTGCAAATCTGGCTGCAAGGAAATGACGCTCCACTGATTCAGAAGGGACGTCATGTACGTCTGCAATTCGAAGGTTGGCCGGCTCTCCAATTTGCGGGATGGCCTTCAGTGGCTGTCGGGACATTTGGTGGCGAAGTGGTTTCGATTGATGCCACGGATAATAGCAAAGGTCAATTTCGAATCCTTGTCAAACCTGTCGAAAGTGGTCAAGACTGGCCTGGTGATCGCTATTTGAGACAAGGAGTTCGTGCCAACGGATGGGTCATTCTTGACAGGGTTCCGCTGTGGTATGAAATTTGGCGACGGCTCAACGGGTTTCCTGTCCTCCCACCGGAAGATGGGAAAAGCTCGGATAAAAATAAACCCAAACCTCCCAAGATTCCTAAATAGCTTAGGTTTATTTAAGACTGGGTAAGCTTGTGAGCTTTTTACGGTTGGAGGTCTGACTGGCTTTTTAACGATTGATCCATCGGTTTAATGAGTCATGATGCAGATCATTTCGCTCCGATAATGATGACAGCGTTCATAGAATATTAGAAATTCGAATGTGAAATCTCTGAAGTGAAGAAGTCCGGTTTTCTTCCCGATAGATTTGTTCATTTTCGAGCAACTTTCCTGATTCTTGCTGTGATTGAGAGTTCTGAGTGTGCAGTCGTATCCTGACAATTCTGGCGATGATGCATTTCTTAGGATGCGTTACGGTCAATAAATACGACTCCCAGTCAACTCACGAGTCTTCGAATACCAATAAACCTCTTAAGGTGGACGAAGAAAGCTCAGTTGCCCAGGTAGAACCGCCCATCGATAAAGCTGATAGGAAAGTGGCGAAGATCTCCTTAGCCGCGTTTCAGGAACAGATCGACTTGCCCACGGGAACAGACCCTTCAACGGAAATTCAGTCTGAACTTCCTCCGCTGAATGAATCAGCAAATGAATCAGCAAATGAACCAGCAAATGAATCTGCAGAGGAGGCGCCTTACCCGACCGAGTTGCAGGAACTTGCGATTGAGGAGAATTCCGTTTCGCTCGATTCGGTAATTGGGAGTGTTTATCAGAGTTTTCCCTTGCTGGAATCGGCTTATGCGGGGCGGAGAATTGCAGAGGGCGATCAAATGTCCGCAGCAGGAGCATATGACTTCAAATTCAAGGCGGCCTCAGAAAATAATGCCCTGGGATTTTATCAGAACTACCGACAGAGTTTAGGCTTTGCTCAACCTCTCTATGGAGGAGGTGAATTCTTCGCAGGTTACAGGGTCGGCAATGGTAGCTTTGAACCCTGGTATCTGGAACGACAAACCAATGAAGGGGGGGAGTTTAAAACGGGTGTGAATATTCCATTGGCGAAAGATCGAAATATTGATCAACGCCGTGCCGAACTCTGGCGTTCCAATTATTCACGAAAAATGGTGGAACCCGAAATTCATGCTTTACTGATCGCATTCATTCAGGAAGGCAGTTATGCCTACTGGGAATGGGTCGCCGCAGGGGAGAAACTCCTGATTGCAGAAAAAGTACTGGTCCTCGCTCAGGAACGCACCGACCGAATTCGACAGCAGGTGGAGAATGGATTCATCGATCCACCGGAGTTGACTGACAACTTAAGGCTCGTCTCCGAACGTGAAGCAAAACTTGCAGAGGTATTACAGAAATACCAAAAGGCAGCGATCAAGCTCTCGCTTTATTTGAGAGATTACGAGGGGAGTCCAATTGTTCTTGGTATAAAAGATTTGCAGCAATTTCCATCTCCTGAGGAAAGACTCGAGACTTCTGTCGATCTCGACATCCAACTGGCGATCTCGAACCGTCCTGAATTGATTGTTATGGACTTTTTACGGAAACAACTTCAGCTCGATTTTTCTGCTGCTCAAAACGAAACCCGTCCTACTATTGATACTCAATGGATTGCTTCTCAGGACATCGGCCAGCCGACCAGTCCCAAAAATGACAAAGGGGAATTCGTACTGGAAGCTTCTGTGTTCATGGATGTTCCGCTCCAAAGACGCAAAGCCAGAGGGAAGATGTTTGCAATCGAAGGGAAAATGACTCAACTGCAGGCGAAAAGAAAAATGACAGAGGATAAAATCGCAGTTGAGGTTCAAACGGTTCACACAGCCATGCAGGCCGCATTAAAACGGTATGTCTCGACTAAGCAGGCTGTCGAATATGCAGAAGATCTTGCTCAGCGAGAACGTAGGAATTTCGAACTGGGCTCCTCTGATCTTCTCAAAGTAACACTCAGAGAGCAATATGCCGTTGAAGCCTCCGAGAAAGTGATCGATGCTCTTCGGGATTTCTATCAGGCAGAAGTTGATTACCGCGCCACTTTGGCTCAGGATCAATTACCCTGAGGCACCCACCCTTCAGGACTTCGGAAAAGCCTGGCTCCGAAATAAAGGCTATAAAGGCTATAAAGGCTATAAAGGCTATACCGCGTTCCAAATGAAAACCGGAGACGTTCAACGATTTTAAGAACACTGGTTATCACCAGATGAATACCGGAAAATCATCAAACGCGGGTGGCGGGGGTGCTCTCGAAGAGAGGCCCCCGAATCGTTGAACTTCCGGGGCTACCGCTGAAGCTGAGCGTCTCCGCCACCCCGAAGGTCCTGTTCAAGATGTTGCAGGAAATCCGGTTTCCAATTGGAACAGGGTTTTATGGCAGAAAAATAAATTGACAGATATTGTTTATATCTATGGTAATGTGCCTCGGTATGTTATTTACGATGTCATTGTTTTTTGCTAATATCTGACAATCAAGTATCTGTTCATTTCGAACCAGTCAAAACGTTATTGCGAACGATCAGAGCATTAAGAAATGTTTTACTCGAACGTTCCAATAAAGAATTTAGGTGGAACTGGATTAGCCAGTGTATCGTAACTTAAGTATGAGTCTCGAATTACATTGGTGAAGCCAGTGGCGCACAACTCGAAGCTTGAATGCGAACAACCCCCCACTCGAAATTCTCAAAAAACCGACTTCACACACTGGCCGAAAAATGAATTTGAAAAAATGTCGTAATCAAAATGTTATTGAGGCAAGACCATGTCGTTGGACTGGATTAATTACCATCACTTGCTGTATTTCTGGACGATAGCCAAAGAGGGTAGTATCTCTGCAGCCTGTCAGAAGCTTCATCTGGCGCAGCCGACAATCAGCGGGCAGCTTAAAAAGCTTGAAACACAAATCAACGGAAAATTGTTTGATCGAACTGGTAGAAATCTCGTCCTGACAGATCTCGGCCAGACGGTTTTCAAATATGCCGATGAGATGTTTACCGTGGGGCAGGAATTGGTTGAAGTCCTGAAAGGTCAGCCTAGCGGTCGCCCATTAAGATTTCACGTCGGTGTTCCAGAAGTCCTGCCCAAGTTAATCGTCTTTCGACTACTCAAGCCCCTTATGGATATGGAAGATGAAATTCAGTTGATTTGTCATGAAGGATCTCAGGATCAACTACTGACAATGCTCGCAGCACACGAACTGGATGTTGTATTTTCCGATTCACCAGCTGCATCATTGATCAAGGTCAAAGCCTTCAATCATCACCTCGGGGCCTCCCGGATAGGACTGTTCGGGACAAAACAGTTAATTAGAAAATATGGAAACAATTTCCCGGAAGAATTTTCTGGGGCACCTCTTCTGTTGCCTGGTGAAGGAACGGCCTTGAGAAGGTCAATTGATCACTGGTTGAGAGAGTCGGATCTGCATGTCAGTGTCAGGGGAGAATTTGATGATACGGCACTCATGAAAGTCTTTGCGGAATCAGGTATGGGTTTTATTGCGGCCCCGTTAGTCATTCAAAAAGAAATCGCTCGACAATTTTCACTTGATCTGATCAACGTATTACCAAACGCCAAAGAAGAGTTTTATGCCATCTCTGTCGAAAGGCGAATCAGGCACCCTGCTGTGGTGAAAATTTCTGAAATTGCTAAACAGCAACTTTTTGTCACCAAAAACAGTTAGGCATATTTTTGGTGTCGATGCGCCGTATTCAACGCTTTCAGAAATTTCCATAGGATGTTGTATGATGCGCGGTTTGCTCATTCAGACGTGAACCAAGCCAACGGTTATGTGAAACATCGTCATAATCGTTACGTCCAGACGATCCATCAGGCTTCGGGCATTGGCATGTGGATCGATCTCAACCATTATGACAATCGTGCCGAAAGTATTAGTGGACCGTGCCGCTTGAAATTACTGCAAATCCCATATTGTCATTGCGTAATATGCAAAGGCGATCTGGTTTTGCATTCTAACCGATTCAGCGAGCCGTTATGCCTGTACGATTTCTGTATTTCGTTCTCCTATTGGGGATCGCGGGCTGTTCAGCCTCCGGAAAACAGAATTCCGTCGTCTCTGACGAAACACCTCGCGTGATGCCTCCTGAGAGTGTGGTCGCCTCTGCTGAAGACTCCTCCAGCATTACTCTGATCGGATTGAAACAAGTCTCTCCGCCTGAGCAGATACAAACCACTGAAACGCTATCAATTGATGAAGTTTTTTCAATTAATGAAAATGCTTCCATTCCTTTTTCAGCTTCAGATTCTGAGCGGATTTTTCTGGAGTCACTGGCTGCCGATCAGAATCCTAAACTGATTCGACTCTATCGAGAATACCAGGCTGCTGCATCACGTTCGCATTATGTCGACAAACTCCCGGATCCCAAACTGGGCGCCAATGTTTTTGGCAATCCGATTGAAACAGCCTCGGGATCTCAGCAAGCCAACATGTCTCTCAGTCAGACAATTCCATGGCTTTCCCGATTGAATGCCGAGCAGCAACGGGCCTGCTTTGAGGCGATGGCTATTCGTGCGGAGTATGCAGCCGAGCGATTGCGCGTGATCGCAGCCGTACAAACACAATGGGCCAGGCTGTATCTGATTGAACAGCAGATTGAAATCACCCAGGCGAATCAATCGCTACTGGAATCTCTGATTGATGTGGCGAATTCCCGGGTTTCTATAGGAGAAGCCAGTCAGGGAGATGTCCTGCTGGGAACGGTGGAATACTCGAAGCTTGAAGAACAGTTGCTGGTCTTTCGTCAGCAAAGACAGTCTGTTGTTTCCGAGTTGAATCGGCTGGCTGGACGATCTGCAGGCACGCCAATCAAACCTCCAGCGAAGCTTGATATCCTCAAACCCGAGTGGTCGCTTCAGGAAGTGACGCAGGTCGCATTGAATGAGCAGCCCGAAATTCAAGCGGCTCATTTGCGTACTCAGGCCACCGAGTGGGGCATTGAAGTGGCTCGGCTGATGCGTCGTCCTGAATTCATGATTTCGGCGAGTTATTTCATTACAGATGATAATCGTCCTCCTGGTCCATTCGTCAACGTCGGCGAAGATCCCTGGGCACTGGGGGCTCAGGTCAGCATTCCGATCTGGCGGGATAAATATGATGCAATGAAGAATGAAGCCGGATGGAAGCATCAGGCGGCCCACAATAGCGTTCAGGAGTTGCTGGATCGATATGATGCCATGCTGCTCGATCTGGTGACGGAATCTCAACGAGCGGCTGAAACGGCCAATTTGTATAAGAACTCGATTCTCCCACAAGCCGAACAAACTCTCGCAGGCGACCAGGATGCTTACATCAATGGTGTCGTCGAGTTTGATCGCGTCATTCGCGACTATCGAAATCTGTTCACACTCGAACTGGGTTATCACAAAGCCATCAGCGATCTGACCATCACCAACGCAAAAATCCAACAAGCCGCCGGTGTCCCGGTGCCGCTTAAGCATGCCGCACCGTAATCATCACGCATTAACGACATTGCAATTCTCTTTCAACGACACTACGGACATCGTGTCAAGTTGAAAATATTATGTATGAGCCCTCTGTCTATAATATGAAAGCGATCTTGTTACGGCAGGAAGTGCTGGCGTTGTAATCCACTTTTGCCTGTTGACAGTTGAGATACGAAAGATACGATGCAGTAGAAGGCTGAAACTCTAATTGCAGGTATTTCGTGAACTGGTCTCGCTTCATAACTGGCTCTCTCACAGCATTAATGCTGTTTGCGCAAGCAGTATCCCCTGCGCAAGCCGCGGCATGCCATTGTTCAGAATCGGGACAAATCTGCTGTGCCAACCCGGAAGCGTCCAGCTGTTGTTGTCAAAAGCAGGAATCTCCAAACAGTCCTGCGGGGTGTTCTCATTGCCAGAAAACGTCTGCTCATGAGGCAACATCAGGCTTGCAGGCAGATTCTATTTGTCATTGCGGAGATGCGGAACCGCTCTCTGCTCCTCCAGTCAACACTCCCTCAACTCCGACGAGCGATCAGCTCTCAGATGTTTTGGGGACGATGTTAATAAATGTCGAATCGACATTGTTTCACACAACTTCCATTCGCTCATTTGAGATGGAAAATCAAACGATATTGCCGGGATTTCGGCAAATTGTTTTATGCGTCTGGCAAACATAGACGCTGATACTATCGCTTCATGTGACGACAGTCTTGTGTTGAGAACTGTCTTCCGCTCTTACTGAATTTTGGTCTTCCGGTCCGTCTATTGACCTCATTTATAGCAAGGATATTACCATGCGCTGTTCTATTTTACTGATGATTCTTTCGACCGCAGTCATTGGGTGTACTCAAGCTGACACCCCAGCTGCAAAACCTCCTGCTGAAGATTCGACCATGGGAGAACATGATCATGCCGATCACGACCATGGTATGGAGATGTCGGGTGTCAAAACTGCTAACGAGTATTGCCCGATTATGGGGGGCAAAGTGACCGCCGAAGGAGGCACGACAGAATGGAATGGCAAGACCATTGGTTTCTGCTGCGACGGCTGTGACGAGAAATGGGAGGCTCTCTCCGATGAAGAGAAAGCCGCCAAGTTGGCCGCAGCTCAGGAAAAAGAGCACAAAGAAACCGAGACGGCTTCCTGAGTGTAAATCAAATGAAGATTTGATGCGTCGAGCGGCTGGCTGGAACCTTTCCCGGCACGGTCCAAAGCTGGTTTTGTGTTTTCAGTCAGTCGCTCCTTTCCTTCACGTTTATCGTTTCTGAGAGCAGAATCATGAACAGCACATCCATTGATCACAACAGTTCTGGAGAACGGCCTCAACAAGCCGCACGTTCGACTGGATGGTGGATATTGCGATTCCTGAACGTATTATTATTTTTCACAGCAGGGATTTTGCTGATCCTGTTACTGGGGCTGGCTCAACGAACAGGGTGGATTCAATCTGGAAGCTTTGGGGCAGGGGGGGATTCGGCTGGAAGCTCTCAGGAAATTTACACTTGTCCGATGCATCCCCAGATCCGCCAGCCCGGTGAAGGTCGTTGTCCCATTTGTGGAATGGCGTTAGTTCCCGCTGCGAAATCGGGAGGCGATTGGGATGAATTTGCAGTCAACATTGAATCGGCCCAACGACGTCTGGCAAATATACAAACGGCCGAAGTCCAACAGCAAACGGTTTCAAGTTTTCTGAATACGATTGGCGAAATTCAAATCGATGAAAGCCGCGAAGCGACGATTGCTTCCTACATTGATGGACGAGTCGAGAGTCTGTTTGCAGACTACACTGGAGTGGAGGTTCAGGAAGGGGATCATCTGGCAGTTGTCTACAGTCCCCAACTGTATGCCGCCCAGGTCGAATATCTGGAATCGAAACGAGCCTTGCAGAAAAGCAGCAATTCCGTTCTGGAGTCTGTGCGGGATGCTCAAACCCGATTAGTCGAAAACTCCCGGCAACGACTCGTCGAGCTTGGCATGACGGACGAACAATTGACCGAATTGGAAACCACGAACAAAGCTCAATCTCGACTCACAATATTTGCCCCGATCGGTGGAACCGTGATCGAGAAACTGGCCGAGGAAGGCAAATATCTTTCTGCTGGCGAGCCCATTTACCGGATTGCAAATCTCTCAACGGTCTGGCTGATGCTCGAGTTGTATCCGGAAGATGCCTCCCGGATTCGCTTCGGCCAAATTGTCGAAGCTGAGTTGACCTCTTTGCCGGGCGAAACTCGAACAGGTCGAGTCGCATTTATCGATCCCACGGTTAATGAACGGAATCGGACGGTAGGGGTACGTGTCGAATTCAGCAATGAAGAAGGACGATTGCGTCCCGGTGATTACGCCAAGGCTCAACTGAAAATTCCCATTGGGCCTCAGGGAGAAGTTTATGATGAGGGACTTGCGGGGAAATGGATCAGTCCGATGCATCCACAAATTATTCGAAAAGAACCGGGGGAATGCCCCATTTGCGGAATGAAGCTCGTTCCAACATCACGCTATGGATATGCCGATCAACCAGTCGCTCAACCGGAATCCGTCGTTATTCCACGCTCGGCCTTATTAATGGCAGGCAACGACAGTGTCGTCTATGTGGAAACAGAACCGGGACGATTCGAATTACGCAGCGTTGTTCTTGGAAACATTCTGAAAGAACAGGCGATTGTCCTGAAAGGATTGAAAGTTGGCGAACAGGTTGCCACGTCTGGCAATTTTCTGATTGACTCGCAGATGCAACTGGCTGGTAAACCAAGCTTGATCAATCCGACACGCTACACCGTAAAACCCACAGAAAAATTCCGTAATACTCCAATGCAGTTCGAGCAAATCAACGTCGCGAAAATTGAAGGGGCGACTGGAGAAAAACTCGAACAGCTCTATCAATCTTATTTTGAGATGCAAAAAACATATTCCGAAGACAAGCTTCCGCAAGGCTCTTCAGTCTCAACATTCTCACAACTGGCTGCGGAGCTTTCACAAGATGAATCCCTGAATGATGAGGTTAAACAGCAGATTGAGATTATCGCTGAGAATAGTCCTCATCTGAATCATTTGGAACTTGAAGCTTCCCGTCAGAAATTCAAGCAGATTAGTCATGCGATCTTAACACTCTCCACCAAAGTTCGAGGAGAGCAGGCCAATCAGTCCTTCCAGCATTTCTTCTGCCCAATGGTTAAGCAAGGGGAGGGGGATTGGCTTCAGTCAGAAGGGCAATTGCGAAATCCTTATTACGGCGAAGAAATGCTTCGTTGTGGTGAATTGGTGAGGACGATCCCGGTTCATAGTGATGCAAAACAACCAGATGAAACTAACGAATAATCTTATTGACTGTAAATGTGGACTAGCGTCTGAGTGAGTTCCCTCGAGTGTTGATGGAATCAAATGTTAAAGTCACTGATATCATTTTGTATTCGCGAACCGATCATCATGGTTGTTCTGACCATCGTGGGAGTGAGTTACGGATGGTATGCAGTTCAGCATGTTCCGATCGATGCGATTCCCAATATCGGCGAGAATCAGGTGATTGTCTTCACAGCCTGGCCAGGGCGATCACCAAAAGATATTGAGGATCAGGTCACTTATCCACTTTCTGTCGCGTTGTTGGCCGTTCCAGATGCAGAGTCTGTAAGAGGTAAAAGTCTCTTCGGGTACAGTTTTGTTCAAGTGACATTCAAAGACAGTGCTGATTTTTATTGGGCACGCTCCCGAGTCGCCGAGCAATTAGGAACCGCTGGAGCGATGCTTCCAGAAGGTGTTGTGCCAACGCTCGGTCCAGATGCTACAGGATTGGGACAGGTTCTCTATTATGTCTTGGAACCGACAGACGAAACGAATCTGGCCGAACTTCGCACTCTGCAGGATTTCGTTGTTAAATATGAATTGCAAGCGGTTCCTGGTGTGAGTGAAGTCGCGAGCGTCGGTGGGTATGTTCGTCAGTATCAAATAGAAATCGATCCCGACAAACTCCGATTTCACAACGTCCCACTTGATCAGCTTGTGGAAGCCATCAAGAAATCGAATGTGGATGTCGGAGCGAAAACGGTGGAATCCGGAGGAATGGAATACATCATCCGGGGCCGTGGTTTTATTGGAGCCGATCAAGATCCCGTCCAGGCTGTTGAAGATATCGAAGAAACAGTCGTTCGATCTCAGAATGGAATTCCACTGCGAATCCGTGACCTGGGGCATGTCCAACTGGGCCCAGAGTTTCGCAGAGGAGCAATTGATCTCAATGGAACCGAAGCCGTTGGCGGCGTCGTTGTCATGCGGTTTGGTGAAAATCCTCGTACGGTGATCGATCGGGTTAAAGCCCGGATCAAACAGATTGAGCCGAGTCTGAAAGGTGTTAAAGTACGTATCATTTATGATCGTACCGGCTTAATTAATGAAACGATCTCCACACTCACCGAAGCTCTCTCACAGGAAGTGATGATCACTGCTCTGGTCATTCTGTTCTTTCTACTGCATCTTCGAGCCAGTCTGGTTGTGGCAATCACTTTACCAGTTGCAGTCCTGTTTGCATTTGTTGCGATGTATCTCTTCGGGGTCGATGCCAATATCATGTCGCTGGCTGGAATTGCGATTGCTATTGGCACGATGGTCGACATGGGAATTATCGTTTCCGAAACGATTTACGATCGCCTGGCCGACTGGGAACGAGAAGGGCGTCCCGGCGGTCGAGAACAACGAATCCAGCTCATCAGCGAAGCTACAGGTGAAGTAGCCCCGGCTGTCCTGACTGCTGTGATGACCACTGTTATCAGTTTTCTGCCCGTTTTTATGTTGACAGGGCGAGATTACAAATTATTTGCTCCACTGGCGTGGACGAAAACGTTTTCATTAATTGCGGCATTGATCGTCGCGATCGCTTTAGTGCCGTTACTCAGTCGTGTGTTTTTGACTTCGACTCAATTAAAACGCAAATATCGAATTCTATTCAGCCTCAGTTTCGGAATGATTGGTGCGTTCTTTGCTGGGTTGACAGGGCGAGATCTGGCGGCCTATTTGCATATTCAGTTCACTGCTTTTGTAGTCGGATCCTCAATACTTGCCTGTCTGATAGGATATTGGATTTTGGGAGAACGATTAAGGCCGGTTGATGAGAATCCCGTCAGTCGATTCATCCTCTGGATTTACAAACCAGCATTACGCTTGTTTCTGGCACACAAATTCATTTTCCTAAGTGTACCACTCTTTATTGTGACATTAGGAATCGGGGCCTGGATTGGTTTGCCAACCGTACTTCAACCGCTCGAATCCGTCTCGAAATCACTCGGAGCCGACCTTAATCAAGTTCCAGGCTATGTCGATGCCAAACATACAATGACGGGCCTGAAATCCGATGACTGGATCGCTTTAGATGAGGGAAGTTGGTTCTATATGCCAACACTCTATCCAGCCGCCAGTTTTTCTCAGGCGATGGAAATTCTCCAAACTCAGGATGCTCTCATTCGTGAAATTCCTGAAGTCGAAAATGTGCTGGGGAAAATTGGCCGCGTCGAATCCGCACTCGATCCTGCACCTGCAGCAATGATTGAAACGTATGTCATGCTTAAGCCTCAGTCTGAGTGGCGAGAGGGTGTTACGACAATGGACATCTGGGATCAAATCAATGCTGTCGCCACACTGCCAGGTGTGACTCCAGCGTCTCCCCTTCAGCCAATTGAAGGACGAGTCGTAATGCTGCAGAGTGGCATCAAAGCCTCAATGGCGATTCGCATTTATGGCTCCGATCTGGATGGACTTGCCAAAGCTTCCCTGCAGGTTTCTGAGTTTCTCAAAACCTTGCCACAGGTGAATGGGGGAACGGTCAATCCTGATATTGTTCTCGGAAAACCGTATGTCGAATTTGAAGTCAATCGGGAGGCCGCGGCTCGATATAACATGTCCACAGCAATGGTGAATCAGGTCATCGAAACGGCATTGGGTGGATCGAATATCACGACGACAATTGAAGGACGGGAACGATATCCCATTCGGGTTCGTTACGAGCGAAGCCTGCGGGAAAAACTTGACGAGCTCGATCGACTGCCAGTCGTTACGCATTCCGGGGAAGTTGTTCCCTTATCGATACTCTCGACAATGACAACCACCTGGGGGCCGGGAGTCATCAGCAGTGAGGACGCCCGCCTTGTCGCTCACGTTTCATTTTCTCCCTCAGGATCACAGGGCGATCTGGAAACAGTTCAAGCTGTCGAGCAGGCATTACTTCAGGCACAGGAAGAAGGAACGCTCGAACTCCCGACCGGATATGCCTTGAAGCCGGTCGGTTCGTTTCAGAATCAAATCGAAGCCAATCAAAGACTGCTCTGGGTCATTCCTCTGGTGATTCTGGTCAACCTCTTCATTATCTATCTTCAGTTTCGTCACATACCGATATCTCTTGCCGTCTTTGCAGGAATCCCGGTTGCGTTTGCCGGTGGCATGATCTGTCTGGCGATCAATGCGATTGAACTCAACACTGCAGTCTGGGTCGGTTTCATCGCTTTATTTGGAATTGCTATCGATGATGGAGTCGTGATGGCCACCTATCTCGACCAGGTTTTTACCCGCAAGCGACTGGCAACAATCGAAGACATCCGGGCTGCTACTTTGGAAGCCGGAATGAAGAGAATCCGTCCCTGCCTGATGACCACGTTCACCACAATCATCGCACTCTTGCCGATCATCTATTCAACCGGACGTGGTTCAGACGTTGCCAAATCCATGGCCTGGCCCGTCATCGGAGGCATGACCGTCGAACTGCTGACATTATTCGTCGTCCCCGTTGTCTATTCAGGATTCAAAGAATTGAAAATGAACTTAGGGTTGACCGATTATCATTGGGAGGGCAGGGAATAGAGTGTTGAATAATTGAAGGTAGATTCAATTTTGTAATGCATGGGTTTTGGGTTCGAACAGTTCGTGTGGTGATTTGATTAGGTACTTCTTGCGAGACCGCCAGCCAGGTCAGATATTGCTCGACATCAGCTTGTTCAGTTCGATTAGGGCAAGAGCAGGATCTAAGTTTAAACGCAACTGATCAAGCAACTCAGGTGAAGTGGTGTGAGAGGCTTCAGCATTAGACTCGTAGTCAAATAAAATCTCATTTCCCTACCGTTGATTGACAGGTGTGGATTCATCAGTACAAGGTGATCAGATGTGACTCTCAGGGAATTATATTTGTATTAGACAGAATTCAATTCTGTCTTTCAGTTAGTTATGTTTATCAATATCCAAGACGTTCAGTATCAAAAGGGTTCGTCTGAGCGTGCTCCTGAGTATGCCGCTTCGCACGACTGGGGCACGTTCATCCGCTATCTCGAATTCGGCGACGACTGTTTTGCCACGAGGCAAGTGGACGCCTACGAGAACGGATATCTGGTCCGATATGATCGAGAACACTGGAGCGATCAATTTGGGTCGCTTGTCGACTTTCAATTCGGCAAGTTGTGGATCAAACATTGGGGACAGTCTGATGTCATCACACGAGAAGAGTTCGAGCTAAAGTGGAAAGACTCCGAAGAGTCTCCGTCAATTTCCTTGCGAAACCCATCGCCTAACAAACCACCGCCTTGGATTGAATTGTTTGAATCTGGCCGTTGGCCGGGGCAGGCATAACAAAGCGTAGCACCCTACCGCCAAAACGTCTTGTTTAATGGTACAATCAACAGGCTGCGGGTGAACTTCAAGTTATCCGAACTAACTACACGTTATGGCAACTTCCGAAAAACACCTAAATGCTTGTCTCGAAGTTATGCGAGATGCCATCCTTCAGGCACGGGTTTGGGGCTGGAGCGGTGATGTACCAGCCGAGCAACTTGCGGACTTGATGGATGCCATGCACAACATCCCTACGTATATACAGCATTGGGATGATGTCGGCGATGAAGGCGTCAAGAATGATCTCAAGCGATATGATGACAAATGGCCCAAATCCGTTGACTCTGTCATTGGTCTCGTGGAACTTTACGATCACGTACTATCAAAACTTGAATCGCAAACCTAGTGCGTCTTCCATACTAATGATTTGGGTTGATGATGTTATAAAGCACGACAACGGAGTGCGTTACAGTTATTAGAGGCCCAAATCTAAGCCCTGAAAGGGCACTAGCCTTCACTGATTAAATACGACAAACGCTCGATGGAAGATTTTCCATCGAGCGTTTGTTATTTTGAACTGAAGATTCAAGCCAGCTTTCCATTTCTGGAAGATCAGGATGAAATACATCACTAATTTTGGTGGCAATTTCAGCTTTCAACCCCGCCATTATGCGGAACCTGAATCTGAACAGGAATTGACTGAACTTCTTGAGCAACACCGAAATGGAAGTATTCGTGTCATTGCCTCAGGACACTCCTGGAGCGATTTGATTATCAGTCAAGACCTGCTGATAAACATGAAACACTTCCGCTCCATTTCTGTATCAGGGGAGGGAGCAGATACTGAGGTCACTGTTGGGGCTGGATGCCAGATTAAGGTTTTGCTCAAAGAGCTGAATCAGAAAGGCCTGACACTTCCCTCTGTCGGATTAATTACAGAACAAACCATTTCCGGCGCAACAGCAACAGGGACTCACGGATCTGGCAAGCACAGTTTATCGCATTATCTCAAAGAGATAAAAATTGCCTGTTATGCTGAACCAGATCGTAAGGCAACTGTCCAAGTCATCAATTCAGGTGACGAACTCAAAGCTGCCCGTTGTTCTTTGGGGATGATGGGAGTGATTGTCTCGGTTACTTTACCGTGTCTGCCACAATATCAGGTGCAGGATCAGGCAACCGAGTACAGCACGCTCGAGGAAGTCTTACTGGCTCGTGAAAATTTCCCCCTGCAGCAATTTTTTCTGTTTCCCTATCGCTGGAAATACTTCGCACAGAATCGGTGCGTGTCTCAGTCAAAGAGCAGTAAATCGGCATGGCTTTACCACTTGTACTGGTATTTGGGCATAGATTGCGGGATGCATATAGCGATCAAAATCTTTGCTTGCTGGTTTTACACGCGATCAGGAGTTCACTGGCTCTATCGATGGTTGCTTCCCCTATTTGTTCCAACCTGGTGGAAAGTAACTGATCGAAGTGATCGAATGCTGGTCATGGAACATGAGTTGTTT
Source organism: Planctomycetaceae bacterium (assembly GCA_003503535.1). Classification (GTDB taxonomy): domain Bacteria; phylum Planctomycetota; class Planctomycetia; order Planctomycetales; family Planctomycetaceae; genus Rubinisphaera. Next base: position 45,558 of record DOCI01000190.1, read on the forward strand.
TGCCATCTCGAATTGGAACTGTTCGTTCCCGATATTCACTTGAAGGAATCAGCTGCGTTTCTTGAGTTGGTCATCAAAATTGCGGACGGACAAGAGGTCAAAATACCAGAGGACTTCATGCAAAAACTGCATAAGGCAAATCTGGTGGAATCCTTGCAGCAACTCAGAGGTGGTTATTCTCAGCATTATCCAATTTGCTTTCGACGCATTCTTAGAGATGAAACTCTAATCTCGATGGCAAGTGGTGAGTATGAATCGTGGTATTCAATCAGCTTAATCACATACCATAAATCCCGGACAGAGTTTTATAAGTTCGCAAGTTTTCTAGCCACGGCTTACCGCCAGCTATTTGATGGTCGCATCCATTGGGGCAAATGGTATCCTTTCAATCAACAAGAGACTTTTGAAGTCTATCCTCAATTGCACAGATTTAGAGAGATCTGCAAACACTACGATCCTGAAGGAGTTTTCGGAAATGATTTCACTCAGAATATAATTATGGGCGAGAACTCTCTAAAAGAAAGCCCTCAGAGTTAAACTCCGAGGGCTTCCAAATTATTAGAGATTCATTAACGATTTGGTCTTATTCTTCAGGCTCTGGAATACGAACCATCAACCAGGATTCTGTAGTTTCTTCACCGAAGTGAACCAATACAGACGTCTCATCGCGAGACAGGTTGAAGAGCATCGTTTCCATCACGATTCCGTTTTGAGGATCGTCTGCAAAGTGCCAGACGGCGCGCTGGCTGCCTTCATCGACTCGTCCCAGTAAGGGGCGGGTTTCCTGGCTTTTCTCGTCGTAGAATGTCCCAGAGAGGATTCCATCCTGATTGATCGCAAGCTGAACGATGAAGCTGGCTTCCTGATTTTCATCCGAAGCCAAGGCAAACACGCCCAGTGGTTTCCACTCCATATCTTCAGCCTGTTCTGGAGTCATTTCCGGAACAGATCGAACCACGTGCACGGCCTGATTGTAGTATTCAGGAATTGTCGCATAGCGATCACCACTCACATAGACATATCCATTGCGGCAATAAATATCTCCGCCTGGACCATACGAATAGTAACGGGGAGTGTTATAGCTGCCACGTAACCACCGGGTTAAAGAATTTGCCGGGGTTGGCTGCCACCAGTAGTTACGGGCATAATTACGATTTCCGTTCAGGCTTCCGTAAACATGGAAGTAACCATTGACCCGGTTATTTCCATTGTTGTTCCCAATCAAAGAACGCCAGTAATTCTGGTCAAACCGCAAATTCTGATTTCGGTTTTGATTACGGTTCTGAACGAAGTTGTTGCGAATTCGGGCAGCTGTCTGGTCGGTATTATCCCAACGTCGGAACTGCTGGTTCTGATACCGCTCCAGATTATTCGCCTGATTGTTCAATCGATCTCTCAGATTATTCTCTGCAGTGTTGCGGTTCTGATTTCGAGGATTCAGCTCCCCTTCGATCCGATTTCGCAATCGATCTTCTGGATTCTCAGCACGATTATTCTGATCTCGATCGCCCTGGTTTCGCTGTCCACCCAGGTAGTTTCGCAGGTAGTCCGTGCCTCGGGGATTGGACCGATTATTCTGAGCGCGATCTTCACTGCGTTCGGAGGGTCGATTGCCATCGCCGCGTTCGGTGGGTCGGTTGCCTTCTTGTGGGCGGTTATCGTCTCCGCGATTGTTCTCACCCCGTTCGCCTTCTCCGCGATTCTGATTGAACCGTTGCATTTTTTCACGGAACTCCTCGGCTCGGTCGCTTCGATTCATCTCAGGACGTTCGCTACCGCGATTTTGATCCTGAGTGGGATTTGGTCGATCTCCATCGGGTCGGTTTCCTCGATCACTGCGATCGGAACCGCGATTTTCCTGTCCACGGTTGGAATTATTTCCCCGATTGGAATTTTCCGAGGAAGGGTTTCGACTTCCTTCAGTCCTTTCTCCTGCCCCGCGGGGAGGCTGACCGCTTCTTTCCGAACTGCCTCGATTGGAGGAGCCCCGTTCGGATGATCCGCGGTTAGAGGAACCTCGTTCCGAGGAGCCCTGATTGGAAGAACCTCGATCCGACGATCCTCGGTTTGAAGAACCGCGATTGGAAGATCCGCGTTGAGATCCTCCATTATTCGAGGAACCTCGATTCCCTTGTGCTGATCCCTGTCCTGATCTCTGTCCTGAGGGAGCTTTCCCTCCTTTTTGAGCCTCAGCTGGTGTTCCCAGCAGGGCCATCGCCAATCCGCAGCAGCAGACGGCTGAAATATGTATCATGCGTTTCATTGTTAAGAACTCTCTTTCTTGAATACAGGTGTCCATTTGCCGAAGCGAAAGCAAACCTCAAGATAAAACTATTGCAGTGATTGTGCCATAAATGTCCCAAGTTGGTTATTGTCGTAAATATTAGGCAGAAATTGCTTCCGTAGTATCTTTTGAAGGCTCTCCCCCTTATTTTCTGTCTTGTGAGAGATGTTGCACCTGGCCGTTAATCAGACGATTTGAGTTCTAAGCAATCAATGAGGAACAGACTTGTGAATCCAATAAAATAAGGCGACCACCTGAAGTGATCGCCTTTGAACCCGAGGTTAATTTATGAATACCACCGTTTAGAATTCGCCAATGACCAAACCGTCACTCTTGTGATTGAGTCGCTGCCAGATTCCCATAAAACCAGCCAGAGCGGTTTTATTGTTGAAGGCTCCGCCTGTTCCATCTGCACATCCACCTGCGGAATTCGTCCAGAGACAACCGGCTCCATTGGCAGCCGGATGATTGACAGGATCGGCGTTGGATGTATCCAATAGATGCTGAATATTTTCTGAGATAAATCGAACGGAACCATCTGCCATCAGGAACTGCGCTCCCCCATCATGCTCGCTACCGAATCGATTCGTCGACTGTGAAGGTGCCGGACCGTTGTTAGTGATAGGATACAGGGCGTAACACAACCAGTGATCCTGGGCATTGGCAAAATCGTCCATCCCCTGAGTTCTGGTTCCATGGTTGTGTCCCAGAAATGACCCTTGATTGTTTAGTGCACCACTTTTTTCGCCAATGGCAATCGTATTTGTCGTTCCATCCTTAATGGATGCCATTGTCGAAGGGCGACCAGGATCGGTTGTGAAAAACCCACCAGATAACTTTGCACTGGTGCTGTCACTCCAGTTATTGAACGCTCCTGCAGAACCGTGGTAGCTGGTGGTTGGAATGGATGTCATGTAATTAATATCTGCACTGCCGTTCGCTGTTCGAGTTCTGGGACGGTCGGAGTCGCTGGGACAAAGTGCAACAGAAATGCCATTGACTTGTTGAACGGCGGTTTTGTTTTGGCCAACAAAAATGCCGATTCTGGGATCGAGTGAGTCATAGAGAGCACTTTGTTCGAGGAATGGCAGGATCAACGCTCCCCAGCTGAATCCGTTTCCAAACTCTCTGTTCGGGTTGGCTACATATCCACGAATCTGGCCGGGGGGGAACACGTTATGCGTGTCGTGATAATTGTGAAGAGCCAGCCCCAGTTGTTTCAGGTTGTTTTTACAGGAACTTCTGCGGGCCGCTTCGCGAGCCTGCTGGACGGCTGGCAGGAGCAGAGCTACGAGGATTGCAATGATTGCAATCACTACAAGAAGTTCGATCAGCGTAAAGCCACGGCGCAACGATTTCATGAGAATTCCTTGAGAAGAGAGATAGAGAATGTAAAACTCAAAACGACAAGCCAACGGTTTTCAATAAAGGGCCATATGCAGAAAAATGGACTTCGATACAGAGAATTCAGTATCTCTTCATTAAAACCTGGGCCGGGTACTGTTTTTGGATGACTAAAACAGTCGAAATTCAGGGAAAACGCAAGAACAAAAGCAATTGTGTCGTAAGCAGTCTGAAATCTGAGATTTCAGTTTATGTGGGAATCTTGCGTTATGTATGCAGTAAACACATGCTATCCTGATTAGTTTCGGATGACAATATCGTAAACTCAAAAATTTTCTGGATCGATTGAAAATTCTTTTACACCAGCATTTACTGATAACTCCATTAGGGAAGTCTCAGAGACTCCTTTGGGAATGGAACAGCTAATTAGGTTGTTATGCCATTAAAATGAACTCTGTTCGATCCAGTTTAAGTCGCTCCACCAGCCAGTGTCATTTTTGACCGCTGGGCCGGAAGTCGTCCCTCCCTGAGTAATAAATGATGTTAATTGTGCTTCTAGGGTTTCGGCAATTTCTGGATGGTCTCCCACTACATTTTCGGTTTCTGCGATATCCTCCGTCAAATTGTAAAGTTCCCGCTCCTGCCTTCCGTGTGGTAGAATCAGTTTCCATTCGACACCTTCAATTGTGTCGCGAATAGCAAATCGTCCCTGCATTTCATGATGAATCATGGCTGGTCGCGGTTTAACTTCTGACTTGCCATCGATCACATCCAGAAAACTGAAACTGTCCTCGCCGGCATTTGCTGGAAGGGTGACATCCAGAAGTTGTGCCAAAGTGGCCAGCAGATCTGTTTGACAAGTTGCACCATCCCACACACGGCCAGCCTCGATTCGATTTGGCCAGCGAATCAGAAAGGGAACCCGATGGCCGCCTTCATAGGCATCTCGTTTGCCTCCTCGATATGGCCCCGCACTTTTGTGGCCGTAGAGTTCGTATCGCTTCGAGTATGTGTTTTCTGGCCCGTTATCGCTCGTAAGAATGACCAGCGTATTTTTGGTCAGTTTGTGTTCGTCGAGACATTTAAGTATTTGTCCGATGTGATAATCCGTCTCGATCAGAAATTCTCCGTATGCTCCCGCTGCTCCCTGCCCGCGGAATTTTGGGAGGGGAATGACCGGTTTATGCGGTGATGTGTATGGCAAGTAGAGAAAAAAAGGCTTCTCAGAATTTGAAGACTTCGTGTGATTTTCGATGTATTCAATCGACTTCTCGGTGAAACGTGTGAGGCATTCCGAATCCACAAAATCGGGTGCAATTTCAAACAGCCCCTTCGAAAGTTCTTTCTGATAAGGAGGCTGAATCCGGTAATCGCTGATCGCAAGATCGTTTGGCTTCTTCCGCGTAAATTGTGTGGGAGGCACCCTCGCAAACCGACCTTCAAACCAGGCGAGAATGCCATAATTTAACGAGGCGGGGATGCCGTAGAAGTAATTGAATCCTTTATCGAGCGGCATATCCTGAACCGGCTGGGTCCAGTCTCGGTTTTGAGGCGTCCCCGGAAAATCCATTCCCAGATGGTACGTGCCAACCATGGCGGTCTCATATCCCTGATCACGCAATAATGTTGCGAGCGTCATGCGGTCATCGTCGATCAAACATTCATGCTCTGCTCCCAGCACACCGGTTTTCATGGTGGTCCGCCAGCAATATCGGCCCGTCAACAGGCCATACCGAGACGGCGTGCAAACCGTATCTGAACAATGGGCATTGGTGAAAGTGAGGCCTTCCTGAGCAATCCGATCCATATTCGGCGTCTGGAACTTCGATTCCGGATTCAGGCAACTGACATCACCGTAGCCCTGATCGTCGGTGTAAATCAGGATGATGTTGGGTTTATCGATTGTGCCCGCAACCGCAATGCAGTTCCAGAGATTCAGCAACAATACGAAACAATAGAAAACCCTCCGCATGAAATTACTGCATTTCATTTTCAGCACCCCTCGCATCGTCAATTTATGAAAGCACCACGAAACTAAACCGTGTTCCATTTGAAAACCGAAGAAACAGGTCATAAGCATTTCGTCATCTTACAAGACTTTTCATTTTAATTGATTTTGGAAATTGAACCGCAGATGGACGCAGATAAACGCAGATATTTGGCATCCGCGTTTATCTGCGTCCATCTGCGGTTCTTAATTTTTTAGTAAAGTGGAATGAGATCGAACAATAAGCTGAGTTAATTCCAACTATGGTTTGCATTTCATCTCTGGAAATCCGGTTTCCATTTGGAACAGGGTTTAACTTATCGTGCGCAATTAATTTATGGTTTGAAAACGATTGAACAGGAAATTTTCCATTAAAGTGTGGCATGACCCTGAGCAACCCTAAGGGCGTGGTTATTACAATCTCCACGCCCATCACTTCG
>DOCI01000190.1:51785-52871 GCA_003503535.1 Planctomycetaceae bacterium
CTTCGTTCTGGGCGTGCCACCCGTCAGGTCATGACTAACAGTGAATTGACTCAATAAACCTGTAGGTTGTTAATTCCGGTGTCGGACATTGAGAACGATTTCACTCGAAGGTAATGACGAGATCGCCGGTATTCACCTGACTGCCCGCCTTGATGTGGACCGAGGCGACAGTGCCTGCGACCTCGGCATTGATCGTGCTTTCCATTTTCATCGCTTCGAGACTGAAAAGCTTTTGACCTTTTTTGATTTTATCACCAGGATTAACCGCAATTGTCACGACCATGCCGGGCATCGAGGCACCAATCTGCTTGGGATCGTTCGGGTCAGCCTTAACCGTCTGCAGTGCATCTCCTTCGAGTGATTTATCGGCAATGGTCACGTCACGTGGTTGTCCGTTCAATTCGAAGAAGACGGTTCGCGTGCCATCGGTATGAGGCTGAGATTTTGTCAGATACTTAATGATCAGCGTTTTACCTTTTTCAATTTCAACCGCGAATTCTTCCCCTGCATCCTGTCCGTAGAAGAAGACGGGAGTCGGCAGTGTGCTGACATCGGAGTAGGTTTCCTGATGTTTTGCAAAGTCGGCGTAGACTTTCGGATAGAGCAGATACGAAAGCACTTCCCGATTTTCCGGTTCATGTCCCAGCAATTTCTGCACCTCGGCTTTTGCGTTTTCCATATTGGCAGCAGGCAATGAGGCTCCCGGACGATCGGTTAAACCGGGTTTGTCTTTGAGCACGATTTGCCGGATTTTCTCTGGGAATCCTCCCGGAGGCTGGCCCATCATGCCTCCAATTAAATCGATAACCGAAGCCGGGAAGGCGAGTTCGCGTGAGGTATCCATGATGTCCTCAGCCGTCAATTCGTTGGCAACCATGAATAATGCCATGTCTCCAACCGCCTTGGACGTTGGCGTCACTTTGACGATATCCCCAAACAGATCATTGACGGTCGCATAGATATCACAAACATCCGACCAGCGATCGGAAAGCCCTAACGCCTGAGCCTGCGCGAACAGGTTTGTGTATTGACCGCCCGGCATTTCGTGTCGATACAAATCTGAAGTGGAAGGTAGCACAGCAGACT
>DOCI01000190.1:53038-53377 GCA_003503535.1 Planctomycetaceae bacterium
GAGCGTCCTTATTCAAATCGGGTTTGCGATCACTGAACTGCAATGCTCCGACGATCGTATTCAAGTTCGGCTGAGAAGTACCGCCCGACATGGGAGCCATCGCAGCATCGGCAATGTCGAGTTGTTCAGCGGCTGCATTGAAAATCGAAGCGGCCTGAATGCCAGCGGTATCGTGCGTGTGAAAATGAATCGGGATGCCGATTTCCTGCTTCAAGGTTTTGACGAGCAGAGTGGCAGAATCCGGTTTGCAGAGCCCGGCCATATCTTTAATCGCCAGGATATGAGCTCCCATTTTCTCCAGCTGTTTGGCCAAATCGACGTAATATTTCAGATCGTATT
>DOCI01000190.1:53478-53847 GCA_003503535.1 Planctomycetaceae bacterium
GTAATATTTCAGATCGTATTTCGTCTTCTTCGGATCGGAAATATCTCCTGTATAACAGATGGAAGCTTCGCAAATCATGCCGGATTCAATAACCGCATCCATTGCCAGTTTCATGTTCGGCACCCAGTTCAGGGCATCAAAAACGCGGAAAACATCCATGCCGGTCTGGGCGGCTTCTTTGACGAAAGCCTCCACGACGTTATCGGGATAGTTCGTATATCCGACCGCATTCGAGGCACGCAGCAGCATTTGCGTCAGAATATTCGGCACCTTCTCACGGATATCCGCCAGTCGCTGCCAGGGACATTCATGCAGAAAACGCATACTGGTATCGAATGTCGCACCACCCCACATTTCCAGTGAAAACAG
>DOCI01000190.1:53995-54377 GCA_003503535.1 Planctomycetaceae bacterium
ACACAGATACGAATAGGCCTCGGCAATGTTCAACAAATCGTAAGTTCGGAAACGGGTCGCATGCAAAGACTGATGGGCATCGCGGAATGTCGTATCGGTGAACATCAACTGCTGTTGACTGGTGATCCACTTCGAAAAGTCAGTCGCTCCCAGTTCCAGAAATTTATCCCGGGTTCCTGCGGGCCGAGGTTTTGTCAGGTCATATCTCGGAACCGGAGCTTCACTGCGGCGTTTGGCGACAGGGCGATCTTTAACAATGGGATTGCCATTCACGATCGTCTCGCCAATATAAGTCAAAAGTCGCGTCGCGCGATTTTTCCTTAGAGGCAGGTTGAACAGATCGGGTGTATTGTCGATAAATCGAGTCGTACACTCCCCTTTC
>DOCI01000190.1:54491-56245 GCA_003503535.1 Planctomycetaceae bacterium
TTCGTTCGTAACAACTTTAGTCAAGAAAGGGATATTGGTTTTCACGCCTCGAATACGAAATTCTTGAAGACATCGCAGCGTTCTTCGAGCCGTTTCTGGAAATGTTCGACCGTGGGCAGTCACTTTGACGAGCAGGGAATCGTAAAACGGATTCACAACCGCTCCCGAAAATGCACTTCCCGCATCAAGACGAATCCCCATCCCACTGGCCGACCGATAGTGTGAAACGCGGCCGTAATCGGGCATAAAGTTGTTCATCGGATCTTCGGTCGTAATGCGACACTGGATCGCAAATCCGTTTGGCTTGGGAGGATTTTCTGGATCCAGGCCAATTTCCGGGTCGGTCAGTTTGTGTCCCGAAGAAACCAGTATTTGTGCTTTCACGATATCGAATCCGGTGACTTCTTCAGTCACAGTATGCTCAACCTGAATTCGTGGATTGACTTCAATGAAGTAGACATTATTCGTTTTCACATCGAGCAGGAACTCGACTGTTCCGGCTGCGTAATAACCGACCGCTTTCCCGATGGCCAGCGCGGAACTGAGCAGCATTTCGCGGGCTTCAGCTGTCAAATTCGGAGCAGGCGCAATTTCGACGACCTTCTGATGCCGACGTTGAACCGAACAATCCCGCTCATAAAGATGCGTCAGATTGCCATGCTGATCACCCAGAATCTGGACTTCGATGTGCCGGGCCTGTTCGATGAAATTCTCAATGAACACATTGGGACTACCGAAAGCTGTGAGTGATTCCCGTTGAGCTGATTCAAATGCCGAGATAAATTCATCGGCAGAATTGACCACCCGCATGCCTCGACCACCGCCCCCCTTGGCCGCTTTGAGAATGATTGGGAATCCCTGCTCATTCGCTTGCCTCAAGCCTTCTTCGGCACTCGAAATTGCCTCGCCGCTTCCAGAAAGGACCGGGACTCCGGCTTTGGCTGCAAATTGACGCGCGGTTGTTTTATCGCCGAGTTGTTCGAGAGAATCGATGGAAGGACCAACAAAAATGATCCCCGCTTTCTCACAGGCTTTGGCTAAGTCGGGATTTTCTGAAAGAAATCCGTAACCAGGATGAATCGCATCGGCTCCGCATTCGAGAGCCTGTTCGATGATGCTGTCGATATCGAGATAGGTCCGAATCGGCTCGCCTTCGCGACCGATCTGATAAGCTTCGTCGGCTTTGAAGCGATGCAACGCATAACGATCTTCGTAAGAGTAAATCGCAACCGTTCTTATTCCCAGTTCGGTGGCGGATCGAAAAATCCGGATAGCAATCTCACTTCGATTGGCGACGAGCAGCTTTTTAATCGACTTCATATCTGTGGGCGACTTTCGTGTTGCAGTTCTCTGCGATTCAATTGTTTTGAGTGCAATTCGCACCCGGAATCCCCAATTTCAGTAAACCAGTCTCTGAGCAAATCAGTGTCTGAGAACCCATCATTTTTAATACGGTCAGTTGAAGACCATGTCTCATGGAGGGCTGAGTGAAGAATTGGAGTTCCAAATGGTCATTTTCGTATCATTTTGATTTCTCGAAGATAGTGTAATTTCGAGCAATTCGCAATTTGAGGCTGTGAACTTTTACGTTTACACGACTTCGTCATTCATTTTTCGATTGCATGAAGATTTCGAGAAGTTTCTGGACCCGATTGACGCAAGCCCAGAATCTATTGAGGATGCGAATCTAAACCCTGCCCGCAATCGACGATTTTGACTTCACCATGAACCATCGCTCAAAACGCCGTTCTTTT
>DOCI01000190.1:56338-59627 GCA_003503535.1 Planctomycetaceae bacterium
GCTCGGGAGGCCTGGCCGGTTTGTGGTTTGGTGCCTTCACTTCCTTGATGGTCGCGACTCCAGAAGGCCCAAATTCCCTCCGTAAATTCGCTCCTATTGAACTCCGGCAAACTCAAACTGGGCTTGATAGAACTATCGATGCGAACTGGCCTCAACTTTTTGGGCCACTGGGCAACAGTTGTATGCCCGATGCAAATGCCCGGGAGATTGCCTGGTCGGGAGCCGAACCGGAAATTGTGTGGCGTAAAGAGATCGGTACGGGCTACAGTTCCCCTATCATCGCAGTTCATCAGGCGATTGTTTTGCATCGCCTGGGAAACGAAGAAGTTGCATCTGTCTATGATTTAAAAAAGGGAACTCTGAACTGGGAGTATCGCTATCCAACCAGCTACGTATGCCCAAACCCACCACACAGCAGTGGCCCTTACAGCACTCCGCTGGTCGATGGAAATTTCGTTTATCTCCAAAGTGCCGAAGGTGTCTTGCGATGTCTATCACTTGAAGAAGGGGCATTGATCTGGGAACGGAATTACACCAAAGACTTCAACGTTCCCAGGAATGTCTTTGCTGTCGGGCATACCCCAACACTGGATGGCGAACAACTCATCCTGAATATTGGCGGCAAGCCTGATGCCGGAGTCATTGCCATCGATAAACAGAATGGAGATGTTCTCTGGACAGCGACCGATTTCGGTGCTTCCTACGCCAAACCGGTACTGGCAACAATTCACGATCAGAGAATCTGCTTTGTGCTGACAGCTGAAGAGGCGGTGGCCTTGAATCCTGAAAATGGTGAGATTTACTGGCATTTCCCATTCAAGGCAATCGCTGAGGATTTCGTCAACGCAACGACGCCAGTCGTTTGTGGGGATGTTGTGATTTTCACTGCGTATCAGGCGGGAACCATTTATTTACGCATTCAGCCGGATGGTCAGTACAAGGAACTACGAAGAGACAAACGGACGCTCGTCAGCCAGTTCAATCCGCTTACCTGCCTCGATGGAAAACTCTTCGGTTGGCATTTCTCGGACAAAAGTTTCCGCTGTGTCGACCTGGCCTCCGGTCAACTCCAGTGGAAATGGGTTTCCGGCCTGGGACGGGGGACGCACCTGATTTCTGGAGACTCGATTTTTCTGATCGGGGAATCTGGAAAAGTTGCAGTGGTGAAACGCAATTCCGAAGAGCTGGAGATTCTCGAACTTCCGACGGAACCAATTCTGAAAGAACCCGCATTCTCTGCCCCGGCCATGTCTGAAGGAATGATCCTGATTCGTAATGAGGAAGAGATCGTTTGTCTGAAGGTTGTGGAGTGAGCAATTTGTGTGGCACGAGCCTGGGTTCTGTGAAAGGCGTGGCTTTGTACAATCACCACGCCCATCACTTTGTTCTGGGCGTGCCACCCACTGTAGGTCAGGCAGTGCCTGACCTACAGCTTTGTATCAATCTGCTGCGAAACCGTAACAAGGGAAACGACAATCATCAATAGTTTACGGTTCACACTCCCATGTCAATTCAAGGCATGGTAATATGGTGATCTCATAAGGACGCCTGAAATCACTCATAGGTCAAGTTTTTCAAAAAGTCATCAAAAGCAGGGGTGACGGGGGCGCTCTCGAAGAGAAGCCCCCGAACCATTGAACATTCGGGGGCTTCTGCTAACGCCGAACGTCCCAGCCACCCCATTGTGATTCTGACATAATCAAGTACTGACACGCGTTATGAGAGAAATCAATTTGTCTCCCCCAAATATTGCCAGAGGGCCAGTCATGCCGTTACGAATGCTGTTTTCCGTATGTGTTCTGCTGTGTTTGATGTCCTCTCCCTGCCTGGCGCAAGTGGAACGTGAGCAGGTGCTCAATACCCTCGAGCGTGCTTGTGATTTCTATATTGAAAACTGCTCCAAACATGGCGGCTACGACTGGCGATACAGCAAAAATCTGAAATTGACGGAAGGGGAAGCGGAGACAGATGAGTATACGATCTGGGTCCAGCCTCCCGGCACCCCGGCAATTGGCATGAGCCTGCTCGATGCTTATGAGTTGACAGGTCAGGAAAAATATCGAGAGGCAGCACTGAATACAGCCGAGGCTCTACTCCAAGGGCAGATGCAGTCAGGAGGCTGGTATTACTCGATTTCTTTTGACGAGGAGGAACGCAAAAAATGGGGCTATCGCGATAATCAGTCCTTCAAACTCAATCCATCTCGTAAGAATAAGACAAATACCACCACGCTTGATGATGATACGACTCCCGCAGCTGTCCGGTTTATGGTTCGGATGGATGGCACTTTGAAGTTTAAGAATCCCAAAATTCACGACAGCTGTATGTTCGCACTGAATGCTTTGATTCAAGCCCAACATCCGGTCGGAGGCTGGGCGCAGAACTGGGATCGACATCCTCGTAAACCGGTCTGGCCAAAGTATCCCGTATTAAATGCCTCCTATCCTGAGGACTGGAGTCGGGAGTGGCTAAACGACTGGACGGGGAAATATTATCTGAACGATAATGTCACCGGGAATATGATCTCAACAATGCTGCTCGCCTGGGATGTTTATGGGGATCAGGAATATTTGAACTGTGCGAAACGGGCAGGAGATTTTCTTGTGCGAGCCCAAATGCCGATTCCTCAGCAAGGCTGGTGTCAGCAGTACAATGAAGAGATGCATCCGGTCTGGGATCGGAAATTTGAGCCACCCGCTCTGGCCAGTGATGAAACACAGGAGACAATCGAAATTCTGATGCAGCTCTTTGAGAAATCGGGCGATAAGAAATATCTGGAACCCATTCCAGGTGCTTTGACCTGTTTGAAATCGTGTTTGCTGAAAGATGGACAACTGGCTCGATTTTACGAATTAAAAACGAACCGCCCGCTCTACTTTGAGGTCATTGATGGCAAGTACCATTTGACATATGACGATTCCAATCTGCCCACTCATTACGCCTTCAAGATTCCAGCGAAAATTGAGAAATATGAGAGCGAGTATCGCAGATTGACAAAGGAACCGATCCGTCAGAAATCTCCCCGAAAACCTTCGCAGGATCGAATTAACAGTCTCATCACCAGCCTGGATGATCGAGGTGCCTGGGTCGATTCAGGAAACATGAAAGGCTACAACAAAGCCTCAAAAGAAGGTGTGATTGAATCCGAGACATTCGTGAAAAACGTCCGCGATTTATGTGATTATCTAAGAGTGACAAAGTGAGTTGGTTCAGGACCAATGGGTGGCACGACCCTGAGCAAAGCGAAGGGCGTGGTCGAGGTTCAATTTCCACGCCCATCACTTCGTTC
>DOCI01000210.1:0-3375 GCA_003503535.1 Planctomycetaceae bacterium
TGATTACCTTGGTAACCTGGGGGTCTTTCAGTGGCTTTCAAACTGGGGTGTAAACGCGCTCTTTCTTTTTTAGAATCCGTATAACTCGAAGGGCGTGGTCTTTTGCAATCGCCACGCCCATCACTTCGTTCTGGGACGTGCCACCCGGATATGATTTCTCAGGCGGCTTTTGAATTTGGATAAGCCTCATTAACCTCTTGCGAATACCGCTCGGGATGCATCTGGCGATCAATTTGGTCTTCCAGTTCGTGCATGATTTGTTCGACACGTTTGGCCTGCTCTTTGATTTGCTCGCGTGAAAGTCCCGATGGAATGCAGATTGGTTCTCCAGTCACGATCAGCACTCGGGTGAACGGTTTAGGAATGAGCATGTCGGTCCACTTGGCCTGAAATCTCCAGTAGCGTTTGCAACGAGCAGTCACAGGTACAATTCGTCGCCCCGATTGGGAGGCCAGGAACACAATCCCCTCTTTCAGTTCGTGCCGCGGACCGCGCGGGCCATCGGGTGTAATGGAAATATGATGAGCCTTGGCCGCTTCCAGGCATTGCTTGATCGCTTGCGTGCCTCCCCGCTGGCTGGAGCCACGAATGGGAGTCAAGCCGACCATGCGCATCGTATCTGCCAGATAACTTCCATCCTGATGTCTGCTAACGAGGCCCGCCATGTGCCTGGGTTTGCCGCAGAAAATGGCCATCATCAGAATGTCATGCCAGATACAAAACAGAAATCGCTCGGGAGAATCGGTTTTGTCATCGGCATAAGGAGACGTGCCGGGAGTGTGTTCGATAGCCTCGATGCGACAGGTCGCGAAGATCGCGCGAGAAGCCGTCATGCAGCAGAATGCGACGCACCGGGTTAAAAACCGACTCCGAATTTTCACAGTAGATTCTCCGCAATCACTTTCAGAAAAGTGGTGAACAGCGGGAGTCTAACATTGAGCAGAAGTTGCTCCAAGAAGATTTACTTTTGTGTCATTTTTGCATTCGAGACATTTTCATTTCACCACTGTGACGTTTACATCTCAAACTGAGCCCTTCGAATCAATTTGATTATTGACCTTAGCACTACTAACAATACTCTTAACTGGAGTTTTGCAAAATTTCAGTTTGAAACCAAACTTCGAAAATGACTCAACCAATTTTGAGAAAGATTAAAACCACAGAGACACAGAGGACACAGAGAAATTTTCGGAACGGACTGCGATGCTAAAACAATCGAACTCTTCATAAGCCTTGGATTTCAAGACTTCTCAGTGTCCTCTGTGGTTCAAAAATAAATTTCAGTTTTAATAGGGATCTTATTTCTCCGGTTTTCAAATTGATCTTGGTGTAGACTCACTTGCTCGCTTACGCTTCGTGCTTATAACTGAGGTTTTGCAACACTTCAGTTATTAGAATCATGGATCAGTAAGAACCGGTAACATTTGTCTTAATACGTGTCGATCTGTGGTTTATTATTGTTCAAACTCCTACAAATCCTAATCAAATTCTCACCTCAAAAGGGTTCTTAAAAATGGCGGCATCAGGTTCAAAGTTGGCGATTTACGGAGCGATTGTCGGTAACTTTCTGATCTCAGTCACCAAGTTCATTGCTGCAGGTTTGACGGGAAGTTCTGCGATGTTGACCGAAGGGATTCACTCGCTGGTCGACACTGGTAACGGCGGGCTGCTGCTCTTTGGAATTCATCGCAGCCAGCGGGTCCCCGATGACAGGCACCCCTTCGGATATGGCCCCGAACTTTACTTTTGGACTCTGATCGTCGGCATCCTCATTTTCGGAATCGGAGGCGGTATCTCCGTCTATGAAGGCATTCTCCATGTGCTTCATCCTGCAAAACTTTCAGACCCGACTGTCAATTACATCGTACTGGGACTGGCAGTCGTTTTTGAGGGAGCTGCGTGGTACCTCGCACTAAAAGGTTTTCTGGCGACCAAAGGAAACAGTTCCATATGGAAAGCAGTCAAGGAGAGTAAGGATCCCACGACTTTCGCGGTACTCTTTGAAGACTCGGCTGCTTTATTAGGGTTAGTAGTTGCTTTTCTGGGAATCTTTTTTGGACATCTTCTGGAAATGCCAGTCCTGGATGGAGTCGCATCCATTTTCATTGGACTGATTCTGGCAGCAGTCGCTTTCGTACTGATTTACGAATCCCACGGCTTACTGATTGGTGAAAGTGCCTCTCCTGAAATAGTCGATGGGGTGAGAACGATTGTCGGGAGTTACCCGGAAGTTCAACGAGCCAAGTCGCCCCTCACATTGCATTTTGGGCCGAATCAAGTCTTGCTTGCAATGGATTTGCAATTTCTCGATTCACTCGATGCTGACCAAATTGAAAGCACGATTGATCGAATTGAGAGCGAAATCCGAAAAGCCTATCCCGAAATCCGTAATATTTTTCTAGAAGCCGACGCAATTCTCGTCAGCCGAAGAAAATAGGGAGAATTAACCAAATACTGCACTTCGGGCGTTGCAAAAACAAAACGCATTGAACATTTGTGATTTCATTGGTATGGTATTTTGTACCGATTTGGTATTTTCAATTGTGAAGATTACAAGCTATGAAGTGATTGAAATTATCTCGATCACATATCCTAAACGGCAAGGACGCTAATTCCTCATTGCAAGTGGGCGTGTCGTCATGAGTTCGCGCGTGGAAAATCCCGCCGCTCAGCTTGAAACCTATTCTCGGGTGGCAGAAATTTCACCCTGGCCTGTGATGATTCTCAATTCTCAGGGCCAGCTGAGATCAAGCAATTCCAGTTGCCGGAAGCTATTTCACTCTTCCATTCCGTTAAATGCCGGAACTCCTCTGACGGATTTGATACGCAAAAAGGATCAGTCAAAAATTCATAACTGGTTTGAGAGCTTTGTTGCCGAAAGTCATCGAGATGAAGTAGAAGACAATGCAACCACTCCATCAACTTCAGTGATCCCCAATTCAATACGCTGTCGACTGCATTCGCCAACGACACGCTTTCGAAAAATCAAACTGTTCGCCCAAAGATTTATGGATAGCGATCAGTGCTATGTCATGCTCTGCCTGGATGATACAGGTCATCGGATCAAAAAACGGCAGGCGATTCATAAACAGCAGCAACTCATGCTCAGTCTGCTCGATAACACGGGAGCGGTGGCGTATGCGAAAAATTTACGAGGACAGTACTTGTATATCAACAGTCTTTTTGAGGAACTGTTTCATGTCAATCGTCAAGCCGTCAAAAGCATGACGGACTATGACATCTTCAATGCAGCGGCTGCAAGTGCGTTTCAGGAAAATGATCTCAAGATAATTCAAAATGGAGAGATGCAGCGAAGTCAGGAAGTCGTGCCTCACGATGATGGACTGCATACCTATATTTCCGCCAAATTTCCGT
>DOCI01000210.1:3523-6881 GCA_003503535.1 Planctomycetaceae bacterium
TGGTGACATATTTGGTATTGGCGGAATATCGACCGATATCACCGAGCAGTTGCATAATCAACAGGAATTGCAGGCTGCCCAGGCCGTGCAACGTTTGCTCTATCCCGACGAAGCTCCCTCTTTTTCCGGATACGATATCGCAGGTTCATCTCTACCAGCCGAATCGGTTTCGGGAGACTATTACGATTACATCACCGTGGCTCCGAATCGCGTCGTCGTTGCTGTTGGAGATGTGAGCGGGCACGGTTTGGGGCCTGCTTTAGAAATGGTTGAAGTTCGTTCCTACCTGCGTGCAATATTGCGGACCGAAGTCCGTTTGGACGTGGCGATGGAATGCCTGAATGAATTCCTGTTTCACGATTTACGGGAGTGCGCTTTTGTTACACTGTTTCTTGCAGAAATCAATTTCCAGACTCACAGCTTCAGCTACGTGGGAGCCGGTCACAGGGCCGATTTTCTGAAAGCCAATGGAGATCGCGTTAGCCTGCCAAGTACAGGCTTGATGCTCGGCGTTGAAGAACGCGTCACTTTTGTATGTTCTCCACAGTTTGCGTTCGAACAGGGTGATGAACTGATATTGTCAACCGATGGAATCTGCGAAACGATGACCCCTGAAAAGGAGCTGTTTGGTCGTGAGGGGATGCTCAAATTTGTCGAGTCGCATCGAACCGAATCTGCCAGCGAAATTGTGAATAACTTGCTCACGACTTGTCAGGAAATGAACGGCCTGGAAACACAATCCGATGATATGACAGCCGTGCTGGTGAAGCGGGGTTAAATCATTCCGCACCTAACCGCAGATTACCGTGGAAATAACTCCTGATATTTGTTGATCGTCTGCTGAGCACAAGTGGCCGCATCGGGAAGCGGAAAAGCTTCGGCTGACACATATTTCGAGTAGCCGATTTCCTGGAGGGCTTTGACAATCGGTGCAAAATCCATGTGTCCAAAACCTGCTGCCTGTCGGTTGGAGTCGACAAAGTGGATGTGCCCGGTCAGTTCCCCTGCATCGATTAGTGCCTGAGCGATGTTGGATTCTTCGATGTTCATGTGGAACAGGTCAGCCAGCAGAACCACATTGGCAATTTTCTCGGATCGCAAATAATCAGCTGCGTCTGCCAGTTTATTGAACAGATTGGTTTCGTAACGATTGAGCGGTTCGTAAATCAGCGGAACATTCTTCTGTCCCGCATAATCCCCAAGTCTGTTTAGAGCCTCTGTGAGTCGCTCAATTGCAACCGCCTTACCCTCGACTTTGTCAAAACGTCCCTGCATCGAGCCTATGATTGCCGGTGCGTTGAACTCGGCTCCAAAATCAATGATGTCTTTAATAAATTGAATCGCCTGTTCGCGACGTGAGACATCGGCATCACACAACTGGAGTTGATGCACCACCATCCCGGCTCCAGTACCGACAGCCGCAACTTTCAGGCCTGTTTCTGCAACGAGGTTTTGCAATTCCTGACGATCAACGAAATCAGCCGAAGGGGCGAAAATCTCAACGGCATCGTAGCCGAGTGTTTTCGCATCCTGAAAAGCGGCTCGCACACCGTCCCAATACACAAACGGACCACCACGAGCTTGCTCAACCAGACTGACAGTAATTGCAAATTGAATCATATCGAACGACTTACCTGATTATGGACTTTAATTGGGTCATGAGCCGTTCATCCTGACAATCCTAAGTGCGATCTTCAAGTTCATCGCCACGAAAGACATCTGTTCAACTCAATCCCGGAATAGGCGCGCCGTTATAAAGCGGAATCGGACGATCAAGTAAATCATTCCAGTGAGCTGTGGAAGGTAAGCCGAGCGAGTTGTAAATCGTCGCGGCCAGATTTTCCGGTCGTTGGGGATCGGTCGCCGGGGCGCCACCATTTTTGTCGGAGGATCCAATCACGCGGCCACCTTTCACACCACCGCCAGCCAGGAACACCGATTGTAATTTCCCCCAGTGATCGCGGCCAGGAAGTTCATAGGCTGAGGGGATTGTGAAGATCTTGGGTGTTCGCCCGAATTCGCCTGCCATCACGATTAACGTATCGTCGAGTAAGCCTCGTTCATCGAGATCATCGAGCAACGCGGAAACACCGCGGTCCATGGGAGGCAGGAGATAGTTTTTCAGATTCGGAAATGCATTTCCGTGTGTGTCCCAGGTTTCATTGTTCCCAAGATTAACTTGAATCAAACTGACTCCTGCTTCCACCAACCGCCGCGCGACCAGCAACGACCAGCCAAACACATTCTCTCCGTAACGCTCTCGGGTTGATGCCTCCACTTTGGAGACATCGAACACATCTTTCATCTTGCCATCGACCAGTAAAGAAATCGCCCGTTCCTGATAGCGATTGTAGGCATCGAGTTCAGAGAGCTGAGTCAACTGCTGTTGCTGGGCATCGATATGCTGCAGCAGGTTCAGACGACCATGCAGTCGTTTGACGGACATCGATTCGGGAATTGATAAATTCGGCGAACGGAATTCAAATCCTTTCGGAACTTCTGCTCCCCGCTGATGATGAAATCCGTATTCGGGCCAGGCTCCATAAGATTGTGCGTTATAGGGGGAGGCCTGCAGGAAAAAGGGATCTTCCTGAGAGCCCATTATCCCACCAAATTGGCCGGGCAGAGTTCTTCCGGTTCGGTGGACCAGCTTTTCAGGCAACATAATTGCTGGCGGCAGATTATTGCGTCCGGGCATTAACTGATTGGCAATCGCAGCCATAGAGGGATGATCGGAAGGTCTCGGCTCTGAAGGGTTGAAGCCACGCGGCAAATCCGATCGCCCGGACAGCATCACCATATGGCCTTGCGAATGTTCGTTGTAGGGATGCGTCAAACTGCGAACCAGCGACCATTTTTCGCTTCGCTGGGCCAGCATCGGCAGGTGTTCGCAAATCTGAGTTCCCGGCGTTTTTGTCGAGATCGGATTGAACTCACCCCGATATTCCACCGGAGCATCTGGCTTGGGATCGAAACTGTCCTGCTGAGCCAGACCGCCCGAAAGAAAAATATAGATGACCGATTTGTGTCGTTTCGTCGGTTCCGATTCCGCTCGCAGTTGCTCCAAATGACTGGCACCGAGACCGAGCAGACCAATGCTGCCAATTTCGATCATTCGTCGACGAGTCAGTTGAGGATGCTGGTAAGGAGATTCAGGGGAACACGACATCGGCTTCTCCAGTTACTGAGGTGGGCATTCGCTGGAACCTGTTGGGAACTCTCAGGTTAACGAATCAGACGGCAAATCTCCAGAGTTGCGCACCAAAAAGTGGACAGATGAGTGGTGATTGTTTTCGCATTTTCAGTGATATTTTGCGAATTTGAAAGCGGTCCAATTCGAGTTAAAAATCATGGAAAC
>DOCI01000132.1:0-126 GCA_003503535.1 Planctomycetaceae bacterium
CAGTTCATTTTTGAAAATGCTCTGGCAAATTACCATAAAAAACCGTCGCGATACGCAAGTACCGCGGCGGTTTTTTCATCACTGAGCAAAATGCATTACATGCCCGTGCGCGATTTTTGGACACTC
>DOCI01000132.1:330-3762 GCA_003503535.1 Planctomycetaceae bacterium
AATGAGAGATTCGCTCGATATCCTGCATCAATTACTTTTATGATCATTGATTTTCTGGTTGGCACGTACCAGAACGAAGTGATGGGCGTGGGTAATGCGGACGACCACGCCCTTCTCAGGGCGTGCCATCCATGATCCAATCATTTCGACTTCAATGTTATTCCAACTGTACAATAAATGTGCACAGTCATTTAGCTGACTTCCCAACCTTCGCGATAGGTTTTACGGATAAACTGATCTGCCCGGGAGCAATTGGTCGCTTGCAGATTTTCAGCATCCCATTCCAACCGCTCGCCTACGCGATAGGCAACGTTCCCCAGCAATACCGTTTCGGTGAGTGCTCCGGAATAATCGAAATTGCAGGTCGTGGGCGAACCATCCTTACACGCTTTGATCCACTCGGCATGATGACCGATTGAAGGGGGAATGGTTTGCTCGGGAGCTTGGAAGTCGGCAAATTTATCCTGAGGGAAGAGGCGATAATTGCTGTATCCGGAAAACAGCTTGCCCTCACTACCGACAAACATCACTCCGCTGCCAGGAACACGTTCGCCGGCAACTTCTTTGGGAGTTTGGTTGCCATCGTACCAGGTGAGTTTGACAGCGGGCTGTGTATCACGAGCTGGGAATTCGTAATGCACAGTCAATCCATGCGGACACGATTCCGGATGCACTTCCGGTCCCTCGGCTACACAACTTGTGGGATGTCTCAATCCGAGCGCCCAGAATGGTAAATCCATGTAATGGCAGCCCATGTCACCCAACGTTCCCTGGCCAAAGTCCCACCAGCGTCGCCACTGAGCGGGGTGATATCGTCCAGCCGCAAAGGGCCGCTCAGGAGCTGGTCCCAGCCACAAATCCCACGCCAGTGTTTCTGGTGGTTTCTGGCTTTCTTCAGGGCGGTCGCCCCCTCCCCAGCCTTTTCCAACCCAGACATGAACTTCATTCACGTCGCCAATTGCACCCGACTGAATCAGTTCCACGACGCGGCGATAATTATCTCCTGCGTGAATTTGGGTTCCAAGCTGCGTGGCCACTCCGTGTTTTTTGGCTTCCTGAGAAATCAACCGAGCTTCTTCTACAGTATGGGTTAATGGTTTTTCACAGTAAACATGCAAACCGGCCCGAATCACCCGAATGGTCGCAGGTGCGTGATGGTGATCGGTGGTGCCGATGACGACCGCATCAATTTTTCCCTTTTCTGCATCGAGCATTTCTCGATAATCGGAATAAGTGCGTGCGTCGGGAAACTCCGTCAGCTTACGTTCCAGATAATTTTTATCGACGTCTACCAGAGCAACAATATTTTCCGAATGTACGCCGGCGATATCCGCTGCAGCTCTGTTGGCCGTTCCAATGCAGCCAATATTTAATTTTTGCAGCGGAGAGGTCGGCTCAGCGATCGCTCCTCCCGTCCAGACACCCGCTGATATGGCAGCTGCTCCGGCGGATGTTGTTTTTAGAAAATCACGTCTACTGAATTGTAGTTTGCGGGGACTCATCGGGCGGGTTCCTTTTATTAGGATTGAGAACAACGGTGGGTCTGCTTTTTACGTTCATCGACTTATCGTCATGTATTATGCTTCTTTTTGCAGCAGAAGATCAAGTCTCTGCACTTGATCTATTCCGCATTCGAGGAAACCATTTCGCTCACCTGATCAACAATCAGGTTTTCAACCTGGGGCGCCCAAACCGTAGGCAAGCCGTAATAGATCATCGATCGTGCCCCTTCGTACCCACCTTCCAAAAGTACGCGACGGGACGGAATATAAGCCATAACATCGTTGCAGTAACCTGCGACCCAAAGTTCCGGTTGATTCAGATCTCCTTTCAATCGCAGCGAGTAATCGACAACCACTTCTCCACCCAGAAAAACAATAGTCTCTGTTCCCAGTGACCAGACCTGGATCGGATAGGGATAAGTCGCGGATAGTTCACCGGCGCTATCCAGGGTTTTGAGCAACATTTTCGCGCGGCTTGCGACGTACTTATCGGAAGACATCGTATCGGTTTCCAGTTGCGATCGGGTTGGCAGTTCCGAAAACGGAATCGTAATTTCCTTGTACTTGGTTACAAGGTTGTCGGCTACGGGATTTGTGTCTTCGTCGGTGATATTTTCAACCGCGACCGCAATTTCTTTACCATACTTTTCTGCCAGTTCGACCGTCCGGCGGGGGATTGGATTTTGATCGGCACCGCAGCCAGCGACAAACAGGGCAGTGGCGCCGGGATAGGCTTTTTCAAGTTCGATTTTAGCAAACCCAGGCCAGTCGCCGTTCCATTGATAAAAACCCAGCGTGGTCGCATGACAGGCATAGCCAAAGACAATCGCTTCTACTTTCCCCTGAGTATCTTTCACGAACAGCGTCGGCAGGGCATGATCAATCGGCCCTTTGAGTTCTTTGCCTGCCTCACGTAGGTCCGGCACTTCTTTTTCTACGTTTTCTCGACGATTAACCGCAAACGTAGCCGTACCTGTTCCAAAACTGAGTGTCGCCGGATGCAGATTCTCAATCGCAGCAGCGACCGCTTGATTGACTTTCTCAGGCAAGGTTGCAGTGTAATCGTCTACAAGGCGTTGTTGCTCCTCATCGAGAAAATACATCGACGAAAGTGTTTTTCCGACTACAGGACCACAATGGGTATGCGAAGTACAAAACACGATTTGTGAACGTTCCAAACTGAAATTCTTCTCAAGCAGCCCGCTCCATTGCTCGGCTACCTGACGACTGATGCCGACCAGATCCAGGGAGATCAAAACCGCCCGTTTTCCAGATCCACTTTCGAGCGCAATCGCTTTGACCCACAAGTCGTGCAGTTTGCCTTCTGCAGGTTTATCTCGGCCTGCGTAACCAGACATCCAGATCGGCTGTTCGGGAGTAATGACAACCCGCCCAACACCCGCTTTCCATCCCTCGGCCGCTTCAATATCTCTGCTTGCCGCAAAACAAAACAGAAGTGAAGAACAGAAAACAGCCCGTGGGAATACTCGTGAAAATAGTCGTAACGTGTAGTTCATCCTCGAATCCTTAATCAGTAAACGACAGCGATCGAGCGACGCGAAATTCAATATTTATTTAGCTTACATTAAATCGATCAGCAAGTCTGCTAACACGGCTACGTGGAGATCATTCTCCAATGCTAAGTAAGTCCAGCCCGAGCTAACCATGGCGAGGCTGCCCCCCAAAGTTTCTTTCGGGTTTGTGCAATCCTTAGCAGATCTCTTCAGAACAGGCTATCAGATGGAATGCCTCTTTTTGGCTTTGTCACCGAGACAATAAAGCGACCTGAGTTACCGCGGAGGCAACAATAGAAATGTCCATATCAGCTTCGTAAATCTCTGTCAGTCATTCGGTAAACTCAAGAGTCGAATGTGTGAACCACTCAAACAGGTGACGGGTCGTTTTGAAAGCTTCGATGGAACTATGACCG
>DOCI01000132.1:3928-5265 GCA_003503535.1 Planctomycetaceae bacterium
TTGGACATTCAAGATCTGATCATTTAATCTTCCTGTCACCGTAACCTGCCCATACCCATTCAATGGCATGTGGGAGAAATTGTTCTTTGGCATTGCGGATGCCGTGGCCTGAGTTGCGACAGAATAAATACTGATACTCATAGCCTTTGTCTTTAAGCACGTTGGCCATCTGGTGATTTGCCTGGACCCAGTCGTGCATATCGTCGCGCATGACATTGGGGTTGAGCAGGTCGCGATCGCCTACGGATATGAACAGTCGAATCGGCTTTTTGGGGCTGTTGGGAATGATTGTACTGTGAAAGCCCCAGGCACCATCGGGATACTCTGGATCGAATGGCCAAGCCTGGTTTACGAAAGTACCAGAAGTGGTGAGCACGCGCCGATAGAGATCAGGACGAAACCACGCCATGATCAATGCTGCAGAGCCACCTGAACTGGAGCCCATCGCCGCGCGGCCTTCGGGATCTTTAGTCAGTTTCACATTGCAATTCTTCTCGACGCGAGGCAGTACTTCGGTTTCGATATATTCGGCAAACAGTGACGACATGTTGTCATACTCTTTGCCGCGTTGATGCCCCTGAGCATCACCGCCACCGTTGGCGATCTGGATGAGGATGATCGGAGGAGTTCGCTTTTGGGCGATCAAGTTATCGAGAATCCGCGGCAACTCCATGCTTGGTTTCCCTTTGGGGCCGTCGTGGCAGACCATAAACGGCGCCTCTGTGCCGGCTTCATACTGAGCAGGAATGTAGACCGTAATCTGCCTCTTATAGTCGATTTCGTGAGTGTCGACGATGAGAGTTTTAGGGTTCTTCGGATCGACCGTTCCAAACTCGTTGCGGGCAATCCCCGGATTATAAATTTTGGTTTCTGTGGAATCGATCGTAAATTGCTGGACCTTGCCGCGTGGAACGTCTTGTACGACTTTGCCTTCAGGGGCGGACACATACTCCGGCCCGATCACAAAATTGTCATACGCATCCAGAGGCGGATTCTCGCCGGTTTCCAGCACTTTGAATGAGGGGGAGCCTGGAGCATCAAGTTGGCGAACTGGCGATTCCGCATTCGCAGTTGCCAGAGTTCCAAACAAACAGATCAACATTGTCGACAATAGCTTAGACATTAGACATCCTCGTAAATTGCATTAGTGATTCTCCGGATAACAGGAAGTCGAAACCGCTGTTCGATACGACTCAGAGAATTAGAAGTTACCAAATCCTGTCATTCAACGCTCGGTACTGCTTTGTTGACATGTCTCGGAATGTGAAATACACATTCAATTGAAGGTATTCGGACAAAGTCCTGAGATTTTATAAAAAACCAGGGAAGATTTTGTC
>DOCI01000132.1:5601-8591 GCA_003503535.1 Planctomycetaceae bacterium
GCATAGGCATGGAGACTCAGCTCGTTGGGTTTGCTCCTGCAGAACACTGCCCATTAAAGTCAATGACGTATTTTTCGCCTGCGTGCGAAGACGAATCGAGTGATGTTTTGTAACCCTGCCGTCGTATGCGGCAGGGTCTTTTCGTTGCTGAAACCGCGCTCCAAATGAAACCCGGAATTACCTTAGCCGATGAAATGGCTCTCCAATGAGACCAGGAATGAATTTATGAAACATTCCCTCAACGATAGATGACTTGTAGTGCTGACATTTTGTATTATCAGCCTCTGCAGGTTGGATGGTTCGATTGTTATGCAATTGTCTTGTAAGTCTTCATTGGGCAACGTATTCTCACATTGAAATTCTCACATTGAAAAGATCCCTGGACAAATCCAAACTATGAAAATGGGAACGAAGATGTCAATGAAAATAATGTTCGTCGCCGTCCTGATTTGCGGGTTTGCATCTGTTGGGGTAACTGCCCCAATTGAAACACCTGCGGAGATTCAGTTGACGGGAGATTGGACTGTTTCGGTGACGGTACCGGGCTCCCATCCGGTTACTGCCGAGGTGGAAATCCCCGGCCCCGATATCGTCACGGTCGCCCATGAGAAATACGACAGACTTCCAGATTTCGACGCCAAGACTTCAGCTGGCTGGAGAAGGGGTGTTCGGCTCAAAGGAGTGGTTGCAGCGGAATGCACGGTGGAAGCTTTGCTCGATCCCGATAGCCTTGTGGTCCGAGACGGGCTGGAACCCGAAGCCAGGACGTTTAAGAAAGGCATCGATTACGAGGCAGACCTTGTCTCCGGTACCGTCGGTCGTTTGCCAGAAGGAGAGATCGCTCCCGACCAGCCTGTGTACATCGACTATCAATATGCAAAACAGCGTCTCGATTCGGTCGTGCTCAGTGATGATGGTCGGATCGTGCACAAAATGGGAACGCCGCATGCGTCCATGCCTGAACCCCCAGCGCTGGAGCCGGGGGAGATCCGACTGGCGAACATATATATTTCAGGCCGTCTCAACGCTCTGACTAATGACCACCTTTATCCGATCCTGGAAACCGTCTATCCGGAGCCGCAAGCGAACAGTACATCGATTGCAGAAATACTGCTTCCCAGGACCTTGGAAAAACTTGAGTCTGGAGAGCCATTGACAATCCTCGCCTGGGGCGACAGCGTAACCACTTTCAATCGCTACCAGACGATGTTTGTCGAGCGTCTGAAAGCACGCTATCCAAACGCAAAGATTGAATTAGTCACCGAGGCGTGGGGCGGACGAAATACTGGGAGTTACCTCAGCGAACCGCCGGGCAGTGAACACAACTATCAGGAGAAGGTGTTGAACAAAAAGCCTGATTTGATCGTCTCCGAATTCGTCAACGATGGCGGTCTTTCTGAAGCTCAAGTGGAGGAGCGCTACGGTAAGATCCTTGCCGACTTCCGGGAAATTGGCGCGGAGTGGATCATTCTGACCCCGCACTATGTTCGTCCAGGCTGGATGGGATTGTCGAGCCAGCGGAACATCGATGACGATCCCCGCGCCTACGTGAAAGGAGTCCGTGATTTTGCGCAGAAGAACCAGATTGCGGTTGCCGAAGGATCTCTGCGGTACGGTCGGCTCTGGCGGCAGGGCATTCCCTACATCACATTGATGGAAAACAATATCAACCATCCCAACATGTACGGGCACAAGCTCTTCGCCGATAGTCTCATGGCACTTTTCCCGAAGTCCGAATGAGGGAAGGGCAGTGAGATTACAAATTTTAAAATTAGCAGTGTTCTTAAGTTAGAGGATACAATCCTTCTGGAATCTTCAGACTGATCCTGAGGACATGCGACGAATCTCTATTCGACGATCAATTCGCCATTCATAACCATCCAGTGGCCTGGAAAAGTGCACAGAAAAGGGTAGCGTCCTGGTTGAGAAGGAGACTGGAAATAGATCGTTTGGCTTTGTCCGGGACCAACGATGTCGGTATAACAAATGACGTCATCGGACTCAGGAATATAGTTGCGAGCGTACGCTTCAGGGTTGGCGATCAGCTGGTTGGACAACTCGCCCACAAGCGCAAGCGTTCCGGGCCGGACTAACACCCAGTTGTGTGGAACGACGTCCGGGTTTTCTAAAGTAAACGCGATCGGCTGATTGGCGCCAACGCGAAGTTCCCGTGTTGCGTAGGTCAAGTTTCCAGCGGTCTGTAATTCGAGTTGATGGGCTCCGTTTATCTTATTACGCCATGGGTTGGGAACTCGCACAGCATTGAAAGCCATGTCGGTCAAAATCGGGTGAGCGGCGATTGTCTTCTCGGCAGGCGTGTAGCCGGGAAAATCCTGAAACGGAGCATCCATTTGATGCACCGTGAGAAATAAATCATGTCCGCTGCCAGCGGGATTGCAAACAGTGTATTCCTCATCGGAGTTGACGTGCAGTCGCAGGTGGAGTTGACTGACTGGCTGCAGTTCCGGAATTTCAATGAAGATAGATCGCTGATCAGTCATCACATGGGCGCTGCGAATTCGCAGTGGATCATGCCCCTCGATACCCGGATGGCCTGGCGAATATTCGGGTGAGCCATAGGCGCCGCTATAGCGATAATTCCAGCACTGTGCGAAGTGATTGCTGACGTTCTTTACGAACGCTTGATCGACCGGTTGAGCGAACGTGATTCGCACCCCGTTCTCGTGGACGTGAAATTCAGTAGGAATCTGAAAGAGATCGCCTGTGTAGCGAATACGCTGAAAGCACCCCTCGTTCTGAGTAAAACTTCCCCATCCCTGCTGACCGCTCACATACAGGTGATGATCCTGTTTAGAAAATCGTCCCCGGTGAGCCCCGGATAGAAAATCACCGGTCATCGGCATGACGGCTCCCTGGACTTGCCCTTTTACTTCGTCTTGCAGAACTGTAAACCATGTTCCCATTCCGAACGATAAATGGAGAAGTTGTTCTTGCATTGGCCCCCATGTATCGGACGGGACTACCGTCTG
>DOCI01000132.1:8673-11003 GCA_003503535.1 Planctomycetaceae bacterium
CCGCTGGAATTATCCATGGCTCGTGGCAGGTAAGCTAACGGCAACTCGGGAGGTTGATTATTTTTTGGCCCGCCATAACCAAAGTGGGGTGGCGAGTGGCTTCGTGCATTTTTCCCGTCAGGCAGCAGGCAAATTGTGGAAGCAGGTGTCCATCCTCCTTCAGAACAAGCAATTGTCACGCTTCCATCGGGAAGTATTCCCAGCCCATCCGGGTTCCGAAAACCAGTGGCAATCACCTCGGCGATCAGGCCGTCAGAAGTCATGCGGACCAGACCCTGATTGCTGGAAACCGTGTAGAAATTTCCCTGCTGATCCTGCTGCAGTCCGCAAATGAAATCATGCCCTCCCGATGAGGTCATGAAATCATTGCAGTAACATTCGTAGAAATCGGCTTCGTCGTCACCGTTCATATCGGTCAGTCGTGTTAGTTGATCTCGACATTGAACGTATATTCCATCGGTGGCGACGACCAAACCCAGCGCATGATGCAGGCCGGATGCGAATCGCTTCCAGCGGGCAACGCCCGGATTGTGAATTCCAGAGTCCAGGCCGGTGACGTGCCAAACATCACCCTGCATTGTACAAATCATCGCGCTGCCATCGGAAAGAAAATCATGACCACCGCAAAACAGCAAAGCATTCCACGGGTTGTCCGTTGGCAGTTCAATGGTATCTATGGCAAACGGTCGACCGTTGCCCGGACTGATTTTGGTTTCCAGAATCTGCGGCCATTGGGAAGGCCCACCAGTAATGACTGATCGCAGCGAATGTTCTGTAACAGGTGCGACTTCTCGCATGAAATATCCATCCTTCACCCAGGGCGCATCAAGATATTCAACTTCACCAATTCGGTAGGCGAAGATGATCCGATTGTGATGTCGGTAGTAGCCGTGATATTTAAAAGATTGCTGCGGTGTATTCTGCTCCGGACACGTCTGTGGTGTTCCCTGTAATTGAAGACCACCGAGAAAACCGTGCCGGACTGAGGAAAAGGTGACAAATCCGTCAGACCAAACAGCATCGTAAGTAAGCGTGTCGGGGTTGAAGCAGGCAGAGAGTTCATGATTGTCGCCAAGTCGCACACAGACAGCGCGCGGAACTGTCAGCCCTTTAGCGTGCAACACACCGGCCTGGACAATTCTCAGTTGAGTCTCATTCCAGCGATTGCTTGACCAGTCTGATTCAGACTGGTTCCCCCAGTGTCCCAGTTGCCCACCGTCGAGCCCGGGGGATGCTGAAAGAAGCATCGGAACATCGCGTTGCTGTCGAAAATGTTCGGCCTGCTTTGTGTAAAAGTCGTATACGCGATCTCGATTGACATGATGGGTTGAGTTCGGCCATCGCTGCGGTTGAATTGGAGCCTTTGTATAGTCGAACTTCACCGGGCCGTGACTTTGCGCATGCGAGATCACGTGCTCAATTTCTGGAGAGAGCGATTGACCATCGCGTCCAAGGTCACTCAGAAAACGGATCAAATCCAGTTGCTGCTGGCGAGTCATTGCTGCGGTCAATCCGTCCGGCATCACCGTACTTCCGACCACTTCTTCATCGATGTCATCTTTAGCGATTGATGTCAACTTTCCCGATGCGGGATCTCGCAGTGTAATATTCTGTTCTGTGGCTTCCGTTTTGTATCCCGTGACAATCTTGCCATCCACAGTCAATATCTGCCATGTCGTAAATTCGGGTTTCACTTCACGCTTCGGCCAAAACACCGATTCGACAATGTGAGTCAGTTTTCGATCTTTCGCGATTACTGATAAAGCTGGTCCCACGGTTCCACCATGAGTACCAATCCTGTGACAGGACAAACAAGCCAATTTCGCGTCGCTGAAAATGACGGCTCCGCGGATGGCATCGCCAGATTTTCGGGAATCCTGCACCAGATCGGCAACAAGTTCTGCATCATACGGCAGTGGCTTTATGGAGGGATTCATAGAACTGTGCCCGGCATGTTTCGGTAATTGATCTTCCTGGTCGAACTGCCACAAACCGATGGTCGAGTCGTCGCGTTTCACCGTCGTTACCGGCTTCTTCGGTATTTCTCTTACGCCACTGGAAATCCGCACCCAGTCGATCGTTCCACTGCAACCCAACCTTCCTTCAACGAGCCTGCCAATAGCCAGCGCTCCAGGCATACTGGTATTGGCATCGCGACCTTCAATTGCCTGATCAGCGACTTGTGTGCCGTCGACATAGAACTTCACTCGAGTAGGTTCGTAACTCATCGTCAGTGTATGTGGCTGGCCGTCACAGATGTTTGCATTACTGCGAACATGGTCTGGATTCTGTCCAGGCAGATAAGCCGTCAGCTGACCGCTTCCGTTCTC
>DOCI01000132.1:11148-11357 GCA_003503535.1 Planctomycetaceae bacterium
TTCCGTTCATCGTAAACAGTTCCCAATGATCATTTGACTGCTTCGTGTCGCTTGCCACCAGGATGTTGTACTGATCACTGCGATGAAGCGTGGCTCGCACTTCGACGGTGATCGGGGGACGTCGGTACGATTCCGCTCCGGGGAAGAGGTGACCACGGTCAAGGCGTGATGTCGCGCTTGGCGGCTTCAAGTCAATCGGTTTCAATTTG
>DOCI01000132.1:11527-14985 GCA_003503535.1 Planctomycetaceae bacterium
CCACCCACTCCAGGCCATCGCGGTTCTCCAGCAGTGATTCGCGGGCATCAAGTTCTGGGCGATGGTCGAGAATGCCTATAGGCCCGTTGTAACCGCTATCAATAATCGAACGAATCATCTTGAATTCATGGGTTCCTTTGCCGATTCCCAGAATTTTTGGCTGCGCTCCGTCATTCATGCCGTTCAAGTTCAGACAATGCAAATAAGGCAACATCATCTCAAGCGACGCGGCCCAATCCTCAATATGCCCATGTCCATGATGGAAGTTGTAAACGATGCCGACATGATCGTGTCCCAGTTCGCGCAGTCGCTCGCATACAGCGACGAGATTTTCTGGCTCTCCACCCCAGCCGCCGTGGTTGTATAGACCGAGCTTACAACCCATCGCTTTAGTCCGAGTCGCAAGAGCCAGCCTCTGCTGAGCGGCTGCTTCGACCTTGGCCGCCTGATTCTCTCCACCAGGATCGTTGAGTGTCTGCCAGATCTGAGGATGCAGTTTGTGTTTCTCGAATAACGCGAAGGCCTCTTCATTGACGGCCCAGAAGGCGAAGAAATCGATGCCATGCTTTTTGTATTCCAGGATTTCCTGCTCAAATGTCGGGACGTGTTCAGCACGCCAGTCGTATGCGCACCGAGTGATCCCGAGTTCCTTCAACATCTGAGCACGCTCAGCTGGCCCGCGTTTTGACGCATCAAATGGAACGATGCACCATGCCACAAGATTATTTTGTCGCAGAACGGCCGTCTTGTCCTGTTCGGTATTCTGAATTTGAGCAATGGTCAACGTACTGGTGAGCACGCTCATCAAAAATGCAAGGCAGCTGATCGATTTGGTCATTTGATGTCTCATAAAATGGTTTTGGTTTCCAGCCTGGAAAAAGTGTGACCTGTAATCAATTCACAACTCGCTAGATTCATTGGAACGTCACAAATACAAACAATCATTTGCGTTAATCTATTGAATTTCAATGAACAGAGGATAGCGATCAATCCTGATCAGCTTTACAAATATTGACAGCAAATGAAATCCAAATGCATATTCGATTGGTTCGACGATTATGATGGATCACTTCAGTAACAGGGTTGAGTGATCAACATTTTCAACTACCGATTTCAGGTAATGCTGCTCTCCGGAGATAAAATTGCACAAATTGAACCATGCAAAACTTTTGTCTCTGTTATCCATAAAGCAGGATTCCAATGTCCGACTGTTTCCTGAAACCAGGAGTACTCAAGAGTTCTCAATTCTAGACAACTGACAACTCATTCCAGTAAAAGAGATTGCAAGGTTTCTAATGTGAATCGAATTTAGAGGATGGAAAATGATGGTGATGAGCAAATCTCTTTCCCGGGCTGTCTTGGCATTTATGCTGATGCCCGGATATTCAGCCTTTAGCGATGATGATTCAAAAAAGAAAGATGTCCCCTCCGTGACTGATTCAAAGCAAGAGCAGACTCTTCTCACGATTGACAGAATTTACGACGCCAAAGAGTTTGATCTCAAGGACTATTCCGCGAGCTGGATTGAGGGGAGCAGCAATTATACGCTGCTTGCAGAAGTGAATGATGACAAAGACCATCATGAAATTCGGCGGTATGAAGCAGCAACGGGAGAATATGAAACTCTTGTCTCTCAAGAAGATTTGATTCCTGAAGGAGAAACGAGTCCTTTAGAGATTGACGACTATGAACTGTCGGATGATCAGTCGAAAGTTCTCATTTATACGAACGCACAGCGAGTCTGGCGGAAGAATACTCGAGGTGATTATTGGTTATTCGACTGCTCAACTCGACAGTTGATCAAGCTGGGAGGTGAGGTGGAACCAGCGAGAATGATGTTTGCAAAATTCTCACCGGACGGAAAGCAGGTCGCATACGTACGAAATCGTAACATCTATGTTCAGGACCTCTCAGATCTTTCTCAACGATGCCTGACTGTTTCGGACAACGAAAATGTTATCAATGGTACAACCGATTGGGTTTACGAAGAGGAGTTCCAGGTTCGTGATGGATTTCGCTGGAGCCCTGATGGAAAACGTATTGCCTACTGGCAGATTGACACGACTGATGTCGATCAGTTTCCTCTCGTCAACAATACGGATTCGCTTTATCCGGAAGTGACCTGGTTCGCCTATCCCAAAGTTGGTCAGCGAAATCCTTCCTGTCGAATTGGAGTTGTTGATTGCGAATCAGGAAATACTCAATGGATTCTGACACCCGGAGTATCTCACGAACATTACATCCCACGAATGGATTGGGCGGAAAGTTCACAAGAGTTAGTCATCCAGCAATTAAATCGACTGCAAAACTGCAACCAGTTATTTCTAGCAGATGTGACATCGGGCGAAGTTACACCAATTCTGAAAGAGGAGGACGCGGCCTGGGTTGATGTTCATCATGAACTCTTCTGGCTGGCAGATGGCGAACGTTTTACCTGGATCAGTGAGCGTGATGGCTGGCGTCACGCCTATCTGGTTTCCCGCAACGGCGAAGAGTCACTACTGTTGACCCCGGGGGAATATGATGTCATCAAACTTTTGCAAGTCGATGAAGAAAATGCTTGTTTTTATTTCATCGCCTCTCCTGATGATCCAACCCGGCGTTTTCTTTTTCGAGGGAAGCTTGATGGAAGTCCGCCCCGAAAACTGACACCTTCAGAAATGCGCGGAATACATGACTATCAGTTCTCCGATGATTCCGCGTGGGCAATTCATCGGACATCCCATGCCGACTGGCCAGGCCAGACAGAATTAATCAGAGTTCCAGAACACAAAACTGTCCGGCTACTGGAGGAAAATAAAATCGTTGCAGAAACTGTTCGGAAACTGGATCTCAATCCCGTCGAGTTTTTTCGTGTCGATATTGGTGATGGCATAGAACTTGATGGCTGGTGTATGACACCGCCCGATTTTGATCCGCACGCCAGTTATCCCCTGTTAATCTATGTCTACGGAGAGCCAGCTGGAACAACTGTGGTTGACCAGTGGGGAAAGAGCAATCATCTCTGGCATTTCATGCTCTCTCAGCAGGGTTATGTTGTCATGAGCTTTGACAATCGGGGAACGCATGTTCCACGAGGTCGGGAATGGCGAAAAAGTATCTATACGAAAATTGGAATTCTCCCGCCGAAAGAACAGGCGGCTGCAGTAAGAGCAGTATTGAAGGAAAGGCCATACCTGGATCCGAAACGGGTCGGCATCTGGGGATGGAGCGGTGGTGGCTCCTCAAGTCTGCAGGCGATCTTTAAGTATCCAGACATGTATTCGACTGCGATCACCGTTGCCTCTGTTCCAGATCAGCGTTACTACGATACGATTTATCAGGAACGATACATGGGGCTGCCAGAATCAAATCCCGCAGCGTTCCGGGAAGGATCTCCAATCAACTTTGCTCAGAACCTGGAAGGAAATCTATTGCTCGTTCATGGAACAGGCGATGACAACTGCCACTACCAGACC
>DOCI01000132.1:15100-15559 GCA_003503535.1 Planctomycetaceae bacterium
AGAATTGCTGATTGATAAACTTGTCGCCTGTAATAAGCAATTCAGTTTGATGGCTTATCCCAACCGAACCCACGCCATCAAAGAACGCGAGAATACAGAACGGCACCTCAGAGAATTGATGACACGTTATCTTCTGCAGCACTTACCAGTGAACGAATAACTTGACTGGTCATTTGAGTTCAGTTGAAGGACGTGAGGGATTGAGCAGGGGGAGTTAATAAGATGTGCAAATGGTGATAAAATCTGGTCTCGTAATTACGGTTCCAAACCAGAATGAGCAAAATGCTCTTGAATCTTCATGCTTTTTACCTATGATTAAATCCCTCCACTGACTGCATGCGCTTCTCACCGACGTACCTGCCGTTTATTCCCTCCATAGAGGTTGCTGTCGCAATGCAATACCTGGCTTTTGTTCGACTGGTTATTTCGACATTATGTTTGCTTGGTGTGTTTGGTGCC
>DOCI01000132.1:15661-18302 GCA_003503535.1 Planctomycetaceae bacterium
ATCAACATTCGTCTGTGCCGGTGAACTTGTCTACGAAACCGATATCCGTCCCATTTTGAAAACGCACTGTTTTCATTGTCATGGTGAAGATCGGGAATTGTCAGGGGGATTGGATTTACGACTCAAACGAATGATGGTTTCGGGCGGAGACTCTGGACCAGCGATAGTACCGGGCGAAAGTGAATCAAGCCTGCTGATCGATTATGTCGAAAGTGGCATGATGCCTCCGAAAGAGGAAGAACATCTCCCTGCGGAAGACATTGCACAAATACGACAGTGGATCGATCAGGGTGCGAAGATTCGAGACCTGGAGCCGGAAGAAAATCCTGAACCGGGGGAATTTTTAATATCGTCAGTCGAACGGGCTCACTGGGCTTATCAACCGATTCAGCGTCCTGATGTTCCCCAGTCGGAGTATTCCAACCCAATTGATGCATTCGTTTCCAGGAAACTCGCTGAACATCAACTCGGATTTTCGGAAATCGCCGACAAAGTGACGCTCATCAGGCGGGTCACGTTTGATTTAACCGGGTTAGTGCCAACACCTGAAGAAGTGGCGAATTTTGTGAATGATCCGGCAGAGGATGCCTATGAGCAATTGCTGGAACGTCTGCTTGCCTCCCCACACTATGGCGAGCGATGGGGACGACACTGGCTTGATGCAGCTGGCTATGCCGACTCGGAAGGCTACAACGATAAAGACATTCTTCGGAATGACGCCTGGCATTATCGCGACTACGTGATCAATTCGTTCAATGCAGACAAACCCTGGGACGAAATGATTGTCGAACAGATCGCCGGTGACGAGTTGGTGCAGGCAACTTCTGCGAATGCAGTAGCGCTGGCAAATAAGGACGAATCTGCACGGGAAAAACTGATTGCGACTGGTTACTTAAGGATGGCTCCCGATGGAACGGGATCGTCCCCAATGGACGCTAACCTTGCTCAGAATCAGACGATTACTGAGACGATCAAGATTGTGACGTCGTCACTTCTGGCCACGACGGTTGCCTGTGCTGAATGTCATCATCATCGGTTTGACCCGATTCCACAGGATGATTTTTATCGGCTGCGAGCCTTGTTCGCTCCCGTCTACAATACTCAGAAATGGTTACAGCCAAAGTCTCGTCAGGTTGCGGTGCTTTCAGCAGAAGATCAACAGAAAGCGGCAGAGATTGAAGCGGAGGCAAAACCGATCTCAGACGCCTATAACAAGCGACTGATGGAGGTCGTCGATCTTATTTTTGAAAGAACGATGGAGTCTGTCCCGGAAGCCGATCAGGAAGTTGCAAGAACGGCCTACCAGACTGTGAAGGCAGATCGGACGCCAGAACAAACAGCGTTACTCGAAGAAAAGTATCCGATGCTGGGATTGCTTAGTCGCAATACAGTGCATTTGTTTTTAGAACGGTATGAAGATGGTCCCGAACTGAAAAAGTCCTATGAGGATCTGTCTAAAAAGGCGAACGAAATTCGCGCTACGAAACCTCAACCTGACTATTTACGGGTCGCTTATGAAGTAGCCGGTCAAGTTCCTGAGACGTTCGTATTTTATCGAGGTGATCTGAACTCGCCAATTGGCGATCCTGTGACTCCTGGCGGCTTGTCTCTCTTTAAGCATGGCCCCAAACCTGCCGTTCAACAGATTGAGGCTGATCCTGCGGAAGAAACTCAGTCAAAGTTAGCAACTTCGGGACGACGTCTCGACTACGCAAAATCACTCGTCGATGGTTCTCATCCTCTTGTGTCGCGTGTGCTCGTCAATCGATTCTGGCATCACCATTTTGGCCGAGGAATTGTGGATACGACAGGAGACTTTGGAACTCAGGGCAATCCACCGTCGCATCCGAAATTACTCGATTGGCTCGCTTCCGAGTTTATGAACCAGGGTTGGTCGTTGAAACAGTTTCATCGACTGGTGATGACCTCACGAACTTATCGTCAATCGTCCAGTCAACGTCCGACAGCAATGGCTGTTGATGCAGAGAATCGATATTTGTGGCGGATGCCTGTTCAACGACGCGAGGCGGAATCGATTCGGGACGCGATTTTATTTGTGAGTGGGGAATTGAATCTGGAAATGTTCGGGCCACCTGTCCCGGTTTCTACGAATGCGGGAGGCGTGTTGACAGTTGGAGGCGGAAAGATCTCCGAAGATCGTCGTGAACTCAAGCGGACAGTTTACATTCAGGTCCGACGCTCAGAGCCAGTTGCGATGTTGCAGGCGTTTGATGCCCCAAATATGGAGCCGAATTGCGAGCGACGTGTTGTTTCCACAGTAGCGACACAGTCTTTGGCATTACTGAACAGCGATTTCGTTCTTCAGCAGGCCGAAGCATTTGCGAAACGCATTGGCAAAGAACTTGGTGAAAACGGGTCACCTTCCGATCAAGTTACAGCCGTTTGGAATCACGCTTATTCGCGGACTCCTTCGCCAGCTGAAACGGAAGCTGCTACGGCTTATCTCAGCTCTCAAGCTGCTCACTTTGAAAATCAGAAACAGAAGCAACCGGATGAATTGGCGTTGGCTTCATTATGCCAGATTCTGTTCAGTTCTAATGAGTTTCTTTACCTGGATTGATCAAGACCATGAAACAAAATTCATCCTGCAATTCTCGACGGCACTTTCTGTCTCAAAATA
>DOCI01000132.1:18402-19301 GCA_003503535.1 Planctomycetaceae bacterium
GGCACTTTCTGTCTCAAAATGCTCTTGGCATTTCTTCACTGGGACTTGCCTCTCTGCTGAGCGCGGATAGCGTGCCTGCAGCCCCGGCTAAGCCATCGCTGGTACCGATTGAATATGATCTGTTACCGAAACGTCCGCACCATTCACCGCAAGCCAAAGCGATGATTTCAATCTTCACTGGTGGTGGTCCGAGTCATCTGGATCTTTTCGATCGCAAGCCGATTCTCGATAAATATGCTGGAGAGCAGTTTCCGGGAAGTGATATCAAATATGATAATGCCGGGCAGGCAACATCTGTTGTAATGCCTACGCCGTGGAAATTTTCCAGGTGTGGTCAGTCAGGCATGGAAGTGAATGATGAACTTCTGCCACACTTTGCCAATATCGTCGATGATGTGACCCTGATCCGCTCAATGAATCTTCCTGATATCCGGAATCATGTCGCGGGGATGCGCGCTTTAACAACGGGCCGCGGTCGTGATGGCTGGCCTTCTTTGGGAAGTTGGCTTGTTTATGGCCTGGGAGCGGAAACTCAAAGCTTGCCGGCGTTTGTTGCGTTAATCGTCAATAGCGACCCCCCCGGTTCCCCATTTTGGGACAGTCGGCATCTTCCATCGATTTACCAGGGAACGATTGTCCGTGAGCAAAATCCTCGGATTGCACATTTGGATCCACCCAAACACCTGCAAGGTGCTGCTCAATCTCGGCAGCTTGATTTGCTCCGACAGTTGAATCAGTCGCATCTTCAAGAGCATGCGGGCGAGCAGGATCTTTCTGCAAGAATTGCCAGTTATGAATTAGCGGCTCGCATGCAAACGTCGGCCACAGAAGCCCTCGATTTGAATAAAGAGTCCAAATCCATTCATGAAATGTACGGGACACAGGATGGTGAAACTCGA
>DOCI01000132.1:19460-19696 GCA_003503535.1 Planctomycetaceae bacterium
CACAGGATGGTGAAACTCGCAAGCTGGCAGAAGCCTGTCTATTAGCCCGTCGACTTGTCGAACGTGGGGTCCGCTTCGTGCAAATCTGGAATTATGCTTGGGATATGCATGAGAATATCTTTGCTGCTCTCACCGGTGCTTGTAAACGGATCGACAAGCCTTCGGCAGCTTTGGTTACAGATTTGAAACAAAGAGGATTGCTGGACAGTACGATCGTGCAATGGGGTGGAGAAATG
>DOCI01000132.1:19822-20188 GCA_003503535.1 Planctomycetaceae bacterium
GCTTCCGGTTATTCAGGATCGTGGTAAAGGTCGAAAACCTGGCCGTGATCATAATACGGAAGGCTTTTCTATCTGGATGGCTGGCGGTGGAATAAAGGCTGGTCATGTCCATGGGAAAACGGATGAATTCGGTCATCGGGCAATCGAAGATGTTGTCACACAACACGATTTCCATGCAACCATCATGCATCAGATGGGACTCAATCACACCGAATTGGCCCATCCAACAAACGGACAATCCGTGACTCTTGTTGAACCTGGGCAAGGTTCGGTCGTCGAAAAAATATTGGCTTAATTTGTGACTGGATTTTTGCGAAAAGACAGAATTCATAAATCCAAAGCCTCTTAACCCGAAGCGTCAGCAAG
>DOCI01000132.1:20433-20580 GCA_003503535.1 Planctomycetaceae bacterium
ATATCAAGTCGTGCCTGTTATTTTAGGTGAAATACTGATCTGCGTGGCATGAAAATTGCTTGTTTTGCTATCAGTTTAACAGGGATGACATGGACAAGATCTCGTTGATTATGAATTCCACAAGGGCCCCTCGCTGACGCTTCGGGT
>DOCI01000131.1:0-399 GCA_003503535.1 Planctomycetaceae bacterium
CGCATGGACATCAAATGGCTTAATAAATTGAGTTTGCTCCTGCCTTGCGCTGCAGTTCATATTTGAAAATGCTCCAGAGAATAGAATTTCCTCGGTGAATCTTTTTTGATGGCAAGGCGGAGTTACGGAGATCGGGCTATGCTGGATGATCGGATTCAACGAGCCGTTTCAATCAAACCAAAATGTCATGCACGACGTGACCATGTACATCGGTGAGTCGAAAGTCGCGTCCCTGCAATCGATAGGTCAGCTGAGTGTGATCGAGCCCGAATAGATGCAGAATGGTGGCATGTAAATCGTGGACGTGGACGGGATTTTCGATCGCATGCCAGCCGATCTCATCGCTTGCCCCGTAAGTGGTGCCCGGTTTAATTCCCCCGCCTGCCATGAGAACGGTGA
>DOCI01000131.1:496-790 GCA_003503535.1 Planctomycetaceae bacterium
GCCTGCCATGAGAACGGTGAAGGCAAAGGGATGATGGTCGCGACCGGTTACCTTTTTGTAACCGGGACGATTTTCTCCAAGTGGAGTTCTTCCGAATTCGGATCCGATGATTACGAGGGTGTCATCCAGCAGACCATGCACTTTGAGATCTTGAATGAGAGCTGCGATCGGCTGGTCGACCATGAGGGAGTTGTGAGTCAATTCGTCATCCAGTCGAGAGTGATGATCCCACGAGGAATGGATGATATTCACCATCCGAACGCCTCGCTCTACGAGTCGACGGGCAAGCAGGCG
>DOCI01000131.1:963-6128 GCA_003503535.1 Planctomycetaceae bacterium
ACAATCCTTTCCCGCCGCGATTGCTGGAGATCTCTGGTTCCTTCCGTCCGAACCCGTAGCGGTCGAGCGTAGCTTTGGATTCGCCTGAGAGATCGACCAGTTCCGGAGCAGATGACTGCAGCCGGAAAGCGAGTTCGTAGCTGTGCATCCGACTGGCCAGTTCTGGATCGCCGACGTCCTGCAATCGTATCTGATTGAGATCGTTAATTCCCCTGACAGTCGCCCGCTGAAGAGCAGAGGAAATGCCAGCTGGCGTTTCGAGATTGCTGACCGTACTCCCCTGATTTCCAAACAGAACTCCTGAATAAGTTGAGGGGAGAAAACCGCTGGACCAACTGGCGGAACCGCCGGGAATTCCGCGCCCGGTGGTCACCAGTGAAACAAACGCGGGCAGATTGTTCGCTTCGCTGCCCAATCCATAGGACATCCACGACCCCAGACTTGGTCTTCCCGCGATGGCAGAGCCACAGTTCATCAATAACTGGGCGGGGACGTGGTTGAATTGATCGCTATGCACGGAACGGATCATGCACAAGTCGTCGGCACATGTGGCCAGATGAGGAAGCAGGTCCGAAAAGTGCATGCCGGACTCGCCGTGTTGAGCAAATTTGCGAGGTGTTCCTTTAATGCGGGCAGTTTCTTTCTGCAGAAACGCGAACTGCACATTTTCCAGAAATGAATCCGGCAAAGGCTCGCCATCCAATTTATTCAGTTGGGGCTTCGGATCGTACAGATCCATCTGGCTCGGGCCCCCTTCCAGATAAATGTAGATGCAGTTTTTAGCGCGGGCTGGAAAATGCGGCGTGCGGACCTGCAAGGGATCGTGAACTGCGACGTTCGAAACTTCTCCAGCTCGGGAAATCCCATCCTGTGCGAGCAGTTGAGCCAACGTAGCTGTCCCAATGCCCCACAGGGAGTTCCGTAAAAAATCTCTCCGTGCCAAACTGGCCACGTTTTCCAATGGGGGCGTGAGCATGCTTATTCCCGGGTAATAAATTGTTCGAGATTGATCAGACTGCGACAGATCAGAATTCGCACCACTTGTTGCCGCGGGGTAAGAGTGGCAGCATCTGTGGCGGTTGCGGAGGGATTATCTCGTAACGCTGGCTTGCTATCGAATTCAAGTTTCAGTATTTGGACAATCTGCTCGTCGGAAAGCTCTAGCGTCAGTGATTCAAACTCGGCTGCCAGCGTTTCGAGTCGAGCCAGTTCCATCGGACTCGGGTCCCGTGACAGAGCCATGCGAACCGCATACGTCAGCCATTCATGTAAAGCCACATCTCCCAGTGCGGCCGTCCGTAACCCCAATTGCTGAGCACATTCCCAGAATACAGAATCGTTCAACAGTGCCAATGCCTGCAGTGGAGAATTCGATCGTTCTCTTTCGGGGCAGGAAGTGGTTGTGGCAGGAGCATCGAACGTAGTGAGCATCGGATATGGAGTAGCCCGGCGAAATTGTATATACATTCCGCGGCGATATTTATCGGCACCGGTACTGACTTTCCATTCCTGATTGCGGCTCACTTGAGTGATCCGGGAATTCAATGGCGGTTTGATGCTGGGGCCGCCAATTTTTGTATTGAGAAGATCGGCTGCCGAAAGAGCCAGATCGCGGACAATTTCCGCTTCCACGCGAAACCGCGATTGTCGACCAAGTAACCGATTCTGAGCATCGACCTCATGCAAATCTGTGCGAAACGCGGAACTCTGCTGATACGTCTGAGAGGTCACAATCAGACGTATCAGTTTTTTGCGACTCCAGCCCTCTTCGATCAGACTGGTCGCAAGCCAGTCGAGCAATTCCGGATGGGACGGTTCACTGCCGGTCGTACCGAAGTTGTCTTCGGTATCGACTAAACCCTGTCCAAACAGATGTTGCCAGATATGATTCACCGCAGTACGGGCGGTCAGTGGGTTATCGGGACGGACCAGCCAGCGGGCCAGATCGAGCCGGTCGGCTCGTTCACCTCGCGGTTGCAGGGGAGGCAAAAATGCGGGCGTTCCCGGTTCGACTTGAGGCCCGGGTTGACGGAAATCTCCGCGATGATGAATGAAAGTGTCCCGCGGCTTAGAACGTTCCCGGATCGACAATGCGACTACATCAACCGGTTTGGGTTGCTGTTGAGCCAGCTTTTCATATTCACCAGTCCACTCCCGCGACTGTTTGTCAAGATCGTCGCGCCAGCGATCAAGACTTTCTTTTTGAGTTTCTGTTCGATCCGAACGGGGAATTGCAAGGATTTCCAGTGCTTGCTCAAGAATTTGTTCTTCATCGGAAGTGTTCGCTGTGAGTACGGTTTTCAGCCGGGTGGTCAGTTCTTCCATTTTGGCCAGCCGATCCGCTTTTTTCTGCGGATCTTCAACGGGAGCGGGCAATGTCTCGATCACCGGGCGGTCTGCTTCGAGACCATTAAAAAATGCATACATCTGATAAAACTCGGCGTGAGTAATCGGATCGTATTTGTGGGTATGGCATTCCGCACAGCCAATCGTCAGTCCTAACCATGCAGTGCCAACTGTGCTCAGGCGATCAACTGTCTGAATCACTCGATCGGCTTCACGATCGACCCCCGCTTCGGTATTGACCATGGCATTGGCATGGAACCCGGTCGCAATTTTCTGAGAAATCGTCGAATTTTCGAGCAGGTCTCCAGCTATTTGTTCAATCGTAAAACGATCGTACGGGAGGTCACTATTGATGGCATTGATGACCCAGTCGCGATAGCGGTACGCCTGAGGACGCAGTTCATCTCCGAGATAGCCGTTGCTGTCTGCGTAGCGGGCCAGATCGAGCCAGTGCCGTCCCCAGCGCTCACCAAAATGAGGTGAGGCGAGCAGTTCATCAACCAGGCGTTCAACGGCTCCTGGAGACTTATCCGCAACAAAATCCTGAACTGCCGCGTAAGTGGGAGGTAGGCCCAGTAAATCGAGATACAACCGACGAATAAGCACGGCCCGGTCAGCCGGCGGTGACATCGTCAGATGTTCTCGTTCCAGTCGCGCTTTCACGAAGACATCGATCGGATGCTGCGGCTGTGCAGACTCTTGAGCATCTGGCAATTCAACAGAGCCGACAGAGCGAAACGACCAGTGGGCTGTGTATTCTGCTCCCTGATCGATCCAGGCTTTCAGCAGAGACTTTTCCTCTTCCGATAGAGATTTTCCCGTCTCTGCAGGAGGCATCTGTTCGTACTCGTCCGATGAGTTCACCCGAGTAATTAACTCGCTGTGTTCGGAATCGCCAGGAATGATCGCGGCCAAACCGCTATCAGCCGGTTCAAGTGCTGCAGTCGCAAGATCCAGACGTAATCCAGCTTCCCGTGAACCTTCATCTGGCCCGTGACAGACAAAACATTTGCCAGCCAGAATAGGGCGAATATCACGAGAATAATTGACTCGCTCCGCCTGACCGCTGGCTCCTCGCACAACAGCAGGATACAACAAAAGTAGAACTATCCAAATTGCTCTCAGTTTTGACCAATCTGTCATTTTTGCCGACGACGCTTCCCATTCACGGGTTGATGGACTTAAATATTACGTAGTGAAAAAGTGTCAGGTCTGCTAAGGGGATCCAATGCCATGCGAAGCTGTGCAAATACGGACCCACATTACTATTTGTAAGATATCCGGGGCCTGTTGTCTAATTACCTGTATTCAAGAAGTATTGTGGCTGCTGGCTGCCCGCAGAGTTAGGCCTGAATAGCTTTCCATCTTCCATCTCATACTTCGTATCGAACACGTCGATTGGGCGTTGATCGTGAGTCATAAAAATGACCCCGGCCTGTTGGTCATGGGCCCAACCTGGGCTAAGAGATCCATAACTTGCCGACCACGATGACTGTCCAGAGAAGCGGTGGGTTCGTCTGCGAGAATTACGCTGAGCCGATTCGCCAATGTCTGTGCGATGGCGACCCGCTGCTGTTGTCCCCCTGATCGACGAGAACTTCGTTGATTCATCCAGAGATCTTGGGGGAATGATC
Source organism: Planctomycetaceae bacterium (assembly GCA_003503535.1). Lineage (GTDB taxonomy): Bacteria > Planctomycetota > Planctomycetia > Planctomycetales > Planctomycetaceae > Rubinisphaera. Next base: position 4,944 of record DOCI01000131.1, read on the forward strand.
GTCGTGGAAACTCGGGCTTCCAGAGTACCGTTTCCCATCACCTCGGATAAGATTGTTCGACGCGCGGGAGATACCCCTTGCACAGTCAGCGGAGCGAAACGCATCTAATAGACCATTACCCCTGCGATTACCAGCGCATGGAGCCAGCGTCCCAATTTCCGTAACCAGCCAATTTTCATTCTTGATTCCGATTTGTTTTGACCATGCCTATGTGCAGAATTCTATTTGCTCAATTGTCAATGGGAATATTGAGTCCTCAATCGACTTGATACTGAGAGGTGTTTCGGACCCTCGGATAGAAAATATCACATCGTTGTCACAAACGAATGTGTAGCCAAGCAAAGACATCATCTCTTGATCCGCTCTTCCGTTTGAGGTAGAAGTGACGATCAATCAAAATATTTTTATGAGTCCCTGCGAGAATGATCATGCCAAGATCTGGCGCTCACCATGCATCCTGTTTCAAATCTCCCGTGTACTGCACAGCGGGGCTTTTCGTGATGGTCCTGCTATTTCAGAATCCTGTAATGACAAATGCGGAAATACCGGTCAGTTTTGATCGGGACATTCGTCCGATCCTGTCTGAGAATTGTTACCACTGTCATGGCCCCGATGAAAATGCACGCGAAGCAGATTTGAGGCTCGACACAGAACAGGGCTTGTTGAATGATCAAATTCTTACTTCTGGTAAAGCGGAAGAGAGTGAATTATATCGTCGGATCTCCAGCACGGATAATTCTATCGTCATGCCACCAGTCGATTCGAATCGTATGCTTACTTTAGAGCAGATTAAACTGATTAAACGCTGGATCAATCAGGGGGCAAAGTGGCAGGGGCACTGGGCATTTGAATCGGTCCTGAGGCCTGCAGTGCCCAAAGCGTCCAGTGATTGGCCATGTAACGAAATCGATCATTTCGTCTGGCAACGTCTCCAGACCGAAAAAATCCCTCCGAATCCGGAGGCAGATAAGGCGCGTTTATTGCGTCGGGTGAAGCTCGACATCACCGGTTTACCTCCAACTGTTGAGGAACTGGATCAATTTCTGGCGGATGAATCGTCAGAAGCCTACGAAAACATGGTCGATCAATTCCTTGCCTCATCCGAATTTGGCGAGCGAATGGCCTGGAACTGGCTTGATGTTGCCCGCTATGCCGACAGCAATGGATATCAGGGAGATCGAGAAC
>DOCI01000131.1:6196-13173 GCA_003503535.1 Planctomycetaceae bacterium
TTGGCGGGACTGGGTCATCAAGTCGTTCAATGAGAACAAGCCTTATGATGAATTCACTGTCGAACAACTGGCGGGTGATTTGCTGCCGGAAGCGACGCCGGAGCAGAAACTCGCGACAGGGTTCTGTCGCAATCATATGATCAATGGCGAAGGAGGACGGATCGCTGAGGAAAACCGGATCGAATACATATTCGATCAGACCGAGACAATGGGGACCGTCTGGTTGGGCCTGACCCTCACCTGCTGTCGCTGCCACGACCACAAATATGATCCAATCAGCCAGCAGGAGTATTATCAACTCTTCGATTACTTCAATCAGACGCCAGTGACAGGAGGGGGCGGAGATCCACAGATGGCTCCGAATCTACAGGTTCCCTCTCAGGCTCAGCAAAATCAGATTGTCAAATCTCAACAGCAGATTCGTCAGCTCGAACAACAGAGAAAAGAGTATTGGCAGCTGCAGTTTTCTGCCTATGAACAGTGGCAACATGATGAGTTGGAGCGACTTCAGAAGATGGAGTCTCCCTGGCAGGTCTTGCAACCCGTCAAAGTCAGTGCAGAACATCAGACGCTGACCGTTCAGGGAGATCAGTCCATTCTGGCCAGTGGAGTTAATCCATCGAATGATACCTATCGGCTCTCATTAACGACTGACCTGCCTGGAGTGCAGGTAGTGCGACTCGACGCATTACGCCACACGTCGATGACGGAAAATGGCCTGGCTCGATCGAATAGTGGTAATTTTGTGTTGACTGATATCAACTTTGAGATCATTCATCAGGATGGGACATCACAACCACTTGAAATTGCCTCCGCTATTGCCAGTTATGAGCAGGGAGGACTGAAGATCGCCAATACTTTTGATGGAAATCCCCAATCAGGTTGGGCGGTCCTGCAGGGGAAATTTGTTGATCGCGATCATGCCGGGTTGTTTCGTTTAAAAAAATCTTATGCATTCAGAGAAGGGGATCGGCTTGTCGTGACACTTCATCACGACTCGGTACATCAAAATCATAACCTGGGACACTTTCAGTTCTCGGCTTCGTCACAACCCGAGGTAACGCTCAAGTATGAAACACTGGAATTGCGTAACGCGTTATTGACTCCAGCAACACAACGGACTGAAAGTCAGAACAAACTCATTGAAGAACCATACCAGCAACAGGATGAAGTCTATCAACAATTGACGAAGCAACTGGAGCAGGAAAAGCAGAAACTGGAATCCGTTCGCAAGCAGATTCCAGTTGTAATGACCATGCAGGACATGTCCAGTCGTCGGGAAACATTCACCCTCGATAAGGGGATTTACGACAAGCCAATTGAGAAGGTCTTTCCTGGTCTTCCTCAACAATTGTTGTTTGATGAAAATTATCAAAACAATGAACAGAATCGACTTACACTGGCCAGATGGCTTGTCGACCGGAAGCATCCGTTGACAGCACGCGTAACCGTCAATCGGTACTGGCAAATGTTCTTCGGCGTGGGGTTGGTCAAAACTCCGGAAGATTTCGGATCTCAGGGAGAGAAGCCGACTCACCCGGAATTGCTCGACTGGCTGTCAGCAGAATTCATGGAATCGGGCTGGGATCTGAAACATCTCATTCGAATGATGGTCACTTCTGCGACCTATCGACAATCGGCGGAAGTGAAGCCCGGCATGCACGAGCGCGATCCTGAAAACCGGTTGCTGGCGCGGGGCTCCCGTCTACGGATGCCATCCTGGATGTTACGAGATCAGGCCCTGTTCGTCAGCGGGCTCCTTGTTAATCGTGAAGGTGGTCCGCCGGTTTATCCTTATCAGCCAGAGGGGATTTGGGCGGAAGCCACCTTCGGCAAGAAAAAATATAATCAGGATACCGGAGAAAAACTGTATCGACGCACGCTCTATTCGTTCTGGCGGCGGATTGTCGGCCCCACAATGCTGTTCGATAACAGCCCCCGACAGAGTTGCTCGGTCAGGGATTATCGGACGAATACTCCTTTGCACGCTTTAGTAACTTTGAACGACACCACTTATGTGGAAGCGGCCCGTGCATTTGCACAACGTTTGATGCTTGCTGAAGACAATGATGAACAACGGATCGAATTGGCTATGCGGCTGGCAACATCCCATGCTCCTCAATCGCTGGAAACCGAGATATTGCTAACGCGTCTACAGAAACTCAAAGACCAGTATCGACAGAATCCTGCTTCCGCCACCGCGCTACTCCAGGTTGGTGAATCCTCACGGGATGAAAATCTTGATCCAGTCGAGCATGCCTCCTGGGTGGGAATCTGCAGCCTGATTCTCAATCTCGATGAAACTTTGTGTCGCTGATTCGTATCACATTCCGATGAAAGTAATTCAGCATGATCAATTATCATCAACAGCAAACACGTCGACAACTTTTCGGGCAGTCAGCTCTGGGGCTGGGAACTGTGGCTCTCGGTTCCCTGTTCACATCGAACTCTCAGGCGGACCGTTCCAATCCGTCCGGGTACGCTGGTCTGCAGGATCTCCCTCATTTTGCACCGAAAGCAAAACGAGTGATTTATCTGTTTCAGAATGGAGCTCCATCACACGTTGATCTGTTTGATTACAAACCGACGTTAAAAAAGCACCATGGAGAGCAGATACCCGACGAAATCAGCGGAGGTAAACGCTTTAGTACCATGACGGGCGGACAAAAAGAACGTCCGGTTCTTTCGGAGATTACAAATTTTGCTCAACATGGAGAAAGTGGTGCCTGGGTGAGCGACTTTACTCCGAAAATCGCGGGGATCGCGGACGATTTGTGCTTCATCAAATCGATGCATACCGATGCAGTCAATCATGCCCCGGCAATCACCTTTTTTCTGACTGGATCAGAAATGCCCGGTCGTCCCAGTATGGGAGCCTGGATGACGTACGGGCTGGGGCAAGGTTCGAAAAACCTGCCTTCATTTGTGGTGATGACTTCCCGGGATAAGGAGGCCAGTTGCGGCCAGATTTTCTATGACTTCTATTGGGGAAGCGGATTTTTACCTTCCAGATTTCAAGGAGTAAAGTTTCGCGGCCAAGGCGACCCTGTTCTTTATCTTTCCAATCCTCAAGGGATGAGTCGGGAGATACGCAGAGGAATTCTGGATGATCTTGCGAAACTCAATGAGATCAACTACGCCGAGATGGGGGATCCGGAAACGCAAACCCGCATCAGTCAGTATGAAATGGCGTATCAAATGCAAATGAGCGTCCCTGAATTGACCGACTTTTCCGATGAACCCAAGCATATTCTTGATCGATACGGTCCCGACGTGCACAGGGCAGGAAGTTTTGCTTACAACTGCTTGATGGCAAGGCGACTCGCTGAGCGGGACGTACCGTTTATTCAGTTGATGCATGCAGGCTGGGACCAGCATCGAAACCTCAACACTCAACTCAGGATTCAATGCACTGACACCGATGCCCCCAGTGCCGCTCTGGTGAGAGATTTGAAGGAACGGAGACTGCTGGATGACACATTGGTTATCTGGGGAGGAGAATTTGGTCGAACTCCATTTCTGCAGGGCAAGATTGAAAACACCAGCACTTGGGGGCGCGATCATCATCCCTATGCCTTCACGATTTGGATGGCAGGTGGAGGCATTCAACAGGGGATGAGTTACGGATCCTCTGATGATTTCGGCTTCAATGTTGTCGAAAACCCAGTCTCGGTGCATGACATTCAAGCGACGATTCTGCATTTACTGGGCATCGATCATGAACGCTTGACTTACAAGTTCCAAGGCCGCAATTTTCGCCTGACCGATGTTTTCGGGGAAGTGGTCAAGCCAATCCTGACGTGATTCATGCGAGAGCATTGGGTAAAATATGACAGGATCTATGCCATCTACTCTCACAATTTTCACTGTTATTCATACGAGTTTGCGGTGCAGTCTGTCAGAATATTCTGGACTTTTCCGCACGAGTTCTCATCATGCCAGATCGGGAAATGACTTTCCAAATTTGACACCGGTTGAGACGATTCCTGGATGAAAGCGATCCGACGAACTCAACGACGATACGACTATCGACACCATCAACTCATTCAATCGACTGCACGGGGCTGGGGCTCCGGAAGCCAGAGACAGCGAGAAGCTTGCTGCGATCCTGATCCATAATCCAGATACGAAATACACAAACAAGTTCAGGGCAACCGTAAATGCCGCGGGCATGAAAACGAATCCGTTAAAGAAAGCCTCGCCGAACCTGAATGGCCGTAGTGAGTGGATTATCGAGACGATCAAGCTGGAATGCCTCAATAAGTTTATAGTGTTTGGGAAGAAGCATCTCGATTATCTGACGGACGAGTTTACGAGTTATTACAATACAAAGCGGTCGCATAGGGAACGGGACATCCTGCCGCCGCTTCGAGAGCTACCTGAAAAAGTGGCGACCATTTCGATCGATCAGATCGAGTTCAAAAAATACGTTGGGGGGTTGAGCAAATCATTTGAGCGGAAGGTGGATTGAGCAGTCAGTTTAAACGTTTGCCAACTTCTGATGTATCAATTCTCTCACGTTTCAATACACTCGTTCCGCTTCCGATAAGCGAATTTCTGGGCGCCTAAGCCTCCAACCTTGGACTGGTATCTCTGCCCGATCTTGGTATTGTCTAACTATCGTGTTTTGGATCACACTTCATATTCGTTGTACGGGACGCAATTGCTGACAGTTCTGAAACTGCTGCTCCTGCACTCTCGCCGCCTGACTCATTGGAATAAAACAACGTGAATAACGCTCGAACTTTTCTCAGTCTTGTTTTTATCGTATGCACACTGGCATTCGCAGAGCCAACAGCATCCGCCAATGCCCCCGCTGCTCTCCAGAAACATGAATGTGAATTACTGATCGTTGGAGCGACCGAGTCGGGCTGGGCTGCTGCGATTCAGGCTGCTCGAATGGGAGTGAGCTCCATCATCATTGTGCATGATGGGGAATGGTACGGGGGACAATATACCGAGCAATCACTGGCTTGTGTCGATGAAGACAAGGGAGTTGGCAAAGTCGGCTGGGGTGTCGATTGGCATCCAATGAAACGCTCGTTCCACCGCAGTGGACTCTTCAAAGAGGTGATGGATCGGATCGAGGCGGTCAATGAAAAGAAGTATGGTGCTGGCATGCCAGGACTCCCATATCACGGCCCCTCGACTTTCCACCCGGCTGATGCGGAGCAGGCATTTCGAGAACTGATTCAACCCTATGTTGACAGCAAACAAATCCAGGTCATCTGGAATCATGCTCCTGTTGCGGTCGAAGTGACGGGAAAAGATTCAAACCATCCCCAGGTCCGGCAAGTCACGTTCGCACCTGTTGACCTGCAAACCGGGAAGATGCAATCTCCTGATGTGCGGGTGAGTGCTCGGTTGACCATTGATGCTTCCGACTGGGGAGATGTCATTCAACTGGCCGGCGCTGAGTATGAATGCGGTCCCGATCCTCAATCTCGTTATGGTGAACCAAGTGCTCCCCCTGAAAAAGAGATTTCACATAATGAAATGAATCCGATCACGTGGGCGATGATTGTTGAAGACACACACAAGCCTTCACCAATCGAGCGACCAGAGAATTTCGATGACCGCAATTATCCTCGGGCGACCGGGCTCAGCATGAATGGCTTTGGAAAAGGACTGGAGTGGGATCGTCCCATCCGAAGCTACGGAGGCATTCTGCACTGGCCTGCTAAGAATGACGGAAACAAGCGGATGCTGAGTGTTTATTCGGTTCGCCGGATTGTGGTTGGCAACGAAGAACTCGGAACGCCGACCGCCATACTTCTCAACTACATGAACGGACAGGATTATCCATTGGAACGACTACCTGCTCGGGTAGTTAAGGCTCTCGAAAAAATAGAAGCCGGGGCATCCAAAAAAAATATTGTTGAGATGACCCGGGAGGAGCGACAAGTCATTTTTGATGATGCCAAACAGCATTCGCTGGGTGTTCTGTTTCACATGCAAAACTTCGTGCACGAGCACGCCGCCGACCAAACTCACAGCTTTAGAAACTTCCGCCTGAGCCCAGAATTTGGCACTCCAGATAATCTGCCCCCCAAGCCGTACATTCGTGAGGGATTACGTCTCAAAGCGATGTACATGATGCGGGAACAGGATGGTCGCAATCGGGATGGATTCGAAAAGACAGCAGCCAAAGAACGATTCTCTGAAGTATTGTATCCCGATGGGTTGTTCCCCTGGCAGTTCCACTATGACTTCCACCGCACCGGAAGAACCTACTTGAAAAAAGAAGGGGAAGATGGCCCCTGGATTGATTTTGAAAAGCCGGGACGGCATACCCGGTTTGTCAGCGATCGATCGGTGTTTCCGCTGCGAAGTCTGATTCCTATACGATATGACGGTCTGCTGGGAGCCCAGGGAAACGTTGGCTTCAGCAGCATCGTCAGTGCTGCGATTCGCCTGCACGATCAGCGAATTCACATCGGCCAGGCGGCAGGAGCAGCGGCTGCTGTCAGTCTGCAGCATGAGATCGAACCACGTCAGCTCATCGAGCAACGACCACGGTTTGAAGAAATACGAACGGGGCTGTGCTCGTCTCTCGACGGGGGCATTCCTCTTCTGCTCTGGCCGTTTCGAGATTTACAAGCCGATCATCCAGCGTTCACTGCGATCAATCGTCTTCATGCCGCTCAGTTGCTCTCAACAGAAGCCACTGAAGTCGATTTCCGCCCCGATGATCCTGCGAAACCGGCTTGGATCCAGGAGAGCATCGAGCAGATTTATCACTCTACGCAACGTCGCATCTCGACACCGAAACAGAATTTGACACGTGGCGAATTTGCGAATCAAGTCTGGAACCAAATCAAAGATCTTACCGTGTGGAAAAGCTGGCCTCATTGGGATGCCCACGATACCGATTACGACAATATCGTGAATGAAGACGATGCTTTACCTTTAACCAGCAACGAGCCCATCGTCTGGGAAATTAACCGGCCAAAATCAACTCCAGAAACGGATGGTCT
>DOCI01000131.1:13345-14013 GCA_003503535.1 Planctomycetaceae bacterium
GCGGACGTGGGGGCTCCCTTCAACTCCCAAAGTGGATATGGCTGGGGGAAAGACCTTCGATCTCAGACAAGATTTCGAAATGCAGTGCCCGAGTCGTATCGAGACACTTTTGTTTTCACCCGCACACTCGATCGCTGGGAGTATGAACTTCCCAATGGAGAGTGCCGAGTCACAATTTGTGTGGGAGATTCAGGGCACGACCAGGTTCATCAGAACGTTTCTCTGGAAGGAAATCCTATTCTGACTGATGTCACAACCACTTCCGGATTATTTCAAGAGGTAACGGCATCAGTCATCGTTCGAGATCATCGGTTAACGATTGACATTGGCCACAAAAAACATCCAGGCAATACCTGCCTCAACTGGATCCTGATTCAGCCTGTTGAATGATCCATATCACCTCAGGCTCGCCGAATCTGAATGGTCGCTGCGAGCGGTTGATCGGGACGATTAAACTGGAGTGCTTCAACAAGTTCATTGGGTTCGGTAAGAAGCATCTCGATTTTCTGACGGATGAGTTTACGGGATATTACAATACGTAGCGATCACACATGGAACTGGACCACCTGCCGCCGATTCGAGAGGAGTCCAATGAAGTGGCGACTATTTCCACGACCAGATTGAAATGAGGAGATCCGTGGGTGGCTTGATCAAGTCGTTTGAGCGGA
>DOCI01000131.1:14162-16472 GCA_003503535.1 Planctomycetaceae bacterium
TTTTCCATCAACCCGTGCATTTCAAAATGAATCCACCTTACGAATTTGCTCACACTTCATCACGTTGACTCAATTGACGCGTCACGAACCGCTTTATGTTATGATGTCAATTCTATATAAAACCATAAACTGGCTCTGCCCCAAAACACTTCCAACTCACATACATAGCAGGAAACCCGCAATCATGACATGCAATTCAGTTGCCAGCCGTCCAGCGTTTTTGAAAACATCCGTCGCAGCCGCGTCCGCTTTCGCGGCACCGGCAATTGTCCGCGGACAAAATTTGAACTCGCAATTGCAGTTTGCGGGCATCGGCACCGACGGCAAAGGGTATTCCGACATTAAGCTCATCGCCAGCCACGACAAAGTGAAATGTGTCGCCTTTTGCGATGTCGATTTGTCGCGGACCGCAAAAGTTAAGCCTTTGGCTCCAGAAGCTCCTGTCTACCAGGACTACAAAAATATGCTGGATGAGCTGGGTGATAAAATCGATGCCGTCTCGGTTTCAACCCCTGACCATACTCACGCCATCATTGGCATTGATGCCATGAAACGCGGTAAACACGTTTACTGCCAGAAGCCGCTGACACGCACGGTTTGGGAAGCCCGACAAATGCGATTGCATGCAAAAAAATCGGGCGTTATCACGCGAATGGGCAATCAAATTCATTCGCACTCGTCTTATCGCACCGCAGTGAAAGCGATTCAGGATGGAATCATCGGGAAGGTAACGGCTGTGCATTCCTGGGTCGGCACCACCGGGCATGGACGCAGCGGTTTGCTCGACAGGCCTGCGAAAAGTGAAGCGATTCCGAAATCGCTCGATTGGAACCTCTGGATCAGCGTTGCCCCCATGCGTCCTTTCGGCGGAAACCGAGTGTACCATCCCTTCACGTGGAGAGACTGGCAGGACTTCGGCTCCGGTGCCATCGGCGATTTCGGCTGCCATTTACTTGATCCGGTGTATTCGGCCCTCAACATTACTGGCGATCCCCTAAGTGTACGCTCAGAGAACACCGGTATGAATGACGAAGTCTGGCCCGCCCAGGAAACCATCAAATACATCATTCCCGGCACACAGTATACGGCCAGTTCCAGCCTGCCGATAACCTGGTACGATGGTGGACGGCGGCCAAGTAACGAAATCGCCAAGCTTTTACCCGGCCAGTCTCTGCCTGGCGGAGGCTCGATTTTCGTCGGTCAAAACGGCAATATGATTCTGCCTCATTACAGTCAACCCTTCGTAAACATAGAAGGTGTTAAAATAGAACCGGTGGAAAGCCTCGACCATTATCACGGCTGGGTTAATGGTTGCCTATCCGGAAAACAGCCCAGCGACGGGTTTGAATACGGAGGCCATCTGACCGAAGCCGTGCAATTAGGGAATGTTGCCGCGCACTTTCCGGGTGAAACCCTCGAATTCGATGGCATCGCTCTCAAAATCACGAACAACTCGGATGCCAACAAATACTTGACACGGGACAACCGCAGCGGCTTCGAAATCGCCTCGATTTAGACTTCCGTATTCCTCAAGATAGAAAATACCTTGTATGCAGGCTTTTGATATTCGCCGTTTTACAGTTATTCTTGCAATTCTGTCTGGGGTGAACAGCGTGTTGGCTGACGATTTGGAGTTGGCCAGGCACATCACAGTTCCGGCCGGTTGGAAGGGCGAGCAAATTCCGCTGCCTCCTTCATTTGCCAAAGAAATGCAGTTCAAAGGGATCGAAGAAGCCCGGTTTTCGCCGGGCATGTTTCAGGAAAAATCGAATACGTTTTTCTCCTACTTCTTCATATTTAAAATCGATCCCGGCAGTGAACTAACAGAAAATAATATCAAACGCGAATTACTGACGTATTATCAGGGGCTGTCTCGTACCATTTTCAATAGCCGAAAAAAGGATATCGATACCAGCCAGTTTACCTGCATACTGACAAAAGCCATACCGCTCGATTCGCAGAATATTTACCCTCAGGGGCTCACAGAATATTCGGCAACGGTCAACTGGACTGAACCGTTTGTGACCCAGAAACCGCAAATGTTGAATCTCATAATCCAGGCTTGGACAGATAAAACAACCAGGCACGGCTATCTGTTCGTCTGTGTTTCTCCACAAGATTTTAAAGCGAATATCTGGCAAACGATGCGAGACATTCGCGGCAAGTTTCACCACAATCTACGGAAGTAACTTGCCCCTTTTGATGTCGATGAAACAGTTGCTTTGAATGAGAGTTGCAATTTCCCTATTGCTGGGAAATCACACCTTGCTGGTTAGACCAATTTCAAATGGTTTCTGCAGTCGCATGGAC
>DOCI01000131.1:16607-43898 GCA_003503535.1 Planctomycetaceae bacterium
TCGCATGGACATCAAATGTCCTATAAACGATGTGTTTGCTTCTGCTGAACGCTTCAGGTAATTTTTGAATAGGCTCGACCGAAGGAATCGTCATGAAACGATTTAGACTTTTCATGATGGCACTGGTATGTCGGATCTCACGGGCCAAGGCCGATGAACCTCGTGACTTCTCGCAACTGCAACTCACATTCTTCGTAACGACGAATCGTCCCGTGCTGGTCGAAAACTGCTACGAGTGTCATGCGACCGGGGGGAAAATGTGCAGGGCGGATTGTGTGTGGGGCATCGCGCAGGCTTGTTACGAGGTGGCGACAGCGGACCGGCCGTCGTGCCGAATCAGGCTGAGAAAAGTCTGCTCTCAAGGCATCTCGATTATCTCACAGTCGAGTTTATGAATTATTACAACACAAAAAAAATCCAAATGGAACGGGAGCACCTGCCACTGATTCGGGAGGAACCTGGTGAAATGGCGACAATTTCCATCGATCTGATTGATGTTAGAAAATACGTTGGAGGCTTGATCAAGTCGTTTGATCGGAAGGCTGCTTGACCGGCCATTCCATGAATTTCGCCAGCTATCTTTATTTTTTCAATAAGCAAAATCCTTAATGACGAAGTTTCCAACCGTAAGCTGGTAAGTTCGTACGTATCGCTGACTTGAACTTGTGTCTAAATATTATCGGTCTAGTTATATCGTCTCCAGGCCCAGATTCCCGTGATACAACCAACGAGCAATGCTATTAGAGACTGCCACAGCCAGCGATAGGAGGTTGGCTCTGCTGGGGGGAGGTACCTCGGTCGATAGAGCAGGGCAGTACGTGCCTGTTCAGAAGGAAGATGAGGCAATTCATCGGCTTCGATATCGATTCGGTGCAGTTTGATTGTTGCTGCCGACTGTGCATCGCTCTGTTCAAGCCCCATTCGAACGAGCGTCACATCAGAATCACTGACGGGAAGTGTGGCCAGTTCATGAAATTCGGCCTGTAAATCATCAGCTGCAGAATAAATGATTTCATCGTTGATTCGCTGGATTTGTAACCTGCCATCCATTACAGATTTATTGGGAACATCAAAAAGTTTAGCGGTTGGAATGCGTTTGCCGTCGTCAACTCTGGCAGCGAATACACCATAGACATCTCTTCCATCGGGACGCAATCGCCGATTGATTGAGGCGGCTGGGTCGTCTGTTGTCCCCATCGATACATAAATTGTTGGTCCACTTCCGTAACCACTTTTTGGCTGAGTCCAGTTCGTTATCGAATAATCGATAGCGATCTTGAAGTCTCCCTGGATAAGAAACCGGGGAGAAAATCCAACCATTTTGACGTTGTAACCAGCTGGTGCGGTGATTTTTAGTCCTTTGTCTGTTGGACTGAGAAGATTGACGGCTCCGGGGCCCATCGGGACCAGGGAAAGATTATCAAAATGTCCGTTATGGAAATCCCAGGAATAACTGTTGGCCCACAGCGACGATGAAGACATGACAAGAACGCTTGCCAGAAGTAGTCGTGTGAACATGAGATTGTGCCTTTTTGATCTTGCGAGCAATGAAATTAAAAATCCGCAAGGACTTCCTCGCCGTGAATTGTTCCAAGTCCCTGCCAAATCGACGGATCGATATTTTCGTTAAAGAAACGGACACCTCCATCCCCAAGCAGGGCGTTGACTCCACTGGAGTGGCGACTCGATGCAGCCATGCCGACTCCATCCCAGGTGAACCCATTTTTGCAACTCACACTGTTCGGATTCACCAGATGGTTATAACGGGTCCAGTTAAAGTTGCCCTCCAGCCAATTCTGTCCGGCATCAACATTCTGAGGATAGGCGGCACTCGTTTCAGGAGAGAGGCTTTGACAAAACTTTTGAAATGTCTCTTCACTCCAGATGCCAGCAATGTTGTAGATATCGGACAACGAATCATAGACATCATGATTCATCGTCCCTTTGCAGCGTTCGCTGAACATTACGGTATTAGAAAGTCCGTCAGAAACCATGCCGAAGCGAACGCTACTGTTTTGGCCGAACATACCATTACCATTTCTACCGTGCCAGCCTCCACCGTTGCAGGAGCGATAATTATTGTGTCCCCACATCACTCCCAAGAGACGATCGATATCGGAAGGACATACAAATGTGCTGATGACCGTAATCGCTGCCGGACCATTCACGGCACTGAGACCACCACTCGCAATGCAGTCGGGTTCTGTTATGCCCGAATTGATATAGGGGTGAAAGGGGGCAACGTTAAAATCGATCAGGTCATAAACGTTAGCCTGTTCCAGATATGGGAGAAACTGAGAGTGAGCTGAATATCGTCTGTCATTCAATGTCCCAAGTGAGGAAACAATGCCATCGTTGTCGGATCCACAGCCGAAGGGTAGTACATTGTGCACTTCATGATAGCTGTTCAACGCAATACCAATTTGCTTGAGATTGTTTGCACAGCTCATCCTTCGTGCTGTTTCTCGAACCTTTTGAACCGCAGGCAGCAACAATGCGATCAGCAAACCAATCACAGACAATGTGACCAGCAGTTCTATAATTGTAAAAGCCCGGTGACGATTCTTATTCACCTGCGATGCTCCAGACATAAACTCGCCCCTCTTTCGTGGCGGCAATAACTCGGTGACCATCAGGGGAGACATTCAAATCGTCTACTGATTGAGTCGGTACACTGAATTCAGCCAAACGATTCAGTGACTTGGCTTCATCGATAAAAATACCGTTTCCAAAACGTTTGCTGATGAGGAGTTGGCCATCATTGATCAGATTAGGATTGTAGACACCATTTTGACGCGTTAAATCTTGCAAACATTTCCCTGTGGAAACGTTCCAGCGGCAGGTCTGACCATCCGCTCCACAGGAAATGATTTCCGTTCCGCTGGCATTAAAGCACGCACCAGTCACATTCACTCGATGCCCGTTGAATTTCCTCAGCAACTTTCCAGTTGAACTGTCCCAAAGTTGAAGATCAGCCGGATATTTCCAGCCACGTTCATCAAACGTACTCGTCAGTAACTGCTGACCATCTGGCGAAAAGGTAACAAAGCGAACGGAGTTCTCGTGAGGAATGGTCAGCGTGTTTTTTCTCGTCGCAAAGTCCCAGATTTTGACCGTCTTATCCTCAGAGCCCGAGGCGACCCAGTTTCCATCACGAGTGAAGGCGAGGCACCAGACGCGTGCCTTGTGTCCATAACGTTTTTCAATTCTTCGCATCTGATCCAGATCCCAGAATACCACTCCAGATCCAAAGCCGACCGTCACTGCTCGGTTCCCAGTTGGCGATAATGCCCCACCAGCAATGCCTTCTCCATCATTTTCAATAGACGCAATTAACTTTGTCTGATCAACATCCCAAACGCAAAGCTGTTGATCGTGCCCCCCGGTCACCGCTTTGAGCCCCTTTGAGTCCAGTGCCGCAAATCGAACCTGTCCCTCGTGCCCGGGTAGCATTTTAGGAGGGTCCGGGCTTTGCCAATATCTCTCGACATCGCCAGAAAGTGTGGCTGCCAGGAGCGAACTTCCGTCTTCCGCAAATTGCAGATCAGCGACGGGTTGACCCAGGTAGACGACTGACAATTCGCGGAAGTTGGTGAGATCGAATGTTTGCAGATATCCATTTGCAGTCCCTACTGCCAGGACTTTTTGGTTGGGGCTGAATGCAACTGATGTGATGCCCAAATCGGGAAAACACTCATTTGAAGTCTCTATTGGAGCATGCATGGGAATGCCTTTAAATTGCACCATATTCTCTTTTACAGTCCCATTCCAGACAGATTTCCCCACTTTCATATCCCAAAGAATAAGGTGCCCACTCCGATCGCCACTGACCAGCCAGCGGTCATCTGGACTGAATTCCACAATTTGTACTGCATCCTTGTGTTCATTCAGGATGAACTGTTTTTCACGATTGACGACATCCCAGACAATGACCGTGTGATCCTGACTTGCGGTGGCCGCCCGTAGAGAGTTCGATGAGAAATCGATTGACCAGATTCGACCTGTCTGATCTGGTCGAGTGACCTTATTTTCGGGTTGAGTCAGATCAAACCAGATTGCTTGTCCATTTTCGTCCCCGACCAGCAATACCTGATGATCGGGAGACTCTGTCATTGCAGTAATGGCCGACTCGGAAGCGGAGAATCTGGTAGGTGGCATAGACGAATTATCGTCCAGCATTTCAATCGATCCGGAACTGGTCCCGCAATACACATTCTGTTCAGAACCAGCCAATAACGTTGTGATATAAGTCGCGTCGGCTGATTCTTTGAAATTCGAGATTTTATATCGATGATCTGGCAGTCCAGTTGCCAGTTGTGTACTTCTAATATGATCCCCATCCTCCATTTTAAGAATTGTCTTTCGATCCTGACTGAAACGGGGTGCGACCAGTGGGGGCTGAGAGGGGATTTCTATAAGCCATCTTCTTTCGTCAGGATGCTCACGATCAAGCACAAGCAAGCCCCCTTCGGTTGTCCCTGCGATCCAATAACGGCCATTGGAATCAGATCCGAGTTTGATGACATACCCATGCTCCAGTTTTTTAAACTGACTCATTATGGAAATATCCATCGATCTTAACGTCAGGCTTCCATCATTTGCCGCCGTTACAAATTCCGTGGATTGTCCCGAGAATGCTCCTGACATAATCAAGTCGACTTTATTCGGCAAATCAACCGGAGTGGATGTCTCAGTCTTCGCGACCGCCAGGATTTCTCCTGTCGCTGTTGACAATCGATGGAGACTCAAGTCCTGTTGTTGACCCAAAACTGAGTTTTTGCTGGTTGCGAGAATTCGTAATTCTGGTGGTAATTTCAATTCACTTTCGAACTCCAGGGAATCATTAGAGAATTGATACCAGCGAAGGAGATCTTTACTGTCCCTTGCCCAGAGACGATCAGGACTGCTGAATTTTACTTCCGAAGCGAATGATGCCTCGCCATTTGTTGCCTGGGCAAGAACATTCTGGCTGGCAATATCCCAGAGCAAAAGTTGATTATCGTGCCCTAAACTAGCGAGTTGTTTGCTGTCAGGCGAGAAATCGAGCCCACCTGCAGGCAAGCGGTGCTGCTTTAAATAAACCGTTTTCCCTTCAGGCAATGACCGAATAATAATTGACGAATCGTTGATGCCGTAAGCCAGCAGCTGACTGTCGGGACTGATCGTCAGCGCGGTCACGCCTGAAGGTTCATAAATTTCATTCAGCAGTTGACCGCCAGGAATATCCCAAACCTGCAATAATTGTCCCTCTTCATTGACTGTTCGACTGATGACGACAAGTCGACCATCAGCGGAAACGCAAAGATGTTGAATCATAGGAGCGTTATAGACAACCGCATCTCGTTGCCCATTATAGTGCCGACTGCCAATCGAGCCTGATAGCGAATCTTTGGCAACTTGTACTGGCACGTATTCTGGATTGCTTACAGGTGAACTTGCCCGTGGCGTTTCTGGTTTTGACTTCTTAGCTGGTTCTTCACCAAGTACTGTTGGATTCGTGCTTACATCCTGTGTATTGACTGCAGCTTTTGATAAAACGGGCGGCTCTTTATTCTCGTTTTCTGCATGATCACATCCCGGCAACATTAATATGGTCAGGCTCAATGTCAGGAGAATTCGATGGGTGAGTAAAAATTTGACTGCCGTCATCTGGCGTTCTTTCCATTAAGAATTTCATTGGACTCGTTGACCTTCGATTGACCGCTTCGTTCAACCCCAATGTGATTGATCATGAAAATCCTGGACTCACTTTCTCCGCGGAAAACAATCTGAGTAGGAATTCGCCCGAGTGACTCGGGAGCCGTTTTTTCCATCTGCAATTGAAACTCCGAGAGCGGAATACTTATCGTCTGCCATTGTCCAGTAGACGACTCCCAGAGAATGGGATTGGCATAGCAGTAAGTGAAATGCGAGTCCACTTCGCCATAGGTTTTGACATCGAGAGAAATATGGAACCAGCCAGGTGGTTCTAACAGGAATGCCAGGTGCAATACGGAGTCGTCATGCCATGTGAATAATCCTGACTCTGACTTCTGGGAACTGATTTGAAATGCTGATGTTCGATCCTGGCTCTCCGAAACAGCTGCGACTGCACTTTCCTCTTCAACTGAGCGTCCCATCCAGCCTGAAGGCAGGCCATTCTTGAAATCAACTGACCACTCTGGCTTGGCCAGAGGATATTTTACTATTTTCATTGGAGACTTTTCTGTCACGGGAAGAAATTCTCCTGCAGAAACAGCTGTAGAGGAATTATCGAAGTATCGAATGACCTCGACTTTCCCCTCGGAAACTGCGACCTGGCTTTGTTCTGGTAATGAGAGCAATTCCAGTTCCGTTCCAATGACTCGGACTTGAGCATTTGACATATGAAATATCCGAGGATATCCAGTTCGCTGAGGTGTGACTTTGGCATACAAACTTCCTCGCGAAATGTTGACTTCAGATTCGGAGGAAGAAGGCAAAATAAGTTCAGAGAGTGACCGTAAATTAAGCTCCGTCTGATCCGGGAATCTCAATTTGGCAGAGCTCACTCTTTCTGTCTGAATTCGATCTCCCGGTTGCAACATGACAGGATTGCGAATAAGGTCGTCTGGAAGAATCCAGATCTTATCCTGCTGGCCACGAATGATACTCACCCGTCCTGAAGCACTGACGATTTGTGCTGGTTCTTCATCAGTAGGAGATTGCCATCCCATCCAAACCAGAGTTATTGTAAGAACCGACATTGCAACAAAACCAATCGTCCAGCTGGCCCGACTTTGTTGTATTGGATTGGCTCTGACAACTTTCTCTTTGGATTTAATAATCGAATCAGACTTGAAAGAGAGATGCCAGTTTAATTGGGTGTGCATCTGACAAAATAAAACATATTGGCGGCGAAATTCAGGTTCGCTCTGCAGGAGTTCTGTGAACCGTACTTCCTGCTCATTTGAAATTGATTCTTCCACCATTGCATTAAGGAGAATCGACCATTCCTCAGGTTGTTTGAGCCTGCTCATGAACGGACCTCGCTCGCAAGGGCTCGCTCGATACACTGTCGCAAAGTTTCTCGGATTCGCCGTAAAGATTCCGATACCGCATTTGCAGTTTTACCCATTTCATCGGCGAGAGAATGAACAGCCACATCAGGTTGATAGCGTCTGGTAATTAACAGTCGTTGTTCTTCAGGTAATTTTTTCAGACAGGTGAGTAAAGCGTCTGCCCTCTGGTCGTAATGCTTTGATTCTTCATTCGCGATATCAGCGATTTGATTTATCAATTCTGCATCAAACTGAACCTTGCTTCGATGATGTTTCGAACGATGGGCCAGAACCTGCAACTGTGCAATCTTAAACGCCCACGCGAAGAAGTTTGTGCCGGGTTGAAAGGTATGTCGTTTTCTCCACAAAATAACGTTGGTTTCCTGCAAGAGGTCGTCCGCATCGCTCGGTCGACCAACAAGTGCCAGAATATAAGCGTGCAGTCGAAGCTGAGCCTGAGCGATCAGCCGGACATGCTCTTCAGATTCATTATCGGAGTTCTGATTTTTATTGTTATTCATTGTGATGCGGTCTCTTTATTTAGTAAATAACTGCAAACCACGATATCCCACGGAAAAACGATCTGGATTTTCTTTATAATTATAAAAAAAATTGTCGCTAACTTAGTATTCATAAAGCCGTGCCGTGGTAATTGTTAGCCGCTTAAGCGGTTCGGAATATCCTAAAAGAGTAGGAAATCCAGCCGGTTCCTGATCGGACTTCCGACTCGTGGACGGCAGACCTGGACCGTCACGGAGAAACACCATGGGCTAGAGGCTTTTTTCAGTCAATTTGATGATGGCACGAGGAGTCCGCGATCTGTATGTGATTGTGTTCTTGAATCTGCAAACTCAGGAAGCGGTTGTGACCGAATCGGCTTACAGGCCAACGATTGGATGATTCGCATGCTGCGAGATTAACTCTGCCACAAAATGATTCTCATTCAGCTCGAAGAACGCTGCAAACGCTTTATTCAGACGGTCAAACACGAGTGCTTGAGCAAGTTCATCGTATTTGGGAATCAGCACCTCGATCATTTGGTTAGCGAGTTTGTGGATTAGTACTACAGGCATCGGTCGAGTTTGGTTCATGATCAACTGCAACCGGCTTGTGAAGCCCCAGAATCGTTGAACTACCGGGAGCTTCCGCTGAAGCGGAGCGCCCCCGCCACCCCGGAGGTCCTGTTCAAGATGTTACAGGAAATCCGATTTCCAATTGGAACAGGGTTTAGTCCAACCAGCTCCATTTACCTCTGATGAATTAGTTAGCGACATCGCTTCACTAAGGTGCAAACTGGAATCCTGGAGGTTGCCTGGCAGAAGGTAGGAGCAGGTTTAAGAACCAGGTTGACGCGTTCGTCGGAAAGGTATAATATTCATCGTAAAACGACGATAAAGGTCATTTGTGATAAAGAGGTTTAATGTCCACTGCCAAAAAACGTCAGCGAGATTGTGATTCGCGGCCGGTCAAATTGCCGGACGATGCGGGCGCTGGTGTTTTGGCCAAGCTGGCCTGGGCGGTCGCTCATCCAGCTCGTGTACGAATTGTGCGGTTGTTGATCAGTCGGGAAGCGTGCGTGTGTGGTGAGATTGTCGCTGAACTACCGCTGGCCCAGTCAACGGTGTCCCAGCACCTGAAGATTCTGAAGGAATCAGGTCTCATCCAGGGAGAGATCGATGGCCCTAAGGTTTGTTACTGCATCAATCGGGAGATGCTTTCCGAGTTGAAGCAGTTGATTGCAGCCCTGTAGCTGTTTTTTTTGTACCAGACAATCGTCCTTCGACGATGAACGATATTGTAACGACGAGGAAAGGAAAAATGTCATGAGCACAGTTCAAATCTACGACAAAGCAATGTGCTGCTCGACAGGTATCTGCGGACCGCAGATTGATCCTGTCCTGCCCCGGTTTGCCAGTGACCTCGAATGGTTGAAGTCTAAAGGTCACTCGGTCGAGCGCTTCAATCTTGGGCAGCAGCCAGCAGAGTACGCCAACAATCCCATCGTCAAGCAGATGCTCCAATCCGCTGGAGTGGACTGCCTGCCGCTGGTCTTGGTGGATGGCCGCGTCATGAGTCGCAATGAGTATCCCTCGCGAGAAAATCTCGCATTGTGGACGGGGGCATCGTTGGGTGAGTCGATCCTGCCCGTGGTTTCTGAAAACAACGGAGACTGCTGCGGCAGCTCCGATTGCTGTTGAGGTATTGCCATGAATCATCTCGATCATCCCACTCGCGTTTTATTCTTCACCGGCAAGGGGGGCGTTGGCAAAACCACGATGGCCTGTGCCACAGCTGTGCAGCTCGCCGATCAGGGGAACCGCGTACTGCTCGTTTCCACCGATCCGGCGTCAAACCTGCATGATGTCCTGGCGACTCAGATCGGAAATGAGCCGACGCCGATCACTGATGTGTCCAGACTGTTTGCAATGAACATTGACCCGGCGGAATCGGCCCGTGCGTATCGCGAGCGAATGGTCGAACCGTATCGTGGAGTGCTGCCGGACACTGCGGTAGCCAGTATGGAAGAACAGTTCTCTGGTTCCTGCACGCTTGAGATTGCAGCGTTTGATGAGTTCTCTCGCTTACTGGGCGATGCTTCAGCAACGGCGGAATATGACCATGTCATCTTCGACACCGCTCCGACAGGCCACACGTTGCGTTTGCTCACGCTGCCATCGGCGTGGTCTGGATTTATGGAGACCAATACGACGGGAACATCGTGCCTTGGACCACTCGCCGGGTTGCAGGCTCAGCAGAAACTTTATCAGCAATCCGTCGCGACACTGTCCGATGGAGACAGCACAACGCTTGTTCTTGTGGCTCGTCCCGACGTATCGGCATTGAATGAAGCGGCTCGAACCAGTCGCGAACTGCGCCAGATGGGTGTTGCGAATCAGCAGCTGATCATCAACGGCCTGTTCATTGCCACTGATCACAATGATCCGATGGCACTGGCTATGGAAGAACGCTCGGCCAAAGCTCTAAGAGAGATTCCCAACGTACTCGCCGAGTTGCCACGGACCGATGTCCCATTGACGGCAGGCAACGTCCTGGGGATCGAGTTACTGAGGCTGATCGGCTCAACCAATGCGATATCAACGACCACTTCAGAAGGTACAGTATCAGCAACGACGGCATTACCCGGTCTCGATTCCTTGCTAACAGAACTCGAAGCACCTGGGCGCGGTGTGATTCTTTCGATGGGCAAGGGGGGCGTTGGTAAAACAACCGTCGCCGCGAGCATTGCTGTCGCATTGGCCGACCGGGGTCATGAAGTGCATCTCTCAACAACCGATCCAGCCGCCCACGTGATGGCGACGCTGGCGGCGGACTCGATGCCTCATCTGACCGTGAGCCGAATTGACCCGATACAGGAAACGGCGGATTACAGCGCAGAAGTGATGCAGACCGTCGGGGCGTCTCTCGATGACGCGGGGCGGGCATTGCTCGATGAAGACCTGCGTTCTCCCTGCACGGAAGAAATTGCAGTGTTTCGGGCGTTCGCGCGGGCAGTCGCGGAGGGAGCTGAAAAATTCGTCGTTCTCGATACTGCGCCGACGGGGCACACGATTCTGTTACTCGATTCGGCATTGGCTTATCACCGTGAAGTCACACGGCAATCGCAGCAAATGCCAGAGTCGGTCCAGAATCTCTTACCTCGATTGCGAGACCCCGAATTCACACGAGTATTGATTGTCACGCTTCCCGAAGCGACGCCGGTCCATGAAGCCACACAACTGCAATCCGATCTGCGCCGGGCAGACATTGAACCGTTTGCGTGGGTCATCAACCAAAGCCTGATACCGCTTGCGGTGACAGACCCTGTGCTAAAGCAAAGGCAGGCAGGCGAATGGCCGTTCATTAAGGAAGTGAAAGAAGTTCAGGCCCAACGTCTCGCTGTGATCCCGATACTTGCCGTGCCTCCTGTAGGCATTGCCCCATTACGAAAGTTGACAGCACCGGATGTACCGAGAGCTGAATCCATTGCATCGACCAGGAATTGAATCATGTCCAAAACCAAAGTTCTCTTTCTTTGTACGGGAAACTCCTGCCGCAGTCAGATGGCCGAAGGCTGGGCCAGGTATTTGCATGGCGACAAGATCGACGCTTACTCCGCCGGCATTGAAGCCCACGGCATGAATCCCAACGCGATTAAAGTGATGGCCGAAGCAGGTGTGGACATCACAGGGCAGTCTTCCAAGATGGCAAGCACGTTGGAAGATGTGCCGCTGGATGTAGTCATCACGGTTTGCGGACACGCCGATGAGAATTGTCCTGGGTTTCTGGGGAAAGCCCGTGTTTTGCACGTCGGCTTTGATGATCCGCCAAAGCTGGCAAAAACGGCAGCAAACGAAGTAGAAGCACTGGATCATTACCGGCGTGTCCGGGATGAAATTCGAGAATTCGTTGCCAACGATTTACTCAATGTGATCTCCGCCTGAATCCCGAAGGTTAACAGGTCGCAGTCAAATCGTTTGGCCGAAATAGACACATACCTCACCTTCCATTCTACACCCCGAACGAACCACAATGCTCGCGTAAATCCATAGGTCATTTTCTGGCATGGAAATACAGAGGTCCGAGCCTGTAGTGGTGCCCCTTTGATATCGATGGAACAGTTGCCTGGAATGGGAATTCTAATTATTTAATGGCTGGGAAATCATACTCAATCGTTCCCGGTCTCGATCCACATGCAGGCAACGGACCATTTCGGGCAACGTCTGAAAACAAATCCAGTTTTGAGTAGCCAGAGGTGCGAGGATCTGGTTGCGATCAAGAATAAAAATATGAAGTCGTATGGAGATTCGCGGGTTTCGAAAGAGCAGGGAACTGAAAGTCGGGACCGATTCCCTGAAGGCACCAAACGATTGAACTACCAGTCATGACCGTTCAGCCATTGAACTGGCAAATGAAACTTGAGTTGCTATTGTCATTGTATGATTGGCACAAGAATACATTTGTTGTAACACGCCATTAATTGGATTTTTACTATGCAATGGATCTTTATTATTTTTGGATTCATCATTGGTGCATTTGGTGGTTGTGTCAGCGGTAGCCTTTTGGGCTGGCTGGTTATCCGGCTAATGGCTGGTCCTTACGCCTTGTCGAATCCTGACTTACCCGGGGGCATGGCGTGGCTGGAAATTTTCATTTTTAGCGCTGTTGGTTTCTTCATTGGAGGCGTCTATGGCGTACCGCTTGGTAAAAAACTGTACTTGGAAGGACAGTCAATGGGGCAGAATTCTGATGGCGAAGACTGCTAAATTGCCATCGGCACATTTTCTCGCTACGGGCCAGTGACTTTTTTTCAGTCAAATCGAAGACGGCACGAATAGACCGGAATCTTTATGTGATGTTGTTCCGGAATCTGCAAACTCGTGAAGCGATCATGATCGAATCGACTTATAGACTGAATTCGGCGTGAGTCTGCAGGCAAACGAAGAAGTTTGCAGAGCAGACCAGTGATCGCCAGAAGCGTCCTGCGATCCTCATTCATGATCGAGATACGAAATACACAAAGAAGTTTCGCGAAATTGTGGAAGCCGCGGGCATGAATACGAATCCGTTACCGATAGCCTCTCCGAACCTGAATGGTCTCTGCGAGTGTTTTATAGAGACAATCAAACTGGAGTGTCTCAATAAGTTTATTGTGTTAGGTAAGATGCATCTCGATTTTCTCACGGTAGAGTTTTCGAGTTATTACAACACAAAAAAGTAGCCACATAAAACGGGACCACCTGCCTCCGATTCGAGAGGCTCCTGACGAAGTGGCGAACATTTCGATCGAACAGATTGAGGTTATGAAATACGTCGGCAGCTTGATCAAGTCATTTGAGCAGAAGGTGGCTTGATAGAGAGAAGGGCAGTCCCATGGATCTGAGGAGTGAATTGAGAATTACAGACTCTCAAACAAATTGAAATTGAAGAGCGAATCCAGAATAAATCGACTGATGGTTAAAGTGACGAGGACTCGCGCGGTTAAGTCCAGAATGTTGTGACCAACAGCAGTGCTCGTCGGCATGACAAATGACTGGTACGCCCCGAAACATGCCAGCCTGATTTGGTTAGATAATGGTGGTCTGCAGAATTTCACACTTTGACAAATTGATAACGTGCCGATTCACCTGGTAACCGTTGCAACTGGGGATATCAACGGCGATGGAATCACCGATATCGTTGCTGCAAGCCTGAATTTAAGGAAACCCCTTTTAAAGGATAGGACGAATTACAGGTTGGGAAAGAATAAATGGCGATTAGATTTACACTTGTGTAAAAACACATGCACATGCAGGGCGATCGCATTTTATCACGAAAACGGGTTGTAATATTTACATTTCGTGCTACAAGAGGGATACCTTTTCTTATTCAATTCTGAATGATTTTCTATCAATCACTTACGCTATTGAGGCTTTCGTGAAATTGATTTCTAAGCTGGTACCTGCTGTCTGTCTCCTGATAATTGCTGGATGCAGTGGTGGAGACGCTGAAAAAATTGAAACTGCGGTATTTTCAGGCAAAGTCACCTTGGATGGTCAACCTCTGGAAAAAGGGGTGATTCAGTTCCATCCTGGTAACGATGCCAGCGGGCAACCGCTACGTGGAAAAAGGACCGAAGCAACCATTAATGCCGGTCAATACCAGCTATCCTCTGATCAGGGTGCAGTCGTCGGCGAAAATATCGTGATGATTTCCGCGACGAAAGTCGTCGGCAAAGAAATGGCCGATGGTGAGGAAATTGATAAAGTCGAACAATATCTTCCGGCAATTTACAATTCTGAAACGACATTGTCTGTTAATGTCACGCCAGAAGATCAAGAGCATAACTTTGAACTGAAATCAAAATAATCTATCAACTCCGTTCTGGAGTAAATTTTTTTCACCTTTCATTCTAAGGAGTGACTTATGCAGACTCAGCAGAAACAGAAAATACTGGGGTTCACGTTGATTGAACTTCTGGTAGTCATCGCCATCATTGCCATACTTGTGGCTTTGCTGTTACCCGCAGTTCAGCAGGCACGCGAGGCAGCTCGAAGAAGCTCCTGTAAAAACAATCTCAAGCAAATGGGACTGGCCTTACATAATTATCACGACACCTTCAAGACTTTTCCACCGGCTACTGTCAGAACAAATGCCTCAGGTGTTAACTCATGGACCACCAGCATGATCAGCTGGCAGGCCCGTATTCTGGGATTCATGGAACAGTCTGCGTTGTATGATTTAACCGACTGGGAAAGATATCCAGGCAATTCTGGAACTAACAATACAACTGTTCGAGGTACGGAAGTCGCTGCCTATCGTTGTCCGAGCGATCCTGGAAACAGGGGAACGACCGGACAATCGACATACGCACCGACCAGTTATGTGACCTGCACAGCCAATAGTGGAAGCTTTGCAGCAGGAGGATCAGCATTTCGGAACAATGGTGATTCAGTACTCTTCCTGAATAGCAAAACTAAAATGCGTGACATTACTGATGGAACCTCCAATACGATGGTGGTTGCAGAGTGTAGAGTAGGCTCGCAAGTTCGAACTGAAAACGCATCAGGAAATCCTCCTGTCTGTCCAGGTTCAGCTGGGTTTAATAAAAGACGTGGTTATTCCTGGTTCTTTGCTGATCGTATGCCCGCTTGGTCTTATTCAACCATAGTAGGTCCTAATACCAATATCACGGAATGCGAAAGCAGCACAGGTGGAACGGCAGTTTTAGGCTCTCGCAGTGAGCATAAAGGAGGGGTGCAGGTCTTACAGTGTGATGGAGCTGTTCGTTTCGTTTCTGAAAATATCGATCTGGGAACCTGGCGAAATCTGGGTCACAAAAGTGATGGGAATGTTCTCGGTGAATTCTAAAAGTTGCTGACTGACTCACTTCAAAGCCACTCATCCAGTATGAGTGGCTTTTTTATTCCACTTTTGGGGAATGTTAGTGGGTATGGAACATAAGATCTCCCTGCCGCCCATTCGAGAGGAGCCTAGTGAAGTAACGACCATTTCGATCGATCAGATTGAAGTCAGAAAATACGTTGGTGGATTGATCAAGTCCTTCGAGCGGAAGGTGGCTTGATCGATAAAGCAATAACTTTCGCTGGCTATTGATAGCCAACCATCTTTCGCTTCATATAAAATATTCTCGGCGTCTGAGCCATTTAACAATAGCCTGACATCTGAAATGCTGATTGAAGTCGGCAACGATCACCGACTTATCGATCCTGAGCAACTCAAGGCAATGTTGGAAGCGTGTGATCGACTGACAAAGAAAGCAAAACAATCATGACTTTTTCTCGTTCACTACTTCTACTGACTTTCTACATCGCCATTGTCTGCAATCACTCCGATGCTACCGAACAAACTCGACCGCTCATCGTCGCTCACCGTGGTCTACTCCGTCACGCACCAGAAAACACGTTGGCGAACTTCAGGGCGTGCCTCGAACTACGACTCGGCTTTGAGTTTGACGTGGAACGAACCATAGACGACCACTTGGTGTGTATCCATGACAGTACAGTGGACCGAACCACTAACGGAACCGGAAAAGTGTCTGACCTTACTCTGTCACAAATTTGTGAATTGGATGCAGGCAGTTGGTTTGATCCGAAGTTTGCCGATGAGAAAGTACCGACTGTCGAGGAAGTCCTGAAACTGGTTGCCGAGTACAGGCAGCATGAAGTGTTGATCGCTGTCGATCTGAAAGCGGGGGGCGTTGAGCAGGAAGTGGTTCAACTGGCTCAGAAGCACAATGTACTGAACCGACTATTGTTTATCGGTCGGACAATCTCAGATCCAATTGTCAGGGAGCGGCTCAAGCAGGCATCGAAATATGCTGATTGTGCTGCCGTCGCCAATAATGCTGATGAATTTCCCAAAGCTCTTGCCGACACCAATGCTTCGTGGGTTTACTTCCGTTATCTACCCCCAAAAGAGCAATTGGATGCCGTTAGTGGTGCCGGGAAACGATCCTTCATCGCTGGGGCAAAGGTTGCTGGATATTTTCCAGAGAACTGGCAGCACTGCATTGAAGTGGGATTGAATGCGATCCTCACTGATTATCCTCTTGAGCTGAGACAAGGATTAAAAGGCAAACAATGACTCAATATCAAATCCGACAACTCGCCGACGAACTACAACCGCCTGAATCCGGCAAGCAGAGTATAGTGCTGGCTGATGACGGCAATGCAAAAGTTATAATGTTCGCTTTTGCCGCTGGCGATGGCCTCAATGAACATGTCGCTTCACTACCGGCGATCATTCAGATCATCAACGGTGAAGCCGAACTGACTGTTGGTGAGGAACTAGTCAAAGGGAAGCCGGGGACGTGGATTCAAATGAGTGCCAAGACACCGCACAGCATTAAGGCTCAGTCACAATTGGTTATGCTATTGACGTTGCTGAAATAGCACACGGATAATTCTCTACATACTAAGGCACAACCAATGACTACGAATATTACACCGACAATCCGTAAACCAAATGAAGGTCGTACCGTTGCCGTCGTTGGTGATGTTTACCGTTTTATGGCGACGAGTGAAGATACAAACGGTAAATATGCCATGTGGGAAGCGATTGTGCCACCGGGGGGCGGTCCACCCCCGCATGTCCACAGTCGAGAGGAAGAGAGCTTTTATATCCTGGAAGGTGAGATCACATTCCAGATCGGTGAGGAACGTGTTGTGGCAACAATTGGGATGTTTGCCAACATGCCTGTGGGGACGCCACATTCATTTAAGAATGAAAGCAGCCAACCAGCGAAAATGCTGATCTCTATCGCACCAGCAGGGCTGGAAAAAATGTTCTTCGAATTCGGCGTACCGCTTTCAGAAGGCTCAAACTCTGCAATGCCACCGACAAAAGACGAGATCGAGAAGTTGCTGACCATTGCTCCAGATTATGGGATCGAAATCAGTGTGCCACACCATGATTGAGGACAGATTCAGTATGAATTCCGAAGAAGCATTTGAAAAACTACAAATCGCAGTGCAGAACCCGCAACTTGGTCCCAGGCAAATCGCGAAACTTGCGAGTGCGGGATTCGACTTGAACGATTCGCCACAGCCACAACACCCCATCTTTATTGCGATTGCCTGCCACCATTTCAATATCGTTAACGTTTTAATTGACCATGGTGTCCGATTTGATCACCGCGATCCCAGGCATCACAACGCCTCCGTGATTCAAAGGCTCCGCTCGCAACGAGACTTTTTTGAAGGGCTCGTCGAAAGTCCCGACCATAAAGAATCGCGAGCCATTATTAAGCGACGACTCAAGGCGACACATCAGGCAATCGAAAAGTATAACCGTCTTGTGGCTGAGGGAACGATTGAACAAATCGAAGATGCTCCCGAACAAACATATGCAGATCTTGCGAATCAACTCGAAGAGAAATTAAAAGATATTCCAGGAATGGGGGATGCGTTGCAGGCTCTGCTGACAAAGCTCCGAAGCGAATCTTGATGTCAATGCTAATGTACTACATCTGCAACAAGTTCCAGAAACGGTGCAGACAAAATTCCTTTGATAACAATGACAGTGTTCATTTGAGGGGAAAATTATGATTCCCAATTGCTGGGAAATCACACTCACTCTTTCTTACAGGAGGACCAACATACTCTTGCTCAGTATCGATCAACATGCAGGATAACTGGCCATCTCGGATCGAAATCCAAGACCGATTCCTTAATGACTTCAAACGATTGAGTATTCAGTCACGCCCCAAATATTAAACTTTGGGATTTCGGGAACTCAGACATAAATGTCTGAGACATCTGCTCATTTCACTCACACTCTCACCCGTCGAAAAGCTCCTCTCAACAACTCTAAACTTTTCGGAATGGCGGTGCGATAATCTTCTTTGCCTTCGAATTCAAGGGAGATGAATCCACGGTAGTTGTGTTTTTGGAGGATACTTGCGATCCGAGGGTAATCGAGATCTAACGAATACCATTGGCCACCACCATAGTAAGTCTTGGCCTGAACGAAGACTGTTTGCGGAGCGATTTTTTCGAGGCGGTCGTACGGATCATCCAGAAAGTTGCCGGTGTCGGTTGTGATTTGCAGCCAGGGGGAGTCGATCGCGTTTACGATGCGGAGGATCCCTTCGGGAGTCAGTCCCAATCCCCAGTGGTTTTCCAGAGCCATCACGATGCCGCACTTCTCAGCGGTGGGGAGGCAGGCTTCAAAAGCTTCGATCACCCAGGGAATGGCATCTTCGTCGGTATAGCCATCAATCGGTTTCTCGATACCCCGGTTCTTCATCAGCTCATCAAAACTGCCGGACGTTCCCCAGGTGCCGGTGTTGACCCGCATGACGGGAATGCCCAGCTTGTAGGCGATTTCGAGTTGAGCAATCGTGCGGTCAATGTTCTGCTTGCGGCGGGCGCGGTCGGGAGTAACAAATCCCTGGTGCGTCGACAATCCGACGAGAGGCAATCCGAGGCGGAGTGCGTGGCGTTTGTAGCTCATCAACTTTGAATGACTGAGCAAATCATTCTGTTCGATCTGATACAGCAGCAGTTCGACACCATCGAAGCCGTATTCATCGGCAATGTCAATGCACTTGTCTATATCCCGCAGATCCGGGTTCTGAAACCGCCACAAAGAATAGGTCGAGAGCACAATCGGATGCGTTTCCCTGGCACCGCCGCTCTTTTCCGTTTCTGCAGCCTGAGCCGAAGAGGCTCCCACGGCACTGGTCAGCGGAACCAGTGAAAGCAAACCAGACTGGGTCAGAAATTGACGTCGAGAATTCATGGAATAGCCTCATGATGCGAGAAATGAATCGAAAATCATTCTACTTCATCTCGATCGAGGAGATAAGTATGCTGGAAGAATCTGACAGGAAATGATCCATTTCAAAAGACAGGAATCGCGGTGTCCAACGAATGTGTTGTACCCTGCAGAATACGATTTAAGGACAATACCGAAATGGCCAGGATTATCCACCCACTGCTCGCATTGATCGCTTCGGCGACAGACCGGAAATAAGTCTAATATAGAGAATTATAAATCAATGGAATTGAGACTGTCACGTTTCATTAAAAATCGGATTCGTAAATTGCTTCTCCAGTGGATTTCGTTACTTTGATGCTTGTGATTGTTATTTTTCCATTGGATTTTGAGGGGTCAAGTCGAATGGCAGTAAGCGGACTTTGAGTACTCCATTTCAAATGATAGGTATGAGGTTGGCCATCGTGGTTGACATCGAAAAGAACACTGCGATCTCGATGAAACCCACCCGGTTCTCCAGCTTCTCGCCAGTAGAATTGGCCTTCTCTGGAAGAGTCGGAAGAGAATGTCATGGTGATTTCAAAGTCAGATTTTTCAACTGGTACTTGCAGTGTATAACTGAAATAGGGATCTGTTCCTGAACTGGTGACGATCAACTTACCCTCTCTTAGTGCAAGACTGCAATCACCATCGGGTTGCCAGCCCGCAACAGGCTTATCAAGAAACTTGGCTCGCTTTTTTGCAGGAGTCCTTGCTCCGCCTTTGAGAGACGATTTCCCCTCAAGCATCGGTTGATACTTTGAGGCATCAAACCTGGGATTCGGCAAAGGCAGGACGGCTTGCGTCTCTTTCAGGAATTCGTCAATCAGCAAGTCAAGTTCTTTCACCTTTTCCGACTTCACTAAAGCCAGGTTATTCTGCTCGCCAATGTCCTCCTTGAGATTGTAAAGTTTGTATCGATGGTTTCCATTCTCACCGCCGAAGAAAATGCGTATTAGCTTCCAGTCTTCTGAATGTACGCTGACAGCAGCGGGTAGCCATTCAGGGATTGGTGGACTGTGAGGGAAATACGTGAAGATCGCTTCGCGATCGAGATGCTTTCCTTCCAGAGCGGGAACAATACTAACACCATCGAAGTTCTGTCCCTGCTGAGGAGCAATTGAGAGCATTTCCAGCAGGGTCGGGTAATAGTCGCAACTTTGAATGATTTCCTCACTTCGGGAATCTGCTTGAATGTGTTTTGGATAAACAACAATTGCCGGGCCACGAACGCCCCCTTCGTACATTGTCGCTTTTCCGCCACGAAGAGGGGCGTTGCTGGTCGCGGAAGTGCCATCGACTTCGTTGTACATGTTGCCGCCGTTGTCCGATGCAAAAAATATGATTGTATGATCGGCAATCTTGAGCCGATCCAACGTATCAAGCAATGTTCCCACCGCATCATCCATGCTTTCGATCATTGCAGCATAAGTGGGGCTGCGTTGGGAATCGGTAGGATCGACATTCTTTTTGTACTGATCGATCAAATCCTGCTTGGCATCAAACGGAGCATGGACGCTGAACATCCAGTAGTTTAGAAAGAACGGTTCGTCGGTATGCTGCTCCATGAAGGCAATGGCTTCCTTCGCCATGCGGTCTTCGAGATGTTCATCGGGTATTAGCGGATCGTGATCAAAGTCTTTGAACTTCCACGGCGCGACGTAACTGCCCGCCGGGCCAGGGCCGGGATGATGAGGCACGTCAACATCGAACCCATGTTCCAGCGGCGAGTACGGTTCCGACCCCAGGTGCCATTTACCGAAGTGCCCCGTGGCGTATCCATTGTCCTTGAACATTTCAGCCAGTGTGTAGTATTTCTTATCGAGTCTCGTGACTGGGTTAGGAAATGTCGCTTTGTGATTAACAGGTCCTGTCGGGCTGGTTGTTGCCTGCAGTAGGATTTGTGGCAAATGACAATTGGGAGCAGTGATGCCAGTTCTTGCGGGACTCAGTCCTGTCAGAATACTGGCCCGTGTTGGAGAGCAGAGTGGACTTGAAGAATAAGCACGGGTAAAAGTCATGCCGCGTTCAGCCAGTCGCTGAATGTTGGGCGTTTTGTAGAAGTTCGTCGTGCCAAACAACGTAGTGTCACTCCAGCCGAGATCATCCGCCAGAATGAAAACAACATTTGGTTTGGATGCAGCCCAGGCAGAAGAAGACATCAAGATAAACACAACGATGCAAATCAATGAAGTGAATTGCTTGTTCGAATCAGCAAATTGGTTCAGGAGCTCGCTTTCAAAACAGGAGAAATATTCTGATTTCATAGGGATTCGTTTTCGTTAAATAGGTTGGGGTGACAGCAATACAAAGGGACGGATTTGAACTGAGCAGTTTCTCAGAATGAAATGACAATCCTGCGTTTGTATGCGATCAGATCTCGATATCTTTTGCATCCACTGGTAAATCACGTCCCATCCATAATGGAGTGATCAAAAACCAGACAACCGTACCCACTAATGCCGAAATTATTACCGTTTCATGTCCGATCATCCCACTAAAGTAAAGCAGGCACGGCACGATTGTCGCAGCCAAGGCGATCCATGAGATGAGTTTGAGAAACATGATACGATTTTCCTGATTTGATTATTGTCAGTTGAATTTCTGATATTACTTGTCGGTCATACCATTTTTCTTTGTGTGAGTTTACTCAATAGAAGATAGATCACACCGCAAGCGATCCAGGCAGGAATGACGGCATATGCTGCGAACAATCCCTGCCAGAAAATCAAATAGAGGCCTACCGAAACAGGAAGCAACCAGGCAATCAGCACGGCAAAATGAATTCGAATCCCGCTGTGGTAGGAATATTCGTCTGTCATTCCAAATTTCTTCATAAGGTAGTAGTCGACAAAAATGACAGCTCCCATTGGGCCCAGAACCGTTCCGTAAGTCCCCACGAAACCGAGTAATTGAGCCGAGAGATTCGGAAACGCTCCTGCCAAAGTGGCGACCGCGCCTGCGATCAACGTCATCATCGTCCGGGAACTCTTGGGGATCACTCCCTGAAAAGCCAGGCCCGCTCGATAAATAGTGGGGTTTGCTGTTGTCCAGCCGGCGATCACGACACAAATAATTCCAGTCCACCCCAGCGCCTGAAATGCCAACAAGCCGGGATTTGCACTGACTTTCCCATCAGCTCCGACTGCGAGATCCGGTTGCACTTTTATCAGTGCAGCCAGCAATAAGGCTGCTGAAATCCAGGCCATGTAGTGACCGAGAAACATGCCAACCGCGGGGGCCCAACCGGAGGAATTATTGCGAGCAAATCGGAAGATGGAAAGATCGGCCATCCCAAAGTGCATTGCTCCATTACAAAGCCAGGCGAACGTCACAATCTGCCAGAAGCCAAATGATTGCGGACCATTCTTATCCTGAACAAAAGCGATGGCATCCGTCCAGAATTTTCCATCCGTCAAAGCGACGACCGATGTTGCATTCAATTGAACCAGGGAGACAATTCCACATGCAGCAAAAATCGAAATCATCCAGGGAGCAGCAATGTTGGCGACATGAGCTACCATCCCATAACCGGCAGCTGCGGTGATCGCCATCATAATTCCGACAATAACCACCAGAGCAGTGAATGAGGGAGCACCGAGTGCAAAGGTCGACTCGGGAACTTCATAGAAAATCCCGAACGGTACGCCCACTGCGCTGGCAGAAACAGTCACCATCGCCCCGGCCAAGAAACAGAAGAGTAAACCGTTCACCACATTGTAAAACTTGACCAGTGAGCCGCCGGCAATACGTTCTAGCTGGTAATACAGAGTTGTTCGTTTCGCGATTGCAATCGGGGTGACCAGAAACCGCCACGTCAGCACCGCCAGAAGATTGCCCAGCAGCAACCCTGACAGAAGATCTTGTAAACTGGCCCCGGCTGCCAGAAAGAGCGGCCCAATCATAAACTCAGTCCCGGCAGCATGCTCACCAGCATACATCCCCCAGAACTTTCCAGATCCAAGTAACTCAGAATCCGGCACCGGCTCCCGTTCGAATTCACCAACAGAAGTTGAGGGCTCTTCGTTCATCCAAATTTCCAATAATTGCTTCTACTTCAAAATGGGCAATCAGTCGTGCCTATATGTCTTGTTGACCAAATGAATGAGTGACCGATTCCTGGCTACGCAGCGAGAGGACATTTCTTTCATACTGACCAACGGTTTCCAACCATTTGGCTCCTACGGGTACATCACAGGCCTGACAGTAATAGTCCCATATCGCACTCCAGGGCATTGACTTATTCTCTTCCATTAATGCCAGACGTGCGGTGTAATTACCCTCTTTTTCCAGGGCCTGCAGTTTTTGTGTTGGCTCCAATAAAGCCACCAGCAATGCTTTGACTGTATTACGGGTTCCGATTGCCCAGGCTGCCACCCGATTGATACTGGCATCGAAGAAATCAAGCCCGATGTGCACACGACTCAGATGATCACCTCGCACAATCTCGTGCATGATCGCCTGCAATTCGTCGTTGAATGTCACAACGTGATCGCTGTCCCAACGAACACCACGACTCACATGCAGCAACAATTCGGGAACATACATTAAGACTGACGAGATTTTATCGGAAATGACTTCTGTCGGGTGGAAATGACCTGCATCCATACACAGCATTTTATTCCGGGAGATCGCATAACCCAGATAGAATTCGTGAGAACCGACGACATAGCTCTCTGAGCCGATTCCAAATAATTTACATTCGATGGCATCCCGAGTTAGTTCACGGGAAATTTCTTCTGCAAAAATCTTATCGAGGGAATCAGCCAGTCGTTCGCGTGGAGCCTTGCGGCTTGCAGGAGTATCTTTAAAGCCATCGGGCACCCAAAAATTATTAATGCAGGGATTCCCTTGAGCCTCTCCCATTGCGGCAGCAATTTTCCGGCAGGCGATTCCGTGATCGATCCAGAATTGACGGATGCCCGCATCTTGATGAGCGAGAGTGAATCCGTCGACTGCTTTGGCGTGAGAGAAGTAGCTGGGGTTGAAGTCGAGTGAGATTCTCTGACTGGCAGACCAGTCCATCCAGCTCTGAAAATGTTCAATCCCGATTTCATCCCGATCAACCGACCCCCGATCAACCGACCCCCGATCAACCGACCCATGAAACTCACCATAAATAGCATGCAGGTTTAAGCGGTGTTTTCCAGGAATCAGTGAATAAGCCAATTCCAGATCGTTCCGCAATTCATCTGCGGTTCGTGCTCGACCGGGATAATTGCCAGTGACCGCAAGTCCGTTGCCAAGTGCACCATCATCACGCTCAAAGCCGGCAACATCATCACCTTGCCAGCAATGCACGGAAATGGAAATGGTCTTCAGGATCTGCAATACCTTATCAACATCCACATCGATCTCTGCATACCGTTCTTTCGCAAGTTCGTAGGCCCGACTGATATTTTCTGACATGGCGGCTAACTATCTTGACTAAGATGCTCAGAGAACGTCCATGACGTGATTGCCGAAATCAGATTTACTTAGATTTAAGATCAAAACTGAATGTCTGAGAATCAGGAGAAACAGTAGCCGTCAGACCTGAAGTTTTCGGATCATTATATTTTTCAGGGATTCTCGAAACTCCTTCATCCACGATGTTTCCCTGATCATCCACACTCCCCGGCTCTTTTTCCCAGGAATTCACCGCGACATTATAGGTTCCTGGCTGGATCCCGGAGGAACTGGCTGCTTCTTGAATTGTGAATGAACCGCCATTAATAATGCCGACGCCTGCTGAAACACCACTTTCATTTGAAAAAACAACTGATCCAGACTCCAGAGGAGCACCTTCCAGTGTGACTGTTCCTGAAGCAGAGAGCCGACCATCACTTCCACCACCACAGCCAGAGCAGACTAACATCGACAGCAACAGGATTCCGAAAGAATTTATTGATAGTTTCTTCACGTCGTTTAACCTTAAGAGGTAAAAAGAAAAGCAGGGGACCCCAAGGGCACACCCTGCCTGATTTTGATTTGTGAGCAATTAAAATTCACCTATCACCTTACCGTCAGCACGATCTCCCAGATAGCAGTACGTTGCGTAATCAATATTTTCACTCAAAAAACGAACCGAGCCATCAGCGAGAACAAACTGTGCTCCTCCATCGTGATAGCTGGCATGACCAACGGCATCAGTCCACCCGACCGTTTTTGCATCTTCACGAGCTTTAAGAAAAGTACTGTTAATCTTCAGGAAAAAGTGAGATGTTGGAACGTTTTGGGCAAATAAAGAACCAAATTCACTGAAATGTGGCTTAGACTCCCCAAGCATTAGCGTGTTGCTGGTTCCATCGGTAAGACTGGCCATGCTGAATTTTGTCACACCCCGAGCAAACATTCCCGCAACGGCAGCATTATTGGTTTGAGGTCCGCCATTCCAACCCCCGTTGATGCCCCCGGAATTATTACGGCAGAAGGAAGGGAGACCAGCGGTACAGTCTTTGGTTTGCCCTGTATTCATTGTTCCGCCCACTGGCCGATACATTGCTCCCATCGTCGCGTAGCCGATGTCGTTGAAATTATTGCCATCAACCCTTTTGAACGTATTGGCAAATGGATTACTTGGGCAAGCTGCAGCAGAAAAGAACTTATTTTCAAATAATGGTCGATTTGCTGCATTGCCTGTGCTTACGTTGAAGTTGATTTGGTCGTAAACGGCTGACTGTTCGATATTAGGAAGAATAAATTGAAACCAGCCATGAGCATTGCCTCTAAGCCGATTGGACTCAGTGGAATTGGGCACGCCATTATCAGTAAATGTCGATGCATAAGGAAAAACCCGGAAGGTATCGTGGTAGTTATGAAGCGCCAGGCCCAACTGCTTCAAGTTGTTTTTACAGGAGCTTCGACGGGCCGCTTCTCGGGCTTGCTGAACAGCGGGTAGCAGCAAGGCAACCAGAATGGCAATGATTGCGATGACAACCAGCAGCTCAATTAACGTAAATCCTTTTAATTGACGGCGTTTCATGTGAAGATCTCCCTGAAAAATAAATAGAATGCTGACTCGATTGAGTCAGAACGAACGTCCACTGGAAGGTGGTGAATACCAACCTCTGTCTTATATTGTATCCATTTTATGTGAGAATTGGTTAATTTGTTGATGTAAATATACGACACCCATAAAATAATTGACATCTACGAAAGAGTCTTGAAGTACAGTATAAAAAGTGTTTGTACAGTGGTACGAGGGTTGCATAATGCTCGTGGGAGTCGCATTATGCGACATTGGTGGGACGCTGGAAAATGCCAGAAGGCACTTTTTCAATCATCGTCATGATTTTCTAATCTGCTTTGCAATGACAAGTCAAATTTAAATGGCTGACAAAACAACTCGAAAAGAATCATTTGCTTACGTTCCTGTGACAGAAACTCAAATTAAGCTCGGTTTGTACTTAACAGGCTCCGGGACTGATGTTGTCAGGCCTGATGATGTTTATCCTCAGCAACCACATCCAGAACTGTATAACTTTACGTGGAATTCGGGACGTGTACTGCCGGAATATCAATTCGTATTTATCGCTGAAGGAGCAGGAGAGTTTGAATCAAAGCAGACCGGGAAAGTTGAAATCAAACCAGGCACGATGATGATTCTATTTCCCGATGTCTGGCACCGTTATCGCCCCTCAAAATCATCAGGCTGGACTGAATACTGGATTTCTGTCAATGGAGATCTAATCTTCGATTGGCAACAACGTGGAATTCTCTCGCCATTAGCCCCGGTTTATTATCTGCAAAACGCAACTGTTCTTATCAGGCAGTACAATGAAATCATCAAATTGATTACAGAAAATCCTCGCCATCAGCCTACCTCGATCTCTGCGCGTGTGCTGATGATAATTACCGAAGTATTAGACCATCGGGAACCCGTGGGCCCAAACATTCGTTCGCTCGGAGGGAAAAGATATAGCGCCCATGTCATCGCGGCTATGACGGAAATCTGGAATCACAGTCACTGGCAACTCTCCGTCTCAATGGTAGCTGATCGTGTCGGAGTCAATCGCAGAACTTTGGAACGACTTTTTGAAAAAGAGGTCGGTCATACGATTCACAATGAACTGACGAAATGCCGATTAGATCGGGCAACTCGAATGCTCATTGAAACTCAGGTCCCTATCAAATCGGTCGCATATGCATCCGGATTCAGCACCGCCTCAACGATGTCCAGGGTTTTCCAGAGAGAACTGAATATCAGCCCCACCGAATATCGCAGAGCCGGGCAACAGGTCACGTCACTCACCTCACGTCGTAATGTTTCTAATTCTTAATGTTTATATGCGGTATCGAAAGTTCACAGCCTTCCGATTTGTAGATAGAGTTTTTCAACCGTCATGAGGAAACACTGTGGGCCAGCGATTGCCCAGAGACTATTCGCTGGAGACTATGGTCCGGAAGATATCCCTGGTGAGAAAGAAAATCAACGGGCAGTTAGACCAGGCAACGGTTCGGGAATGGCAATGGCTCGATTGGTTTCGTAGTTAGCCTGACAATCTTTCCGATATTTCATCGGAGTCGTACCGGT
>DOCI01000131.1:43970-47248 GCA_003503535.1 Planctomycetaceae bacterium
AAATCCACAATTATGAGCGATTGATGCAATCGATTGAGTGCCGGATTTGATGGCCTTAATGGCGTGATACATCCGAACCTGTTCGACAAAGGCATGTGCGGTCATCTTCATCCGCTGTTTGAAAATACGCATGAAGTGGCATACCTCCTTCTCCCGAAGAAACGATCAGTTTTCAACAAGCATACGCCAATTCTCCGGAAGCGGCTCTCGAATTGGCTGTGGACCGACTGCTAAGTTCACCTCACTTTGGAGAACGATTCGCTCGGCATTGGATGGATGTCGTTCGTTACACCGACACATACGGTTACGAATGGGATAACTCCGCGAAGGGTTCGTGGGAACACCGCGACTATCTGATTCGGGCCTTCAACGACGATGTCGGTGTCGATCAATTAATCCGCGAACAACTCGCCGGCGATCTGCTTGACGAGCCGCGGATCAATACCGAACAGAAGATCAACGAAAGACTGATCGGGCCGATGTTTTGTCACATGGGCGAGCACCGCCATGGAAACAGTATGCAATTCAACGGCATTCATCAGGAAATGATCAACAACAGGATCGATGCATTTTTGAAGGCTTTTTTGGCAATGACCGTTTCTTGTGCTCGCTGTCACGATCACAAACTCGATGCAATTTCGCAAGCGGACTATTACGCTATGGCTGGAGTGTTTATGACACCACGCTGGACGGCTCTTTCGATTGATGCCCCGGAAAAAAATGATGTTGCGATTGCGGAGCTAATCCAATTACGTGACGAGATCCACAGCCGGGTTGGTGAAATATGGACTGCTGGAAGCGGGCCTTTGGCCTCAGGAAAATCATTGAGAAAATGGGCATCTGAAAATCGTGCCTCTTTGGAAAACGCAAAGACCGGCGATATTGCCTGGCTCTTCTCAAATTGGCTCAACAAAACCGAAAACACCTGGGACTGATGCGGTTACCAAGCGGGCACAATCGAACGCAAACCGCGTCTGGCTGGGTAGTCCCTGGGAATTTAAACAGCGCGGTGAAAGCGGACTATGGGTCAGCGACCTGTTTCCACACCTGGCTGGCGTGGCTAAATCTCACTAACTTTGGTATTTCCTTCTTATTCAATTATGGAACACAGATCACATTCGTTGTGTCAGAGGCCCGCGCCCACTATTCTTGGGAAAGTTCAATTTTGGCTGTTGTGTCACAAGGGATGAAGAAAGCTCGAAAAATGAATCACTTTATTCAAACAATGATCACTTCATTATTATTTGGTGTTTGTGCCGTTTCGGGAGCGATGGCAGAACAACCCAACATCGTGTTTATCTTTTCGGATGATCATGCGGAGCATGCAATCTCAGCTTATGGGTCGAAGGTGAATCAGACACCTCATCTTGATCGGCTTGCGCAGGGAGGCACACGGTTTTTGAACTCTTTCGTGACTAACTCCATTTGTACGCCCAGTCGGGCAACTCTGTTGACTGGACAGTATTCGCATTTGAACGGTGTACCAGTATTCAATCGATTCGATCCATCACGAGATACCGTCGCCAAGCATTTACAGGCGGGCGGATACCATACGGGCATCATTGGAAAATGGCATCTTGGATCTGATCCCGTTGGGTTTGATCGCTGGTGTGTCCTGCCAGGACAGGGGAGCTATTGGAATCCGACGTTTCTGGTTCCCGAAGGCAAATTGATGATCGAAGGACATTGTACTGACGTAACGACAGATTTGGGGATCGAGTTTTTGAAAACACGTCCTCAAGATAAGCCGTTTTTCCTGATGTTACATCAGAAAGCTCCTCACCGGAACTGGGATCCTGATGAGAGAAACAAAGCCCTGTTTAAAAATAAGGTAATTCCTGAACCAGAAACTTTATGGGACGATTATAAAACTCGACCAGCTGCTCTACCGGAGAACCAGCAAACAGTTGCCCGTGATTTGACCCGTCGCGATTTAAAACTTGATCCACCTGCTGACTTGCAAGGACGTGATCGCAATCAGTGGCTTGGCGTCAAACCGATGGAATTAACGGTCGACGGCAAGACACTTACTGGGGATGAACTGGTTCGATGGAAATATCAACGCTATATGCAGGACTATCTGGCATGCGTACAAGGTGTCGATGATGGTGTTGGACGAGTTCTCGATTATCTGGATGAGGCGGATTTAGCTAAAAAGACGATCGTAATCTATTCAGCCGATAATGGATGGTATCTCGGCGATCTCGGAATGTACGATAAGCGATTCATGTACGAGCCGGGTTTGCGCGTGCCGCTTTTAGCGAAAGGCCCCGGCATCAAAGCGAACAGCACTCCCTCACAATTTGTCGCCAATATCGACCTTGCACCAACATTTTTGGATTTAGCTGGTTTATCGATTCCAGAGTCAATGCAAGGCCGTTCGCTCGCTCCACTATTACGTGGTGAATCGCCGAGCGATTGGCGTGAAACGGTCTACTATCGGTACTACCATGATCCCGGCCACCATAACACACAAGCTCATTATGGAGTCCGAACCAAGACGCATAAGCTGATTTACTATTGGAAAAAAGATGCATACGAGATGTTCGATCTCGTTAATGATCCAGCCGAACAGAACAATCTGCTATATGAAGATGCAGTCGCAAGCAAGCCTGAAAATATGGTGAAATTTGAAGAGTTGAAAGCAGAGCTTATTCATCTTCAAAAACAGTTCAAGGATGATGGTCAGTACGCGGATCCTTCAACATGGCCCAAGGGAAGTGCCGACGGCCCATTTAACCACAAACCTCTCGGTTCCAAAAGTATTGTCGAAGCGATTTCCTTAAGCGATGCGGATTGACCATGATCGATTTTAGGGGAGATAAACACGCGCACCCCAAACGCAGTCACTTTATCAGTGTGTAAACAACGGTCAGAAGCTGTTTGAACAATTAAGAATTGTCCACTAAATGTTCAAATTCGGGGATTCCTGAAGGCGCAAAAAAGTACAACTCCGTCTTTATGGCTGCGCTCTGGATTAACCAGTAAGGAATAGAACCCGACCATAAACCGTTGTTTTGCCCTGCCCGCAAAACGGAGCGATAGTTCCAGACCCTTTGATATCGATGTAAGAGTTGCCTTGAGATCGAAATTTGAAATTCCTGTAGCAAGGCAATCACTCTTTCTCATTATCGAACAACATGCACAACAATTGGACAAATTGATCACAAAGTTGCCAGAGGTGCGAGGATCTGGTCGTGATCGAGAGTTAGGACTGAAGTTTTGCAAAACGCCAGAATTCAAAACGAATGAGAAGTCAGCGTATGAAATATCGAGAG
>DOCI01000189.1:0-722 GCA_003503535.1 Planctomycetaceae bacterium
GGAGGGATTTGAACCCACAACCACCGGTTTACAAAACCGGAGCTCTGCCGTTGAGCTACGCTAGCAAAACAAATTTTCAGGATTGTTTCCCGCATAGTCACCGACACAACTAATGCTGTCTGCAGCGGTACGCAGGCACGAACGGAACCCAATCGCAAGCGGCGAACTATAACGATATGACCGCATGTTGCAAGTCTAAAAATAGTCAGCCATCAGCGTTTAGGTACAATTCATCAATTTTCATATCCTAACGAATCTCGGAAATCGGTCAACGGCAGGCATATGAGATGCCGCCAGAATATGAGGCTTCATCGAATCCAGACACAATGAATATCAATCGGTTCTCAGAATTTGCCCAGGAATTATTCGGTTCCACCAAACACGGCCTTCCCGATTTTGGTGTCCAGGATTTGAAAAACCGCTATTTCGGGCCCCATTCTGGAGGTACGATATCGATTTCCGTTTCCGAAAGCTTTTGAAGGAGACGGTCGGTTGCGAAGACTGGGCTTACTTGCAGGTCTTTCAGGAAAGGGTGGTCTGAACGGTGTTCATGAGAAGCAGACATGACTGATGGAGTGTATGTTGCTTGCGGAATTGTTCCTGTGATTGTCGCATAAAAATTTTCAGTTCTCGAATCCCAGTGTTCTGAATCAGCCATTTTCAGCAAGATTTCAAGAGCCTGCTGAGAAGTGCCCGCTTTGTAGTGGGCATAAGCCAGTCGG
>DOCI01000189.1:799-2721 GCA_003503535.1 Planctomycetaceae bacterium
CTGCATCCGCTTTTGCGAGATGCTCGACAGCATCTTCCCAGCGCTCAGTTTGCCCATAAGCAATCCCCAGATTCAAATGAGCTCGAGATTCGTCTTCCGGGATCAGATTCGTACGAGTCAGCCCTCGAAGTATTGCCGCAGCCTGGACAGACTCGTGTTTGGCAAGCAGCATTTCAGCCAGTTCTAAAGTTGCTTCGGCATGATTCGGATTGACCTGCAGGACATGATAGTAGGCCGACATCGCTAATGGATGATCTGACTGCTTCCTTGCAAGTCTTCCTGAAAGCATAATCGCATCGATATTGTTAGGAATTCGGCGAATTGTCTCTTTCAGGGCCGTCTGAGCAAGTTCGTATTCGTTTTGTAAATAATACAATTGGGCCAGTCTCAAATAGCCGTGAGGATCGTCTGGCTGTAATTCGAGATATTCTTTCAGTTCGACAATCGCCAGGCTGTAGCGATCCTG
This sequence comes from Planctomycetaceae bacterium, assembly GCA_003503535.1. GTDB lineage: Bacteria > Planctomycetota > Planctomycetia > Planctomycetales > Planctomycetaceae > Rubinisphaera. The sequence continues at coordinate 1,266 of DOCI01000189.1, forward strand.
CTGGATCGAAAGTTCAGCCAGGTTCCACCAGGTTTCGGCATGATGGGGCTCAATTTTAATGGATTTTTCGAGATGCTGCCTGGCTTGCTCCAGATTCCCTGTTTGCTGAGCGGTGAACGACTGCTCGATACAATCACGACACAACTCCTGATTATACCCCTGTTTGCGCTGAATCCAGTTGCACCCGAAAATGACAGAGAGCATCGGCGCAAGCAGCAGCCACACGACTATTCTGTCGTTTAAATATCTTATTCCATGATGTTGAGGGGAATCCGGTCGTGGCATGACCAGAATTTCAATCTATGGAAGGGAGTGCAGGAGAGGGTAAAGTGGGAACGGATGATATCAGAAATTGATGAAGTCGGTCGAGACCTCTCAAATTTATGGAAATTGTGCGAATTGACGAGCCTGCATTGATTTTAGATCAAGTCCGATTTTCTCCGCCAAAGCCGTCGTATAGATCCGAGACGCCTGGTCATCCATGTGCAACCCGTCGAAGAACATCTCGTTGGTGAGGCCGGGGATGAGCCGGCAATCGATCAGTTGAGCAGATGTACTCGAAACCACTTCCAGTAGTGCAGAGTCAAATTCGTAGTAATCAGGCACTGGCATCGCAACAAGAATTACCTGCACATCATCCTGCTCCGCCAGAGCGATGAACTTCAGAAGTCGCCCATAGGAGACCTGTACCTTTGAGGATGCTGATGTTGCAATTTGCAGTCGACCGTTCAATTGATCCATACCTTCCCGATACTGAGGAATGACTTGATCCAGCACTCGCCGCTGCAGCCGATCCCGATTCGCCATCGCAGCTGAGACGCGACAGAGTTGAAATGAAATCTTCTGTTCGAGCGTTTTGAGATCAAACCGGTCGAGGTCTTCCGGATCGTTTCCTGCACCATAGTAATAGGCGAGTCGATCGAGATGATTGGAAGGAGCATCCCGCAAATGGTTTCCTTCAAAACCGACGATCATCACTTCTGGAGGACGGCCTGCTTTTTTGAAGTAGGTCTGATAAGCATAGAACCAGTCCGCTAGGGCGGTGTTATCGGGATTCATCTTGACGGTTTTGACTGTGAGGTCATAGTCGTCGGCCACGATCTGGGTGAATAGTTCCTGATTGATTCCATATCGCGTGAGTGAATTCCCCAGGAATAATGTGCGAAGTTCGTTAGGTTGGGCATCCTCTGCCAGCTCGCGCGAAATCTGTTCGAATGAACTCAGATGGGCAATATCCTTGGAGAGAATTTCCCCACGAAAACGGAAGACGCTTTCCAGTGCAAGAAACGTTACGAGCACGATCAACAGCACACCCCACTCGGCTCGAATCATTCGTCGACGTTTCGTCGGACGAATGATATCGGCCTGTGGCTCGGTTTCCGGTGCTTGTGTGGGCATGCAAATGCTCATCGTGTTTCCGTTTCTAACTTGTGTTGGGTGGCACGTCCCTGAGCAA
>DOCI01000189.1:2823-2988 GCA_003503535.1 Planctomycetaceae bacterium
TTCGTTCTGGGACGTGCCACCCTCGTCTAGCTATTTACCTTTTGATACAAGCCTTGTTGGTCAGGCACTGCCTGAAGAAATTGACTTTTGAGTTTTCATATTGTCATCACTTCAGATTTAATAATGACTCATAGGATATCCGCCTCGAATCATGCTTGCCCTGCT
>DOCI01000030.1:0-131 GCA_003503535.1 Planctomycetaceae bacterium
CACTGGATGCAATCACAGTTGAGGAACGGGAATTAATTCTCGCTCTGACGGAGCGGCATCTGGAAAAGTTTGGTGGGGATGCCGAAAAGACGCTTCAGCAACTTTCTTCGATCAGCTCTGTCAAAACGCAT
>DOCI01000030.1:373-3327 GCA_003503535.1 Planctomycetaceae bacterium
CTGAAAATTCGATCGCATGCTCATGGTGGACTGGGCGAGGTCTTCATTGCCGAGGATATCGAACTGAGTCGGCATGTTGCTCTGAAAGAAATCAAAGGCAATGCCAAACTGTCCCCAGCCGACAAAGTACGGTTTCTTCGGGAAGCCGAAGTGACCGGACAGCTGGAACATCCCGGGATCGTGCCCGTTTATGGTCTGGGAAGTTATGCCGATGGGCGTCCGTTTTATGCGATGAAATTCATCAAAGGTGACAGCCTTCAGAAAGCGATTGAAAATTATCACAACCCAGTTCTTCCCGGCCGGACTCCCGAACAAAAGCTGTTTCAGTTACGACAATTACTCCAGCGGTTTATTGATGTCTGTAATGCGATGCATTATGCCCACTCGCGTGGTGTGCTGCACCGGGATTTGAAGCCGGGCAATATTATGGTCGGCAAGTATGGAGAAACACTGGTTGTCGACTGGGGACTGGCTCGTTTACAGGGAGAAACGTCGGAACAACTGTCCGATACGGAAAGTCCGCAGATCCTTTCGGGTTCTATTGAGACACAAACTCTCGATGGTACCTTATTGGGAACTCCCGCGTATATGCCGCCGGAACAGGCGATGGGCACAATCGATCAACTCAATGCCACCAGCGATGTTTACAGCCTGGGAGCGACGCTTTTTGAACTCCTCACGGGGCAACCTCCGTTTGTTGGAAAACAACTGACGGAACTCCTGAAGAATGTTCGTCGTGGGAATTTCCCAAATCCTACGGAAATTGACAAATCCATTCCGAAACCGCTCGAAGCCATCTGCCTGACCGCGATGAAACTCAATCAGGCCGACCGCTATCAATCCGCCGAAGAGTTGGCGGAAGATCTGGAACGCTGGCTTGCCGATGAGCCGGTGAACGTCTGGAAAGAATCGTTTTCGATTCGCTTTGGCCGCTGGGTGAAACGTCATCGCACACTTTTCACCAGCCTGACGACATCTGCCGTTGTTTTGATCACCGCTTTAACTATAGGAATGGTGTTATTGAATGCCGCTCGAAAACGGGAAGCGGCTGCTAAAGAGATTGCAGAAACGAATTTCCGCATGGCCAAAGAAGCGGTCGATCAATTCTATGTTCGGGTCAGTGAAGAAGTTCTGCTCGATCAGCCGGGCTTGCAAGCCGTACGTGAAGAAATGTTGAAAGAGGCACTGGTGTATTACAAACGCTTCCTCGAACAGCGGGCTGACGACCCGGTTTTACAAGAGGATCAAGCCCTCACAATGTATTATCAGGGGCAGATCCTGGGTGAAATCGAATCGCCTGAACAAGCCCTGGGAGTCCTGAAAAAAGCCGAAGAACTCCAAATGAAACAGGTGGAACGGGACGCGAAAGATCCTGTGCAAAAATATCGGCTCTCGAATATTCAGAATGCAATCGCATCTCAACTGACCAAAGAGCAACAGTGGGAAGAAGCGGGGCAGGTATTTGAAAAGGCCACAGCCGTTCGTCAACAGTTGGTAGAAGAATTTCCTGAGGACACCGAGTATCAGCGTAAACTGGCCAACACATTGATGAATTATGGACTGGTCGAAATGAAACGGGGCTCGGCTGAGAAAGCCCTCGAATCAGTCGTGCGGTCTCAAGACGTCCGTCAGAATTCATTGAAAAAAGATGCTGAGAATGTCTTGATCCAGCGCGACCTGGCCATGGGCTATTTCAATCAGGCGATGTTCCAGTTGCAGCTCAAGCAGATGTCTCCAGCGGTGGAATCTTTAGAGAAAGCCGTCGATGTTTTTGCGAATGTCGTCGCTATTCAACCTCAGGATTTTCGGATTCAACTGCGGCTGGCTCAAACCAAATCCTGGTTATCGGAACTGCTCTGGTTCCAGAAGCAGCAGGAACGCGCCGGCCAGTTGAATGCAGAAGGCCGCAGGCTTCTCGAAATGCTGATCATGTCCAATCCCGATGTTACCGAATACCACGCAGCTCTGGCACGACTCCTGATGAACCGGGCGCGCTGGTCCGAGCAGACCAACGAACTCGAATCGGCCATTACGACACTTGAAGCCGCCATCGAGCAATTGCGTTTGATTGTGGATGGCCAGTCTCTCACGGAAACGCCGAATGAGCATCGCGATTTGGCAGTCTCTTTATCGTCTCTGGCAAAGTTGATCCAGGACTCCGATCCCGAACGAGCTGATGCACTTCGAAATGAAAGTTCGGAAATTCTCGCTCAACTGACCAAAGACTTTCCAGAAAATCCTGATTTCAGAAAACTGAAAGATAAGCAGGACACCTTGGAGAAATAGGCAAACTGAATCGATTGTGTAATCTCGCTTCACGGCTTATCTCGCCTTCATCCGATACTCAGATAAGGAAACCGGGCTCTCTGTGCGCGCTGAAGGACAAGAATGTCGAAGATTTTGTTTCTCTCAAAGCTGACACTGCTTTTACTGCTGCCAATTTTGGCATTCAGTCGTGTCGGTTTTGCGCAGAATCAGAATTCGACACCCAGTCAGCCCGGGACATCCCCATCGACTGCTCCTCTTGTACTGCCACGACCAGATGCTGGAAATCTGACTACAGAGATCGAGAATTTGCCTGTTGCTCCCGAAGTCGCAGCTGCTGCGGTTCAACCAAATGCACAGACCAACGATAATGACACTACAGACAATCAACCGCAGGCCAGTGAGGAATACGAACAACTTTCCAGCATGCCGTTTATGCTGGGTGACCTTTTGCGTGCCAATCAGAGCTTTTCGTTTCCTTATAACCTGGCCGGAGATATCGCCGGAACCGAAGCCAACGGAACACTGCGGAGCCGCAATCCGAAAGTGGCAGAGAACAACTCGGCTCTTCCCCGCAACCGCATCAGCATTCGCTACAACTATTTCAGCGATGCGGCAACGATTACCGGTCTTGAACCCTTCGGCGATCCCGTTTTCCCCGGTGTCATTGCCGCTGCCGATATTGGCTG
>DOCI01000030.1:3469-12634 GCA_003503535.1 Planctomycetaceae bacterium
GATTGCCTCCCGGGCTGACTTTGCCTTCCGGTGTCCAGTTTCTGAGTCCTGACCCTCAGTTTGGACAATTCCAGTTTGAGATTCCCGCCAGCCAGATCGATGAATTGAATGACCAGTTTCCCCCGGGAGATTTGGGGCAGTTTGGTGTCCGTTTTGATCCCGGCTCCAACTCACAGGGAACAGCGGTCATCCCTCAGTATTCTTATATCGACAATAATGACGATCTCATCTTCGGTTTCGATTTGACGCGAGTTCTGAGAAATCAGGAAATCCGCGAAGCCAAACGCGATTATAATGTGAATCTGATCAACTTCGGATTTGAATCGACCTTCTGGGATAATCGAGCGTCCATCGAAATGCGGATGCCTTTTGCTCGCTCAGTCAATTCCGATCTCGATCTGACCGCTTCGCAGGTTGTCAATGATGACTACACGCGAGCCGATCTGGTTTCGCCTTTTGGTGGAACCCTCGGCAATGGCAACTTTGCCATGAAGGATATGCAGCTGATTTTCAAATCGGTGGCGTGGTCCTCGGATCGTATCGTTTTCTCCTCCGGTTTTGGACTGCAATTGCCGACCGCTTCCGACTCGAATATCTCGATTGTCGATGGATTCCCAGACCCCACAATTCGAGTTTTTCAGAATGGCGTGGCTCCCTTAGCTGATGTCTTGCGGTCACGGGATATTCGTGTCAAGAATCAAACGATCGGATTGTCTCCCTATCTGTCTCTGGCAGCAACGCCTACCGATCGCACATTTTTCAACGGTTTCTTTCAGCTCGACTTCCCTTTGGGACAAGACACTGTCGAATTTCAGCAAACGAACTTCGCCCGCTTCCTGATTATCAATAACGGCTCTGGAACAACCACACGCGATCCCTTTGTTTCCTCATCGCAATCGGAAGGCAAGATTCGCGATCAGATGCTGATGAACCTCGACATCGGAGGAGGCTACTGGTTTTATCGCAACCCAGCAGCTCGCCGCGTAACCGGACTGGCTGGCCTGATGGAACTGCACTGGACTTCAACTTTACAGGATGCAGATATCTTCGAAGCCAATTCCACATTCCTGGGCGAGCCCGTTCTGCTGGCCAATCGCGATCCCAATCCGAGTGTGCCTCAACCGGTGATTCAAGAAGACCCGATTCGCATCGGCAACACCGCCAACCGCATGGATATCATCAACGCCACCTTCGGCACAACGATTCAATTCAGCAATCGATCCACATTCAGCCTCGGCGTAGCCGTTCCATTGCAGGGCGGATTGAATCGAACGTTCGAAACCGAAATCACCGCTCAGTACAATAAGATTTATTGAACGGCAGGCGGTTCAATACTCCGCTTTAATCCAGACAAATTGTCCGACGCTGGTGGCATGTTCGAGGAATGCACCTTCGCAGTAGCAGAGGTAGTAATCCCACATGCGGATGAAGCGGTCATCGAAGCCGTGGTTGCGGACCTGATCGATTTTATCGAAGAACGTCTTTCGCCATTCGCGTAATGTTCTCGCATACGATTCTGCGAATTCTTCGAAAGCGACCAATCGAAGTTGTGTGGAGGCTGAAAGAGCCTGTTGCACTGCTGAGATCGAGGGGAGGTGTCCACCAGGGAAAATGTACTTCTGAATGAAGTCGACCGAACGGCAATAGCGATCATAGCGTTGGTCGGGCATGAGAATGCTTTGAATGAGCATCGAACCGCCCGGTTTGAGAAGGGATTCACATTTCTCGAAATATGTGGGCAGAAATTCTGCTCCGACCGCCTCGATCATTTCGATGGAAACGAGTTTATCGTATTGACCGGACAAATCACGGTAGTCGGTTTTCAATAATGTGACACGATCGGTCAAGCCTGCGTTTTCGATTCGCTGTTTTGCATAGTCGTGCTGTTGAGTGGAAATGGTTGTGGTGGTGACGCGGCAGCCGTAGTTTTCGACGGCGTATTGAGCAAATCCACCCCAGCCTGTACCAATTTCGAGGACATGATCTTCAGGTTTCAGATCGAGTTTCTGACAGATCAAATCGAGTTTCGCAAGCGAAGCTTCCGAAAGTTGCATGTCCTCCTGAGCATAGTAAGCCGAGGAATACATCATGGTTTCGTCGAGGAAGAGCTTGAAGAAATCGTTGCTCAGGTCGTAATGGGCTGCGATATTTCGTTGACTGCCGGATTTGTCATTCCGATTTTTCCGATGTCCCCACGTGGCTACGGTTGTCATCAGCTTTGACCAGCCGGAGTCGAGGCTGGCCAGATGATCCATATTTCTGCAAAGGATACGAAAAAAATTGACGAGATTATCGCAGGTCCATTCTCCCTGCAAAAACGACTCTGCCGCTCCCAGGCTCCCTTCCCAGGCCATCCGACGATACAGCTGGGAATTCTCGACACGAATGACCACTTCGAGATGGTCTTTTCCGAGTGTGCCGAATGCCTCGCGTTGATCACCAGACTCGATAATCACCCGGCCATGCTTCAATTGGCCCAAAACACGAAAGATCTGTTTTTGCAGTGCGGACTGCCAGAATGAAAGGGAGTTTGACTCCACTGGGACTGCTGACATGGCGTTTATGTTATTTTCGAGAACATGATAATAGAAGAAAACCCCTTGATAATAGACGAGGTCGACGACAATTAACGCCCCTGGAGGCGACTATTTTTTGAAATCATCACTCAACTGCGAACTAAACATCAGAATATATTACTTAGACTCATCTTGACCTGTATTCGGAATTTCACATAAAAACCCCGGAATTACAATACCCGAGGAAGCGTCGATGATCTCATTTTATCGACAAAGCCTATTACGAACGGCATATTACGCGTTCAGAAACAGGATATACAGCAATGGTTCAGGCAGCATTGAATCTGGTAATGAAACCAACGAATCTAAGCCCTTCATTTCGAAGGGCTTCATTTGGAATTACTCATACATTCTGCCTGATGGGTCTGATCGTGGTTGCCTCGGGATGTGGACAATCAGAAACCATTTCCGAACAGGAACCGGAAAAGACTCTCAAGTCGGCTCCAAATATTGTCCAGCTGGGGCCTGAGGATCATCAACTCTTTGGCCGTATCGAGAATTCGTCTGAGAATCCACAAACACAGGCGACCGTCCCTGCATTGACGATTCGTCCGGCGACTCAAACGGAACTCGGACCGGAAATTCAGACCGCTTCACTGGAATTAATACGGCGTTTGCCGGCCGAAAAAGTCCCGGTGACTTCTGGAACAGCTGAATGGGACCTCGAGCAAATCTCAGCATTAATGACGGAATCGGAGGCTTTGATCAGTGAGGATTCGGAAGTGCCCGAGAGTACTCGGCTGGTGCGGATTCGTGAAAACAATCAGAGAATTGTCTCACTGGCCTCACATGCGATTTCCATATCTTACGATGAACCTGATCAGGTTCCCCAGTTCAATGCCGCCGTCCATTCGTTGATGGAAGCTCGCTTCCAGTTGGCATTACAAGGCGACGAAGCGGCATTGCAGGAGTTGTACAACGATGCCGCTTTGCTGGCGAAACAACAACCGGATTCCGTAGCGGCCGTCATCGCGTCAGGAACCATTGTTCGACTGGCGGAAAAATTGGCGTTGCGAAATGAAGCCGATTCTCCCTGGTTGAGTGAGCATGTCCGTCAGGCCAAATTGTTCGCAACCAATTTCCGAAATGAAGAAGCCCGGGCCATTGTTCAATTGATTTCCGCCGCAGAACTGTGTGAAGAACGAAACATTATTCTGCCTGCCATAGAATGTTACACTGTTATTCAACAGACCTTTCCGGAGACACCTTTCAAAGAACGAATTGAAGCTTCTTTGCGACGAGTCAGTCTGGTCAATCGAAAGCTGACAATTGAGGGGCCGTCGATTGACGGCAAAACCATCACACTCAAAGAATATGCGGGTCAGCATGTCATTGTTGCCTTCTGGTCTTCAAAGTCACATGAATTTGTGAACCATCTCGACGTTCTGAACCAGTTAACAAATAACGAAGGCTATGCAGTAATTGGCATCAATCTGGATTCTGAACCGCAAAACTTTCAGGATTTTCTGTCGAGCCACGACGTTCCCGGACAGCACATCTTCTATCCTCTCGCTGATCTCCGTGGAGCCAACCAGCCTTTTGCGAAGCAATTCGGTGTGAGCGAGGCTCCCAGCTACTGGCTGGTCGATGCGGATGGGATTGTTCGTGCAACAGCTCTTTCTGTAGAACAACTCTCAAAATTGCCTACACAAAAATCTATTACCGCTGAGAATTAATGCGATGTCGACATCCACAAAATGAAATCACCACCCGAGCCAATTCCGGCTCGGGTTTTTTTGTGGACGAAACAGGCAAATTCTGATGGACTCGAAACTGTCAATCCAGGTCCTTACATTCAATTCTGAAACAAGATTTTTTTCTTAAAATGAATTTCTGATGATTATATTCGTTTTATTTTTTGAATTTTTAAAATTTTTCATAAAATAATCAGGCACCACATTGTGCATAATTACTGGTCTTTTGTGGCATAATGCGCACAATTGTTTAATAATTTTGAGAAATTAGGTGATTTAGTCTCAATTATTGCCCAATCTTGACTATAAATGCAGGGATATGCCTGCATTTGCGTGGATGTGGTACTTGTCCTCAGCAATAGACAGTGGTATATTGGTAATATTACCGGTTGTCAGGCTTTCAACATACCGAGAAGACCTGACTATACGCTCTGCTTCCTACCAATAATCCAAATTAACTGGGCCAAACATCTTTAAAGGATGAAACCATGATAGAAAAAAGCCATCCACCGCTTACAGAACGCCAATCAGCCATTTACGATTTCTTAAAAGAAAAAATTGTGAACCGAGGCTACGGTCCCACTGTCCGTGAGATTGGGAATCACTTTGGAATTCGTTCCCCCAATGGAGTTATGTGCCATCTGAAGGCACTGGAACGCAAGGGATTGATTACTCGGGAATCACACATGTCCCGCGCAATTCAGTTGACGGATCACTCTCAAATGCGATCCACAACCATGAAACTGGCTGGTCAGATTGCAGCGGGAAGTCCGGTTCTGGCTGTCGAAGATCAGGAAACAATTGACTTTTCCGGATTGTTCAACGACCAGGATCAATTTTGTCTCCGCGTTAAAGGCGATTCGATGATCGAAGATCATATTGCTGAAGGAGACTATGTTGTCGTCGAACGAACCACCAATTGCAACGACGGAGATATTGTTGTCGCTCTGGTTGATGGCACAGAAGCGACATTGAAGCGTTTCTTCAAAGAACCAAACCGGATTCGCCTTGAACCTGCCAATTCCACTATGCAACCTATCTACTCGAACAATGTCGAAATTATGGGTGTCGTCTCTGGTGTAATTCGTCAGTACTAAGAATAAATCGGATTTCTGAAAGTTTTGTCTTATCAGATTCGAATTCATAAAAGAGACGCCTGTGGGTGTCTCTTTTTTTACGCCTGAACATAGGGTTCGTAAAAGCAACACTTTCCCCTCGCTGACACTTCGGGTTATGATTCATCGGAGCGATTTCCGCTTTTCCCAATTCAGCACAAGCACTCATTTTCTGAAACTGTTTCGATTATGTCAGTCAGCACATCCTCCATTCTGAGTATGTCGGGAATCACGAAACGGTTTGGAGCAACCATCGCATTAGACGATGTCGCGATTGATGTGCAGCCTGGCCAGGTGCTGGCTTTGATTGGGGAAAATGGAGCGGGCAAGAGTACCTTGATGCGGATTTTAAGTGGTTCGATCAAACCCGATTCCGGACAAATGAGTCTGGAGCAGCAGGCTTACGAACCAGCCGACCCACACTCTGCTCGACTGGCGGGTGTGAGCATGATTTATCAGGAGTTGACGATCGCTCCTGACTTGAGTCTGGAAGACAATTTGATGCTCGGCTGCGAGTCGTCCCGGTTTGGATTGCTCGATCGTAAGGCTCAGCGAGAGCGGATGCAGGAGGCTCTTCGCCTGCTTGGATTGGATCAGTTTCCGCTAACGATACCGGCGCGCCTGCTGTCTCCCGCTTCTCAACAGTTGGTGGAAATTGCGCGGGCCTTGGTCAATCAATCGAAGATTGTGATTTTTGACGAGCCGACGAGTTCTTTGACGTCTGAAGATGTGCAGCAGTTGTTCAAGGTAATACGCATCCTGAAAGAACGTGGATTGGGTCTGGTTTACATCAGTCATTTTCTGGAAGAAATTCGAGAACTGTGCGATGACTATGTGATACTTAGAGATGGTCAAAGTGTGGGAGCTGGCAAGCTGGATGAGGCGAGCGATGATCAGATCGTGCATCTGATGATTGGCCGAGAACTTGAAGAATTGTTTCCGACAGTGCCTCATGAGCAGGGCGAACTCTTGCTGGATCTAACCAGTCTTACCGGCTCAGAGAAGCCGGTCGATGTTTCGCTGCAGATTCGTCGCGGAGAGATTGTCGGTCTGGCGGGTCTGGTCGGAGCCGGGCGAACGGAGTTGGCGCGGTGTCTGTATGGATTGGATCCAGTGAAGTCGGGGACTGTCAAAATTGAAGAGATCCAACCGGCTCCAAATCCGCGGGCTCGGATTCGAGCGGGGATGGGGATGGTTTCGGAAGACCGAAAAACAGAAGGGCTCGCCCAAAATCGTTCGATTGCTGACAACCTGACATTATCACGACTGGAAGACTATGCGCGGTTCGGTGTGGTGAATTTGACCTCTCAGAAAAAATCTGCTCGCGAGTGGATGAATCGTCTGAATGTCAAAGCGGAATCTCCCGAGCAGACGATTCAGGCACTTTCGGGGGGCAATCAGCAGAAGGTCGCGATCGCACGCGTATTGCATCAGCAGGCCGATTTATTAATTCTCGATGAGCCCACACGTGGCATTGATGTCCGAACGAAATCGGAAATCTATCGGCTGATGGGCGAGTGCGCGGCTCAGGGAAAAGCGGTGTTGTTTATCAGTTCGTACCTGCCGGAGTTGCAGGCGGTGTGTGATCGAATTGGTGTGATGGCGCGGGGGCGATTGAAAGAGATTCGTCCTACGGAAGAGTGGACGGCAGCTGAGATTATGCGCGTTGCGATTTCGAAGTGAGTTGCAACGGGTTGCCCAGATAGCTCCGCTATCTGGGTGGACGAAGTCCACAAGAGGACTGCAGTTGGATGATGGAATTTTCTCACCGCGTTCTTGCGGCTTCGCCGCCCTGAAAGAATCTTTCAGGGCTATCCTACTGATTTCAAATTAATAGAACCCCACGTTCAAGCGTGTTTTTTTGGGCTTACTGTTGGCCAATCTGCAATGAATGTGAACTCCATTACATCCGAATGAAGGATGAACTCCCATTGCTTGCCTGACTGTCTACAATCAAATGCAATGATATCCCAAGGCAACTCCCAATCGTCATCAGAATCTGAGTAAGAGCCATCAATATATACTAAACGTGAATTTTGAAATTCGACGAATAACTTGTTGGATTCCTCCTCAAAAGGTGCAATCATTAGTTCAATCGATGATTCTTGGAATGTTGCAATGTAAACACCATGAACGCCTAATCCACGGTAGAGATATGTTTCGATTTCACTTGGCATTCTAAAACATTTTCAAATGGATTCTCAATCTGCAGGTCTGGCACTGTCTGACGTCAACTAGCGTGGAACGCACATTTTGACAGGCTGGAAGCCTGTCCTACGGAATTATGGCTTTCCTGCGAGTTTAACAAACCAGAGTTCGGTAGCGTACCAGGTGTTGTCTTCTTCGATGAGTGTGAGGACCTGTTCGTCTTTGGAATTGAAAATCCGTGCTTTGCGTTTGCCGTCTTCTTCTTTCAGTTCAACACGCTTCACCATCGTTTGTTCATCAATTGAGAAATTTATGCTGTCGATTTTCTTGAGTAGCTCAGGCGTAATTTCGTTTTGTTTTTCAGGCAGGATAAATTTCTTCAATTCTTCGATGTTTCCATCCCGAATATACTCTTCCTGCTTTTGTAATTGAAAACGAGTCGCCTGAAGTATCTCATGTTCCAGGGCGGCCTGCTGTTGATATTTTCGGAGTTCTTCTGCAGTCATTAACCGGGCTGATCGGAGGGTTTCGGTCCAGAGTTCGATGTTCTCTTCGTCTTTCTGATCGGCTTTTTTCGTATAGGCAATTCGATGAATATCGCTTTTGCCTTTCACGATGCGGACCATTTCGTATTGCGATGGGTGCTCATCGGTTTCCTTGATTCTCCAGAAGAAGAGCACATCGTCCGGGGTTTCATTGAGCACATCAAATTCCACCTCTTTGAAGGAACCGGTCAGGCTTTCGCGGATGATTTCCATCATTTTTTTTGCCGATTGCTCTTCAACAATTCCGATGAATCGCTGGCTGGAAAAGAGTTCGGTCCAGTTTTGAATCGTTTCCTCACCTTTGGTAAATTCTGTGTTGCCCTGTTCGAAAGATAATATTCGATAGGCAACGCGCCAGCCTTCAGGAAGTGAAAACGCGAGACCATCTTCGCTGCGTAATCCACCTTCGGGAAGATTACGTAAGTCGAGAATGGAAAAGACCTGCTGGTTGATCATGTTGATGGACATGAATCCGTAGATGGCGCGGCTCTGGATGCCATTCTGCTCGAATTGATCTGGCTTGCCCAAAACGTTCATGATTGTGTCTGCAGTCGTACCAACGCTGAAGAGGCCGCGATCATCCAGAAATTTCCAGGTGCGGAGGAAGTCCATCACAGCCGCTTCGTTTTTCGGGGCGTATCGGACAGCCATGCGAAAGTGATACCAACCTGCATTCGCATTGCGGTTGGCCATGTATGCCAGTCCGAGGGCGTGATGATACTCACCGTTTTCCGCTTCTACTTTGACGGCTGCTTCAAAATGTTCGATGGCAGTTTCAAAGTCCTCCAGCTCCATCGCAGATTTGCCAAGTTCAAAACTCTTCTGCGCGGCTGCGGTTTGCGCTTCCGTTTTCTCTATGGGCGGTTTTTCATCGGCGGAAAGGCTGGTTGATGAAATCACCAGGAAGAGGCAGACTCCGCAGAAAAGCGTTCGGATTGTGTGAGTCATTGTTAACATCCTGTTTGGAATTGGCCTGGACCAAGTCTACTTTTACTGCAGCGGCTGGCGATGCAAAAACACCTTGAATTGTTGACGTCAACGCGATCCGCTTAAACCGAATGCGTTCTAAGTCATGCAGAGCCGTCCC
>DOCI01000030.1:12795-14947 GCA_003503535.1 Planctomycetaceae bacterium
CGCTGACGCATCGGGTTAAGATAGGCATCCTTATTACGTCCGATCCTGACTCGCCCGTCAAGATCAATCCTGTCTGTCCCCTTACAAATCAGGCAAGCCGCCAAACTGACGGACCGCTTCGTACATAATCGTGTTGGCGGTGCTGGCCAAATTGAGGCTGCGAACTTCCGGGTGCATCGGTTATCACAGGCAGTTCTCGGAATATTCGCTACGAATTTCGTCGGGCAGACCGGCGCTCTCTTTTCCGAACAGGAGAATATCTCCGTGAGCAAACTGAGCTTCCCAGGGAGTGCGAGTGCCGAATTTGGTCAGACACCAGACGTTTCGATCCGGCAATTGCTGGCGAAGTTCCTGCCACGAATCGACAACGTCCCAATTGAGATATTGCCAATAATCAATCCCGGCTCGACGAAGGTGTTTGGCGTCCAGCTCGAAACCGAGCGGACGGATGAGCCAGAGTTTAGCACCGACGGCTACGCAGGAGCGACCGATGTTTCCCGTGTTTTGAGGAATTTCGGGTTCAAAGAGTACGACGTTCAGGATTGGAGTTTGCTTTGTCATGTGTAGTTAGTCAACTGGAGTGGATATGCGAATCTGTTCAAGAACGACAGCGTTGGCCGGGGGGAAAGAATAGGAGTCTAATTCATTTCTTGGGATCCACTTCCAAGGTGCCTGTAAGGAGTCGGGAGATTGACCGTCGACCAGCTTGCAGTGCCAGAAGTCGAGCAGAACCTCGCCATGTTCGTACGTAAATTGTTCCTGGTGGAGCAGCCTAAGCGCTTCGACTAGCAAACCGGTTTCCTCTCGACATTCCCGAATGGCGGTCTCGGATGTATTTTCAGGAAGGAGTTGCTTACCGCCGGGGAACTCGGCGAAACCAGCCAGCACGGCCCCTTCCGGACGAATGCCCACAACATAACAATTTTCGTGTTCAACGAGACTGATGCCGATGATTTGCAAGGGTTTCTCGAAGTCAAAGGTTTAAAAAAATCTGGGTCTACCTATTTATGGATTAAGACCTGTAGAGCACGCTATACGTTCCCAACGGATGTTTCAATCTGGGAATTGATAGCTGCATCTTAACCCGAAGCGTCAGTGAGGGGAAAGCATGGATTGAAACAGGATCGTCGAACGAACCCCCGCATTATTACTTGTTGGTCAGGCACTGCCTCAAGGAGAAAAAGTGATGAATCCTTCGCGCATTCATCTTGATAAGTCCCGAGTCATGACTGGCTCGGCTCATCATGATCTAGTGAATTTTGCCAGTCGAGGGATTCCTGTGGTGTATTGATTTGAGGGATTTTCGGCCAGTTTTCAGGGATCGGGAGCGAATGGCATTTCTGACTCAGTTGCTGAAAGAGTTTGAAAAACGAACGCTGTTGAGTGGCCAGTCGAGTTTCCAGGATAGGAATCAGTGAGATGTGATAGCAGCCTGGGAAAGGGTGTAGGCGAGTTTCAGATATTTTTGAGTTCCCTTCCATGAAGTGAATAGAAAGTGCACCTTCACTTTGTTGAGCTCGTTCCCAGAGGATGTCGAGCCAGTCGGGTTTGAGTTCGGTCATGTCGCAGCTGATGAGGACAATCCAAAAATCCTGCGTTGTTTTCTGTGAATGAGTCAAAGCGGCATGCAGACCGGCAAGCGGGCCTGCTTCTGGATGGATATCGGCGATTGTAGGAATGTTGAGGTCGAGGTATTTGTCGGAACGATCTGCGACAGCGATCGATTTTTGACCGGTCCAGTGCGAAAGTTTCTGATCGAGATTTTCGATCAACGATTGTGAATTTGTTTTGTGGCGGGCTTTATCGCTACCAAAACGAAGACTTTTCCCACCACTCAAGATATAACCTTGTGGACGCATGCTTTATTTGAATAGATTAGTGATGAGAGATGAGAGGTGAGAGTATTTCAATTCTCAATCTCGCTCAGACTCTCAGCATTAACCCCTCCTCTCTAACCTAAATTCTTCTATATGCAATTTCTGGCCAACGCCCTGAATGATGATGCGTTTCTGCTTGATATGGAAGCGGACTCGCTGAATGAAGTTTTTGAGTTGTCTCTCGATCATCTCATCTCTCGGGATCTGATTGCAAAAGAGCATCGCGATGTGATTCAACAAGCGTTGTTGACTCGGGAAAAAGCGGTCTCGACGGG
>DOCI01000030.1:15087-23588 GCA_003503535.1 Planctomycetaceae bacterium
CGGGGTCTCGACGGCGATTGGACAGGCGGTCGCAATACCTCATGCGTATGTGCCCGAGATCGAACAGCCCAGAGTCTTTTTTGTCCGTTTAAAACGCCCGCTGAATCTCGGGGCTCCCGATGGTGTACCGACGCGGTTCTTTTTTATTCTATTGGGCCCCACCGGATTTGCAGCCGAACATCTCGATACACTGACTTCGATCGCGCGATTGATGTCGGACGAAGAATTTCGATACGACTTGCAGCAGTCGCGGTCACGTAAAAATGTCCTCGATTCACTCGAACGTTTTCATCTCCGCAATACACCCATCATTCCTGAAGCGGTCAAGAAAGCGGAAGAAGAACTGAAATTTTCAGGCAAGCCATTCGGGGGTGTCTGGAATGATTTCAAACGGCGCTGGCCCCATTATCGGGATGACTGGACGCGGGGCTGGAGCAGTAAATCGGCGGCAGCGACTGTGTTTTTGTTCTTTGCCTGTCTGGCACCAGCGGTGACGTTTGGCGGGATTATGGGAGCAATTACGAGTCAGCAGATCGGCGTGGTCGAAATGCTGATCGCGACCGCAGCCGGGGGGATGATTTACGCGATCTTCTCGGGGCAACCATTAATTCTGCTGGGTGGAGTTGGTCCGATGCTCGTGTTTACGGGCATTCTGTACCAGATGTGCGTCGACCTTTCGATTCCGTTTCTGCCGATGTATCAGTGGATCGGCTTCTGGACAGCTCTCATTCTGCTGATCCTCTGTGCGAGCGATGCTTCCGTATTGATGCGGTATTTCACACGATTCAGTGACGATGTCTTTTCGGTGTTGATGTCGCTGATCTTCATTTATGAAGCGGTCAAAGCGCTCGCTATGATCTTTCAGGAGAGCTTTGCGGACAGTTCGGTGAATCATGATAAAGCGTTTCTCTCGCTGATACTGGCAGTCGGGACGGCGATGATTGCCTTCAATTTGTCCCGGTTTCGACGCAGTCGGTATTTGATGCCGTGGATGCGTGAATTTCTTTCCGACTTCGGGCCGACCATTGCGATAGCCGCTACAGCTTGCATTGGGTTTGCGTTTCGGGGAGAAATTCCGCTCGATCAGCTGGCGGTTCCCGCTGCCATTCAACCGACAATGGTGAATCCCGAAACGGGCGATCCGAGGTCGTGGATTATTGATGGAAGCACGTTGCCGTTCAATCTGAAAATGTTGGCGATCCTGCCAGCTATTCTGGCGGCGGTGCTGATTTTTCTCGTGCAGAATGTGACCGGGCGACTGATTAATGGGCCAGATCTCAAATTGAAAAAAGGGGCGGCTTATCATCTGGATTTGCTGGTGTTGGCGGTGCTTGTCCTGATTTGTTCACTGTTCGGGTTACCCTGGCTGGTCGCTGCGACGGTCCGGTCTCTGGCGCATGTGCGCGGACTGGCAACGGTGGAGGAACAAATTTCCAATTCGGGAGAGAAGAAGGAACGCTTCATTCACGTGGAAGAGAATCGATTGACCGCATTTGCGATTCATGCGTTGATTGGGCTGTCATTGTTGGCCTTGAATATTCTGGCTTATACACCGATGGCCGTTCTCTTCGGGCTGTTTTTGTATATGGGCGTGGTTTCGCTGCTGGGGAATCAGTTTATCGAGCGGTTGAGCCTGTGGCTGATGGATTCGTCACTCTACCCGCGAACTCACTACATTCGCCGGGTTCCAATTCGATTGATTCATATGTTTACACTCGTCCAGCTATTGTGCCTGATCGTGTTGTGCCTGATTAATTTGAGTCCCTACAAGTGGATGCGGTTAACGTTTCCGATCTTCATTGCGTTCCTGGTGCCCGTTCGAAGCCTGTTGGATCGTATATTTCCCCCCGAAGAACTCGCGGTACTGGATGCGACGACGGATCCGGATGAAGAGAAGTCGCATTGGACATGATGTTTAAGGCGAGCCGAGTCAGTTATGACTCAGGTGGGTTCGGTTCATCTATCACATTTTTCACAACCCGACACATAATCATCATGAAACATACGAGCTAATTTCATTGAATTTCTGAGGGCTTCGCTGCGCTGCGACCCCAGCGACCGGGGTAGATTAGGGATGTGATCATGGGAAGACAGGCTGGAAGCCTGTGCGTCAGAGGTGGTTTTTACACTTAAAGTGTTGGCTGATAGTTGTTTGTCGACACGCTTCGACTTACGATACTGTTCAATCTCTCATGAATTTGAGTTCAAATTGTGCAGACCGCTCGACAGTGGATTGAGCAGAGAACAGGATTCGTCAATCGCACAGGAAATAAAGACGTCAGAATGTCAGATACCAGTTTAAGCAGTGTTGGCACACAGTTTACGGAGAGTTGGCTGGAACAATTACAGAGTGTTCTGGGTAAAGCCGCCTGTGAGCAGATGGGATTTTACGCAATCCCTGAAACGCTGCTCCTGAGCGTGGTCGTTCCTGTCTATAATGAGTGCGAGACATTACACCTGATTCTGGAAAAGATTCAGGAAGTCCCCATCAATAAAGAGATCATTCTGGTGGATGACTGCTCGAAGGATGGGACTCGGGATTTACTGCAGGAGATGGAGAAAGCCCAGGCAGAAGGAGAACGGGATCCGCGGAACTGCTTTGTGTTTGCCTATCATGAGAAGAATCAGGGCAAGGGGGCGGCTTTGCGGACGGGATTTTTAAGAGCCTCGGGAGATATCGTCATCATTCAGGATGCCGACATGGAGTATAATCCTCACGAGTATCCCCGGCTGATCAAGCCAATTGTCGAAGGGAAAGCCGATGTCGTTTACGGCAGCCGCTTCTTGGGCGATCAGCCACATCGGGTGCTTTACTACTGGCATTATTTGGGGAATAATTTTTTAACTCAGCTCTCCAACTGTTTTACCAATTTGAATTTGACGGACATGGAAACCTGTTACAAGGTGTTCCGCAAGGAAGTGCTGCAGGAGATCGCGCCGAAACTGCAGCAGAACCGGTTTGGCTTTGAGCCGGAAATCACCGCGAGAATCGCTCGTCGAAATCATCGGATTTATGAGATGTCGATCAGCTATTCAGGGCGGACATACGATCAAGGCAAGAAAATTGGCTGGAAAGATGGCTTTCAGGCCCTGTACTGCATTATTCGGTATGGATTAGCGGATTAAGCAGAGTAGATTCGAGTGAATTATACCGTGCCTCAGAAGCAGCATGCATTCCGAACAACGAACATAGACTATCAACGAGCAGTAGAAACGAAGACCGGATGAACGATATTACACCCGAGGGATCCAACCTGCCTCCAGAACCTGATGTCCGAGATCAGCAGGGGCCTTTGCAGGAAGGTTTGAAGAAAACCAGTAGTCCTTCGAATGAGTCCGCCAGTAAATCCGGCAAACAGCAAAGAATGCCCTGGTCGCTGATTTTGCTTGTCGGTATCGCCTTTCTGATTATCTGGGCTGCCAATAATGGTCGCGAAGGCTCAAAAGTCGACTACGGTTTCTTCTGGAAGCAGCTTCAAGACGACAATGTGACCGATGTTGTGTTTGAAGGGAATGTTCTGGCCGGAAAATGGAAGAAAGTTCCTGAGAACCCAGAAAAGGAAACCGATAAAGAAGCCAAGCCTCTCGAAGAGATGTTCTATACACAAATTCCTCATCTCGAAAGTGATCGACTTCTGGAAGCGCTGGCAGCTTCTGGAACTGAAAATTACAAAGATGTGACGACCCAGATTTCCTTTGGCACTCAAATGCTGATCATGCTCGGCGGCACATTGCTGCTGATGCTGTTCTTCCTGACAATGATGCGACGCTCGGCGGATCCGATGTCTTCCGGGATGTTCGGCAGCTTCACGAAAAGCCCTGCTCGGGAGTTCAAACCGTCTGACAAACTGACAACCTTCGATGAAGTTGCGGGGATGGAAAATCCCAAAACTGAGCTTCAGGAAGTGGTTGAGTTCCTCAAAAACCCTGCGAAGTTTCAACGGCTCGGAGCTCAGATCCCCAAAGGTGTGCTCCTGATGGGCTCGCCGGGTACTGGAAAAACATTGCTTGCCCGAGCAACTGCCGGGGAAGCGGAAGTACCGTTTTACAGCATCAATGGTTCCGAGTTCATTCAGATGTTTGTCGGTGTCGGCGCCAGCCGAGTGCGGGATTTGTTCCGCATCGCCAAAGAACATTCGCCCTGTATTGTCTTCATCGATGAAATTGATGCCGTCGGACGGATGCGGGGAGCCGGTTACGGTGGCGGGCATGATGAACGCGAACAGACACTCAATCAGATCCTCAGCGAGATGGACGGTTTTTCTCAGAACGATGCCGTCATCGTGATTGCGGCGACAAACCGTCCCGATGTTCTCGATAAAGCGTTGACTCGTCCCGGACGATTCGATCGACATATTGTGGTCGACCTGCCAACAAAAGAAGGTCGGCTCGGCATTCTGAAAGTTCACAGCCGCAAGGTTCCGCTGGCTGATGATGTGAATCTGGAGCGAGTCGCCGGCAGCACAATTGGATATTCAGGAGCAGACCTGAAAAACCTCGTCAACGAAGCCGCTCTGCACGCGACTCGCACCGGCAAAAGCAAAGTGATGATGGAAGATTTTGAAGCAGCCGCCGATCGAGTGTTAATGGGTATCAAACGAGAAGATGTCCTTTCGGACAAAGAGAAGAAAATGACCGCCTATCACGAAGCCGGTCACGCACTGGTGGCGTGGTTCTCGCCGGAACTGGATCCGGTTCATAAAGTAACCATCGTTCCTCGCGGGCGCGCTTTGGGCGTGACTCAGTTACGTCCGGATGAAGAACGTCACAGTGTGGGCGAACAGCGATTGCATCAACAGTTGGCAATGCTCCTGGGTGGACGTGCCGCTGAGAAACTGGTCTTTAATGAATATACTGCGAATGCATCTGATGATTTAAAACGCGCAACGGATCTGTCCCGGAAAATGGTTTCCCACTGGGGGATGAGTGAAACAATCGGCCCGGCTGCGTTTCGACATGCCGAGTCGGATCCGTTCCTCGGCAAAGAAATGCACGAGATGCGATCGTATTCCGATACGACGGCTCATCTGGTGGATCAGGAAATTCAACGGGTCTTATTCGCGGCTTCGGATCAGGCGACCAATCTACTGAACGAGCATCGTCGAGAACTGGACGAAATTTCGGAAGCACTCATCGAAAAAGAAATTATCGACTCCGACGACCTGGAACGAATTCTGGGCAAACGAGTCGATTGGAAATCGAACGATAATGCCGAAGGTGAGAGTTAAAAGCTGTAGGTCAGGCTGTGCCTCAAATTGGGTGGCCCCGAAAGATTCTTTCGGGGCGGCGCAGCCGTAAAAAGTTCTCTGAAAAAATGAAAAACTAAATGGAGCGTCATCTTTCCTTTTCCAAAGGGAGAGGGGACTAAAAGCGCACTCATATTAAATCAATTTTTGAAAATGCCTGTCAGGCGGAGTTTCCCGTGGAGTCTGTATTTTTCGATCAATCAGCTGGCACCTTTGCAGATCTCGGTTTGAAGAAATCGACCGTGAAGCATCTCGAAGCGGTAGGATATCTTCATCCGAGCGAGATTCAGCAGAAGTTCATTCCCCCGGCAGTGACCGGAGCCGATTGTCTGGGCCAGTCGCAAACGGGAACTGGTAAAACCGCGGCATTCATGTTGCCTGTGATTGAACGCCTGGGAGAACCGACGCAGGATCCGCAGGCATTAGTCCTGTGCCCGACGCGCGAACTTTCCGAGCAGGTGGCGGAAGAAACACGCAAGCTCTGTAAAGATGATATTGATATCGTCGTGGTTGTCGGCGGGCGGCCGTTGCGAAATCAGATGAAGCAGGTTGAGCAGGGCGTTGACATTGTTGTTGGAACGCCGGGGCGGGTGATCGATTTGTTCAAACGAAAATCGCTTTCATTTGATGGACTGAAAACGGTTGTCCTCGATGAAGCCGACCGCATGCTCGATATTGGCTTCCGACCCGATATGGAATACATCCTCAAAAACTGCCCGAAAGATCGTCAGACATTATTGCTCTCGGCGACATTGCCTCCTGAAGTCGAACGGCTCTCGAGTCGCTTCATGCGCGATCCGATCCGCATTGATATTTCGGTGAAAGATGTCACCTCCAATTCGGTCGATCAGTTTTTCTGTACCGTCGACAATCATCGCAAACTAGGTTTGCTGGTCAAACTGCTGCGGAAAGAACAGCCCCAGCAGGCGATTGTTTTTTGTCGCACACGTCGTAAAGCCGATGAGTTATACAATCGATTTAAGAGCCGAATTAAACAAGTGGCGGCTTTACATGGAGACTTGCCTCAGGCGAAGCGGGATCGTGTCATGCAAAGTTTTCGTGATCGAAAAGTCCGGCTGCTGATCGCGACCGATATCGTGGGTCGTGGGATTGATGTCGGAGGAATTTCGCACATCATCAATTACGATATCCCTGAACATTCTGACGATTATGTGCACCGAGTCGGACGAGCCGGGCGGCTCTCATCAGACTTCAAAGGTCGAGCCTTCACCTTTGTGACACAAGATCAGGGAGGCGAGTTGACCCGCATCGAAATGCTCGTCAATCGGATGATTCCTGAGTATACGTTTGAAGATTTCGACTCGTTCGAACCACGAAAACGTCGCCACGTATAATTTGGAGTTACAAGCTGTGTTGGCATGAGGCTAAAGTAAAAAAAGGACATCTTAAGATGCCGATGGAAACTGCTCATATCTGGCTTGGCCAATTCCACTCAGAAGAAAAACTCGTTGCATACCTGGAAGAACAGTATGACAATGATGAGGTACCCATCAGCCAATTCGCAGCCGATCAAAATGAATCGTATTATGATCATGACTGGGTGGAATATAACTTCTGTGTCTCACACGAATTGTTCGAATTAATAGACGGTGCCTCTTATTCAAATGATTATCTTGACGAAGTTATAGAAGTAGCTGCAAAAATTGGTATTGAATCTGCCAATACTTTTATCATGGCAGATTTCGAAGAATTTGATAAACCGAAATCTGTAAACACCCATAGTTATAAGCTTTGGTACATAGGAACATTCAAATGCAAAATTTGATTGATCATGCGGCAATTACCGTAACCTGAACTAAATTCTGGAAATATTTAAACTGTTCTCATGTCTTCGTCCACTCCAGTGACTCGAGCGCGACCGGGTTCCGCTCAGGAACTGTTGTTGATTGCGTTGCCGTTGATGATCAGCTTTGGCTCGCAATCGGTGATGAGCTTTATCGATCGGGTTTTCCTCACCTGGTACTCCAGCAGTGCGCTGGCGGCGACGATGCCTGCCAGTATGTTGAACTGGTCGATCATCAGTTTTGCGATGGGCGTGGCAAATTACACCGGCACTTTTGTCGCCCAGTACGAAGGGGCAGGGCGGAAGGAACGCGTTGTCCATGTGATGTGGCAATCGGTCTGGTTGTGCTTGAGCCTGGGTTTTTTGCTGGCATTATTTGCTTTGGCGGCTCCGTTCATCTTTGGCTTAGCCGGGCATCCTGCTGATGTTCAACAGGATGAAGTCACCTATTTTTCGACACTTTGCCTGGGAACTCCTGCGGCTTTACTGATGACCTCGCTCTCTGGATTTTTCTCAGGTCGGGGTCAGACAGCCGTGGTGATGTGGGTGAATCTTTTCGCGGTCGCGATCAATCTGATATTCGATTGCCTGCTGATCTTCGGCTTTGCTTCAGTCCCTGCACTGGGAATCTGGGGGGCGGCTCTGGCAACAGTTTTTTCAAACTGTCTGGCCTGTGTGATCTTTACAGGCTTAATAATGCTGGAAGCCTTGCGGAAGAAGTATCCTCTCAGAGAAGAATTCGGCTTCGATTACGAATTGTGTAAACGCATGTTGTATTACGGCCTGGCGATGGGACTGCAGATTTTTGTCGACATTTTCGGCCTGACGATATTTCTATTCTTCGTTGGTAAACTCGGAACAACCGCACTGGCGGCGACGAATCTGGCGTTCAATCTGAATTCCCTCGCCTTCATCCCGATGTTGGGACTGGGAACTGCGGTGATGACGCTGGTCGGAAGACGTGTCGGTGAACAAAATCCGGAGTTGGCAGATACGACCGTCCGGCATGCACTACAACTCGGATGCACCTATATGGGCCTGTGGTGCGTGGCTTATCTGCTGATACCCAAATTGCTGATCGCCCCATTTCGAGCCTACGCGGCTGGTGAGGAATTCGCGGAGATTGAAGCGACCGCCATCATCCTGATGCGATTCATAGCCATTTATGGAATGTTCGATGTCCTGGCGATTGTCTTTGGATACGCACTTCGCGGAGCCGGCGATGCCCTGTTCCCGTTTCTGCTTTTCCTGTTAGCCAGTGTTTTTTGCCTGATCATTCCCTCAGCGGTCATCTGGTATGTGTGGAACGGAAATCTCTACGGCACCTGGAGTGTGGTTACATTTTACCTGTTCAGCGTGGGCGTTGGCATGTGGTGGCGGTATCGGCAGGGGAAGTGGAAATCGATGTCTGTGATTGAACGGGATGTGATTGTGTGAGGGGCACAATTTTT
>DOCI01000030.1:23608-25005 GCA_003503535.1 Planctomycetaceae bacterium
GGAGGACCTTGGGAACAAGTTGAACGATTCCCACTCTTTGCCGTTTCCCAGCTGGATTAACCCGAATATTCTGCAGGACTGCCACGAAGTAACAGGCTTTCATGTTGACCGGGGATTTTCTGCTTCCGTATCATGGGATAAGATGCTGACATAGATAATAGAGGATTGTGTCGATATCCTGATGGGAATGGCACGTCCTGACATAGTGGAGTGAGTAGGATCAGAAACCTCTGCAGTGATCTGCAGTTGAAAATACAGTAATAACAGTCTTTTGGCGTCTGAACGACGGCAAACAGTGGAGTGTTTGCTCCAACTGCAGACAAATCGTGAGCACTCGATATGCACATTACCGGAAAAATCTTTGCTTTTCTAACGCTCTGCCTGGCGGTAGCCGCGATCATTTTGACGGCAAAAACTCTCGATAAACAAAACGAATGGAATCGTCGCGTCGAGAAAGCCCGAGACGATTACGAAGCGTCTCTGGCAAAATTGCCCGATGTCGAAAATAAGGCGAATCAGCTTGAAGAAGAAATCACCTTGTCGCGTCTCGGATGGGGACGGCACTGGAATGATGTGGAAGTCACCGCCTCACCAAATATTGCCCGGGGATTGATTAACATTGGAATCGGACGCAACGAAGGTCTTGTTCAGACAACAGCTACCGGTGATCAGTATCCACAAATGTATGCATTTCAGGAAAATGCCGATGGGACAATGAGCTACGTAGGCGAGTTTCGAGTGACTCAAGTCGATGTCAATCGAGCAGCCTTGCAGTTGTCACGGACACCTCGTGAAGGGGAAGTCAACAACTGGAATTTTAACAATAAGTGGCGCTTTCGTGATGCCCTCCCTCCTGCTAAGCGAAAATCGGTCAGTGAACTGCTCCTCAAAATGACAACGGTTGAGCAACGACTGAGCGATCGCCGTCAATTCCTTTCCATTCAACAGGACAGTCTGGCAGCTGCGAAGACTGCTCTCCAAAATCGGATGAATGAGCTCAATGGAGATCCTCAGGCTCCCGAAGGAGCAGGGGATGAATACAGCAAAGGTCTGGTCGCGACAATGAACGCCGCAGAGGAAAAGCGAAACGCGGCTCTGGCTGAAGTTCAAAAATTACGCGGAGAACTTGCCAACCTGCACGCCCGCTTTGAAAAGCTACTCTCCGAAAACAGCGAGATGGAAAACAAATTGAGCTCACAATCGAAAACCGCTTCCAGTGCGACCGAACCTCCGGGGAATTGATTTCCATTCCTTAATTTAATTGTCTTGGAACTCGTGTTAATTCCTTACTGTCTGGTTCATCCGACAAATTTCATCACCTTGATATTGTCGAGAATCTCTTGTTGGTCAATCATAGAAAGGTGCGTTTAAACTCATCTATGAAGCCAATTTTGTCA
>DOCI01000110.1:0-2506 GCA_003503535.1 Planctomycetaceae bacterium
GTTGATGTTCTTATAAAGCACGACCAAGGAGTGCGTTACAGTTAATTGAGTCCTAAATCTAAGCCCTGAAAGGGCACTAGATCACGTTCTTGACAATTACTAAACACCGAGACAAGCAAAATTCTTCTAGGAATTTTGAAAATTTCTCAAAATAATCGAAAAACGCACCTCCAATGGGTTATCCAAAAATACACACTGTTTCTAATGTTCACTCTCGATGGCCCTGCCTGCATTGAATCTGTTGGATTAAGTCCGATTGAAACTCTGCAGAGAATGTACCGAGAGTTTCTTTGCGTGACCCCGTATATTTTCTACCGAAGCCTCAGACCGTGTTGACCAATCTTTCCGTATTCTGGTAATTTCATGCCAGAACTACACTTAACGCTTATTGCCTTCACGTGAAATCACTCTATTGAGGGAATGATTCTCACAAATGGCGAGTGGTAGCCCAGGCAGGGAACCAATCAGAGCATTTTCAATTGCTCAAGGATCAGGGTTGATACTATGTGCGGAATAATCGGTTACGTTGGATATCAAGAGGCTCAGAATCTATTGCTGGATGGCCTGCACCGACTCGAATACCGAGGCTACGACAGTGCTGGAATTGCAGTGCTCGAAGAGGGAGAGATTACGATCCGTAAAAAATCGGGTCGCGTGCAGGAACTGGGGCATCTGATTTCCCAGCAGCCGCTCAAAGGTCACCTCGGAATTGGACACACGCGCTGGGCGACACACGGGGAAGTGAACGATACGAATTCGCACCCCCACATTGGTGGCGACAATGAAGTCTGCCTCGTGCACAATGGTGTGATTGAAAATTACACAAGCCTGCGAAAATCACTCAAAGAGAAGGGGTTCGAATTCATCACGACAACGGATTCTGAAGCCGTTGCCCATCTGCTCGCTCACGAATATCGCCGAGCGGTTTCAAAAGGAGGCGAAGCTGGCTCCCAGAAAAGCTGTCTGGTTGCCCTTCAGACCACGTTGCTTCAACTGAAAGGAACTTACGGAATTGCCGTTTTATTTCGTGATTGTCCCGATGTCATGTACGTCGCCCGTGTCGGTAGCCCACTTGTAATAGGGATCGGCGATCACGAACACTTCGTCGCCAGCGACGCAAGCCCACTCGCCGTCCATACCGAAGAAGTTGTCTATCTCTCGGATAATGAAATCGCGGTTCTTACTGCAGACGATATCCAGATTATTCATCGCGACAGCGGCATCGTTGACCCGAAAATTGAAGTCCTCGAGCAAACCGCAGCAGAATCCGAACTCGGCGAATTTGAACATTACATGCTCAAAGAAATCTTCGAGCAGCCTCAATCGATTGAAAACGCGATGCGCGGCCGCTTCAATGAAGATGAAGCGACTGCCGTGTTTGGTGGTCTGAATATGTCTGCCAAGGATATCCGCAAAGTCGACCGGATCGTTCTGACGGCCTGCGGCACTTCCTGGCACGCTGGCCTGGTCGGCGAATATCTGCTCGAAGAATTTGCCCGTATACCCACCGAGGTCGAATACGCCAGCGAACTGCGATATCGGAACCCGCCGATGTCCGAAAACACGATGATCTTCGCAATCACTCAAAGCGGTGAAACGGCGGATACCCTGGCCGCAATGCGAGAATGCAAACGGAAAGGACATCCAACTCTGGCCATCTGTAATGTCGTTGGTTCGACTATTGCCCGTGAAGCCGATGGCGGAATCTATCTGCATGCTGGACCGGAAGTCGGTGTCGCTTCCACCAAAGCATTCACCTCGCAGGTCACGGTATTGACATTATTGGCATTATACTTCGGACGCATGCGGCACCTTTCCTACCCGGCTGGATCACGAATCATTCGCCATCTGAAAGAAATGCCCCGCATCATCGAAGAGACGCTCAAATGTCATGAGATGGTGAAATACGTGGCGGAAAAGTATGCAAAAAACAACAACTTTCTCTACCTCGGCCGCCTCTATAATTTTCCGGTCGCTCTCGAAGGAGCCTTGAAGCTCAAAGAAATCAGCTACATTCATGCCGAAGGCTACCCGGCTGCCGAGATGAAGCACGGTCCGTTAGCACTGGTCGATGAAGTTACGCCTTCTGTCTTTGTTGTCCCGAAATGTGGCATCTACCCGAAGGTCATCAGCAATCTCGAAGAAGTGAAAGCCCGCAAAGGTCCTGTCATTGCCATCGCATGTAAGGGAGATGACAAAATTGCCGAGCTGGCCGATGACGTCATTTTTGTCCCGGATGTCGAAGAGTATTTGCAACCGCTGGTCACTTCGATTCCCCTGCAGCTACTCTCCTATCACATCGCCCTGCATCGCGGCTGCAATGTCGATCGTCCAAGAAATCTGGCCAAGAGCGTAACTGTAGAATAATGTGACAATTAGATGGTGCATAATCTTAACCCGAAAAGTATGTGATTTTTTCAGTTCCGTAGGATTCCAACTATCGGAAAATGTCGTGTAAGTTCAACATCGGGGAGCATACAAACTGCCTGCGGAATAGCGATTTGAG
>DOCI01000110.1:2607-3294 GCA_003503535.1 Planctomycetaceae bacterium
TTAAAGCTCGAAAGAGCACTACTCGTAGTTCCAATTAAAACTTCGGGTTGTGTGCCATTGGCTTCGCCAGTGCCACTCTAAATTTAATTGGAACAGACCTTTTGTCTTAAGAAACGCAATCGGGAAAGCCATTACGTAACAGAACACACTCGCTTGCGCTATGTGCCTGTATTATCGAATGCCATTGAACTCAATCAATCTTTTAAACTGCACCACAGATAAAATGGATTGCTATGAACCAGCAAACTGAGGGCTTGTCGAAGTTGCACAAGCAATTATGGAGAAAACCTCAACCTTCAGAATCGGTCGCTCGCAGTACACTCTATTCCCGTCGGCTGGTATTGCTCATTGTCACCACGCTGTTGTTTGTGGCATTGCTGATGAGTCTGACAGAAGTCCTCAGACAACCTCGGACGCATCTGTTTATCTTTGAAGACCAGATTCCTGATTATTCACAACTCGAAAGTGTGCTTGCGGTTAAACCGCTGGCTTATCCTGCCAATCCGGATTCGCTGTTTCGTGAATTGAAACCAGCACCTGCAGATGCCGGTGGGGAGTCAGAGAAAATTCCGCCGCCGCGTTGTGAAACCCAATCGGTTAATCGCCTCAGCGACCTCATTCCCACAATTGAACGCAAACGGCAAAAGAATGGAATTCATTCCCGCGACGTCGTCCTGATCTACCTCA
>DOCI01000110.1:3358-13384 GCA_003503535.1 Planctomycetaceae bacterium
CAGAGCTCAAGGGATCTCAGATGGTGATGATGCCGTTTTGTTAGTTCATACGGGGAATCCGAAATCACCTCTGAAACGATTCAGCGTGAGCGATTTACTGGAAGAGCTCTCGTTTGAAACTCGGGCGACTCTGGTCCTGATCGATTACGGTACGCTAGAGACCGATCTGGCAAGTGGAATCTTAGTCAATCAGTTTAACAGTTCCCTCCAACAAGCCCTCAATGATCAGAAACAAGACAACCTGTGGGTGATCGCTTCGCATGATCTATTTGAGAAGTCGTATGTTTCCGATCAGGATCAGCGATCAATATTTGAAAGCGTACTTTCACAGGGGCTTTCCGGTTGGGCCGACTTGAATCAGAATGGCTGGGTCGAATTGCAGGAGATCCTCAGTTATCTGGAGCAGAAGGTTCAACTTCGTGTCGGCGAAGAATCGGAACAGCGCCTGCAGCAAACAGTTCGATTCCTGAAAAGTCACTCTTCTCGTGGCACCGAAAAGTGGAATCAACGAATTATTTCCTCCGGCTTGGAGAAAGATTCGGCTGAGGAAAACAGTTCCGCAACACCAGAAAAGCAGCCAGCCCAGGCTGCTTTTATTTCTCCATTTCTAATCACTCAGTATTTCACAACCGCATTCCAGCAGAACCCAGCTGCGGATGTTCCACAAAATCAGAATTCGGCAACTCCACCGGGAGATGCCTCAAATACCCCAGCTGAAAAACCCAGGCAATCACTCAATCAAAAAGAGAAAACGGAAAAGGCCCCGACTGCAGCTCCTGAACCGGTAGATCTTAGTAAGACAGTCAAAGACTGCTGGGGGGTTTACGAACAATTACTCAATTCCTCACCGGCATCGATCCAAAACTCATTATCGATGCCGGTCGCCAGTTATGCTCCGGCGGCATGGAAAGATTTAGAAACCCTGCTCGTCTATGCAACTTCACTTGCCCGACGCCCCGGCTCTGCCAATCTGACGGAATTGAACACATTATTGACGGAACAAGTTTTGTCATTGAAGGGATTTGATTCGACTCAGCCGCTTCCGGGTGCAGTCGGAATAGCCAGAAGAATTGATCGTGCATTTCCTCGTCAATACATCAGCTGGCCAAATCCCGATTCCTTGATTTTGCTCACCTGGTTGGCGGAATGTAATCATCGTCCCCTTCAAAAGCCGATGCTGCAAACCGTTCAAGATTTTAATTCGGCTCTCAATTCTGAGTCTTCTGATTCAATGCAGAAATGGCTGACGTTACATCCTGAATTGATCAACTCTTATCGCGAAGTTGAGCTTTGTAACCAACTGTTGACATCTGGAATTGAATGGTCGATCTGTCAAAAAGCCATTCAAACAACACAAAGCAGTATTCGATGTCGACTCTCCCGCTATATTCAAAGTGACTACTCTCAAAAACTGGTCTCACAAGCCGATGAGTTACTCGCTTACGCAAATCGACAAATCAGTCAGACCACGAATCCGGAAGACGAATCTCAGATTTCACCATCGCTGGAAAAAGCGGACGGTTTGTATCAGCAGGTGCTGAATTTTCATTGGAAAATGGCCGTCGTCCAAAATCAATTGTGGGTTCAAGTTGTAGACGTGACCTCGACCCACTTTGATCAAGTCACTCCTGTTCGACAAGAAAGTTTTCTGAAAGACGGTCACAAATCAATCCCGGAATTGACCGTGCTTGCCAGTGCCTGCAACTTTCTTAAAGATGTGAAACAGGCAAATCCGGAATTGCTCTTTCAACAACTTGCTCAATTGAAGAATCGAGATGCGTTATGGGTGGGGCAGACTGCTGCATTTGAATATGAATACAACCAGGAAACCGTTAAGAGTGCCCCCCCAGTACTGGTCACTCAGGCCAACTCCTTTTTACTGGTGCCTTCCACTGAAGATTTAAATACCCAGATGAAACTGGAAGAGAAATTCACTTCCTCGGGCGTGGAATTACTGCCTGAGGATCAATTGCTCGATCTCTCATCACGACCCGTGCAATCCTGGATGCCAGTACAATCCCAAATTCAGAAAGCCTATTCACAGGCTCGACTTGAGATTGCTTTATGGGGAGAAAAGACCCCTGAGTTTGAGGCTCTTACGGATCTCTTTCAGCAAGTCGAAGATCATTTCAAACCGCTCGACGATGTCGAAATGACAATTCCGAATCTACAGAGTTATCAAACCCATACGATTGAATTGAGCGAACAGTTTGGAATTGCCTTCGCTGCATTTGTGAGGGATTTCTATATCTCGCCAAAGATGAAGCAAGAAGAACAGGCACAACTCGAAAGTAATTTTCCCCAAAGAATGCGTGCGATATTCTGTTCCTTGCCCGCGAATATTTCTGACAATTCGCAATCGGAAATTACGAATCTTACCTATTTGCCACAGGATTTAAGAATCATCGCGCAAGCTTTACGCGACCGCCTGCTGAATTCCGTGGAGATTTCCTTCGCACAATATCCACAGATTAAAAGCGAAGCCGATCAGATCCGCCCTGTCGTTTTCGGTCAGCCTGTCTGGTCCTATCGCGTAGTCGATGGCTTGCCGGTAGAGATTGAACAAACAGCACCGATCGATCTGCAAACCAGTCCTTCGAGTGAATTTGAATTGACGATTGTCTCCAGCCGGGATCAGGTGCAAAGTCTCTGGCTGACAGCAGAATATGAAAGCAGTGAATTTTTACTGGACACGGTTGGAACAGACAGCCGTAAAAATGTTCCGTTGATGCCGTTTGCCGAAGCGGATCACTCGAAAACAATTGCCCAGATTGCGGATTATCGTCCTCTTTCGAGATATCTCGACGAAGTCAAAACGTCACAAACACCAATTGCATTGCAACCACGTGGAACGCACACATTCACTTTTCGCATGACCCGCACTCAAACTCAGGCGAAATCGTGTCAGTGTGTATTTAATGTCATGACTAACAATCGCATCATTCGCTATCCGGTTTGGATCAACTGCGGACAAACCAGTCCGGTCCAATTGACCTGGAGCTCTCCCCAGGCAATTGCGATTCCAATCGAAGCCGGATGGAGTCTGAAGATGTTGCCCAACTCCACGACGGACGTTGAATTGTCTGCAAGTAACTCCAGCAACACTCCGCAGAAAGTCGCATTGTCAATTGTTGGACTGGATCGCTTGCCCGGGAATCTTCCACCAGTTGCTGTGGACGCAAGTCTGATCAAACAGATCGAACAACAGTGGGGGACAACTCAGGAGATCTCAGCAGCAGTGGTCCATGAGATCCCGGCTCAGACCACTGACTTTCCTCTGTTCGTCAGACCAGCTGCCGGCAGCCCCCCAGCTCCACCCTCCGAACAGAAACCTGTCGCTCCGGTCCTGATTGCGATTCTCAATAACACTGAGAAGAACCTGGTGAGCTATGTTCCGATACAATCTGAAATTCTGCATCCACAGGAATACGTGGAGCCTGAAATAAATTTTGACACCATTTCCAAGTCGCTGACGATCAACCTGAATCGCATTAACTCTGGCTTTCCCATCGCTCCGACAATTCGAGTTGAAGCGGAATTGGTAGCCGCAGGTGATGAGAGTAACGCAATTCATTTTCCGATCACTCTGCCTTCGGAGCGGGAGCAAATTCCATTTGAAACATCTTTTTCAGAAACCAATGCTTCTCCTTTATCCATCAACCTCACAGTCGATGGTTATCCACGGGCGTTCCGCTATGAACTTCCACTCAACCAGTCCATCCGGAACTTAGCTCGATCAACGCAATCAGAAATTCAAATTCTCTCACCCGGAGCAGGAACCGCTTTTTCCAGTCAGACGAATCAATTACTCGGTAAACTCCAAGCCGATTTGGGTTACACGAGCACTTCAGAGAATCAGACCTACATTGAATTCGGAATCGATATCAACCAGGATCGCATTCTGTATCAGGAGCCCTCTGTTAAACTGGGTCAGGATCGGCTTCCGCTACTCTCTTATGTGATAACCGGAACAAGTCTTCAACTGATCAATGTTGTCCAGGATCTATCGATTGAAGTTCCACTGGACAATCTGACCAATCAGCGCGTGAATTTATTAGGACAGGTTCACACGGGCCAGGGAGAAGTCTGGAGTCAACCAGTCGAAATCATCCTCGATGGTCAACCTCCATTGATTTCTGAAGTCACGCCCGTCTCCACAGCTGTTGTCGGTGTTCCACTTTCAGTCGAGGTGACCGCAACAGATGGAAATTTGAGTGGTGTGGAGAAAGTTTCGCTGGTACTGGATGTCTCCCAGAAAGGAGAAATCACACCAGATGCCGCTTTAGTTGAGGCCCAAATAAATGAAAACGGGCAGTGGATCGCTCAGGTTCCCACGGCTGATGCGAAACCGGAAAGCTATCTCCTGCTCGCTCAGGCGACCGATCGCGCAGGCAATGTCAGTCGGACTGCTCGAACAGTTGTGAAATTTCTCTCTGCCGAAGAAATGAAAGCACAGGAAGAGGCTCCCGATAAAACTGTTCGGGGGCAAATTATTTATGGCAAAGACCCTGTCGATGAAGCGGTGATCACTCTTAAAGATGCCACGGGGGCCAATGCTGGCGAAGCGAAATCTGATGAAAATGGACGTTTTGTCATCAAAAATCTAAAACCAGGCGCTTATGAACTCTCTGTCCGCGCTGTCGAACGGGGTAAAATTCGAACACTGACACAGTCCATCGAATTAACTCCCGCAACTCCCGAAGCGAATCTTGTGTTGAAGCTGGAATAGTCCCATAGCCGTCAAATCGCCCAGGCTACTTATTGTGCGATTATTCCGTTTTGAGATTTTCTCTGCCTCGACCAATCGAAGATCACTCCTCAAGTCATTTTGCATCAATGACGATAACATGGATGGTTCAGGATGTTTTTACCGATTGTATGGATTCTACGGCGATGGAATGGAAGTCAATTCTTATCCTTCTGCTGGGAGCGTTCACATTTCTTCAGGGATGTGCGGCCCCTCCCGGGGGTGCTGCTGCGCTTCCTGCCCCGCCAGGATTGCCTCCGCTTCCACCTGGGGCAGATGGTTCGAAAACCGTTGTCGTACCCAATAATCTGAATGTAAATGTCCATCGATCCTGTTGTTCGTTGTTCGATTTTCTCGGGTTTCCCCGGATTGGAACTGCGTTTCGCAATCTGGCGGGAGGCGTTTATCAGCTGACCGCTCGACTCTTCCCTGTGATTGCTACAGGTTTTCCCGAACGTGAACCTGGAGATCCCGTCTTGCCACTCGATTCTCCGGCGAATTTGACATCGAGCAGTCCAGCTGTGCAAAGTGCTGCCAAAATCAAAATGGATGAGAACCAGGCTCAGCAGAAGGTCAAAGCCATAAATTATCTCGCGACCATTGGTTGCGGAGGCTGCTATCCTGATGTTGAAGATGCTTTTCTAGCCGCTTTAGACGATTGCACAGAATCCGTTCGTTATGCGGCCGTGGTCGCTTTGAAAGATTCGGGTGGAAATGCCTGTGCCTACTGTTCCCATAAAAGTTGCTGCAGTCCGAAGATTCGTAATAAGTTGATGGAAATGACTCAGGAAGGTGATTGTCTGGATTGTCCCGGCGAACCTTCCCCTCGAGTCCGCCGTGTCGCTCGACTCGCCTTGTTTGCCTGTGGAGCAAAGGGACTGGCTGCGGTTCCAGATATCTTACCGGGAGACATTGAAGGGCCAACATTGGAACTCGCCCCGCCACCAGCAGTTAGTGAATCCATTCCTGCTCAGACTCCACAAACTGGAGTTCAACAGGCGAGTTATGAATCAGCGACAACTCCCTCGAATCCTGTTGAGGGATTAACAGGGTTGGATCAATCGCAAGTGGAAGAGTTAGCTTCCAGCTGGTTAGCCGAGTTACAAGCGGACCTCTCTCTGGATGAAAAACGGGATATCCTGCGAAAGCGAATGAGAAACTATTTGCAGACTCAAAATGAACGAGAAATATTAGTCGGAGATATTGTCCACGAACTGCAGGTCCAACAGCAGATTCTGGTGAAAGAATCCGTTCAGACAAATCCTGTGCCAAAGCAAAAACCTCCTGTCCAGGTTGCACCTCCACGCGAGTTGAAATTCTCCCAGCCATCAATGGCAGGAAAACCGATCGTCCAGCAGATTCCGCAAACGATCATTGTCGATTCTCAAATTCAACAGGTAAGTCACCAAAGTCAAGCTGTCATGGTTCGTTGGGAAAGTTTAATCCTGATGGACGATGCGGTTCCAAATGGTCGTAAGCAGCTGGAGCAGTTGCGAGCGTTCCTGAAAAACAGTCCTCAAGCCAATCCGCCCGAGGAATTTTTCCGACAGCAGCTAACGGCTAAAACCATCGACTGGACAAATACGGGATACATCACCAATTCTGCTCGGAGGGGAGCATTGGAATCTATCGCTATAGGCGAGATGAGCGACGTGATTGAAATTGAAGGCGGATATGAAATCGTCCGTGTTTTACAACGAAAGCCGATCGGTTATGAGGAGTGATGTTGTCGGTAGCAAAATATCGAGTGCCATGCTCACGCTTGTGTGAGCATGCGAAATAGAATTCCGAACGACCTTATCCCTTAGTTGGCCACGACAAGCATGGCTATGTCACCCTACTGACCGATTGAAACAAGACACTACTGCTCTGTCCCAACTATATATTTGGGTGGCACTGGCTTTGCCCGTGTATCGTTACTTCAGTTTTAGTCTCGACTTGCACTGGCAAAGCCAGTGGCACAACAAATGAGAATACAGTCTTCAGCAAAGCTCGATTAGCGGATTAACCTCGAATCCAGAAATACTCAAGGCAAAATGAGCCCAGCACCTTCAAAATCTGGAACGAAAAAGAGTGGCAAAGCGTGGCGGACAAAATCCGCTTCGAGCCGCTCGATCCAGCATCAATGGCAGGTCCGTGGGGAGTTGGGGAATCGTGGAGCCTTTCGCCGTTCCTGGCGACGTATCATGTTTCTGTGGGGCATTGTCGCAGGTTTGCTACTCACACTTGTCCTGTTTGCATACCTTGTTCTGTTTGCTCCCCAAAAAACTCCTCTCTTGATGATGGTCTCACTTGATTACGCCTGGCCTTACGGACCGAACAGCTGGGCGGAAGAAGACCTGCAACGTTTCAAAAGTCTTAATGGACGCAACCTGGAACTTTATCCTGTTGGTGAAGATCAAATGCGTCGAGCCGAATGGCTGACCGATTTCAGTCGCAAGCTGGTGAATGCGGAATTTCAGCACAGCGGGAATCAGCCGATTCTTATTTACGTCAGCATGCATGGTTCGGTTGATGCCGACGGTAACCCCTGTTTAATTCCTCCCAACTCCTCACCGGTCGATACTTCGACCTGGATTCCCGTGTCGGAATTACTGACAGAAATTAAGCGACTGGAACTCAACCTGGAACAGCCCGTCATGCTGTTTATGGACTGCAATAAACGAATCACGAACTGGGATCGAGGTCTGGTCTACAATTCATTTGCAGTGGCTCTTGCAAACACCGTCCGCGATGCGGCGATGCCGAATCTGTTTGTCCTCAATTCGACAAGTTCTGGTCAGCAATCCAATTTTTCTGAAGAATTGCAGGGTTCAATCTTCGGAGACAGTGTCGCACGCGCGTTATCTGGCGAAGCCGATCTGACTCGAAATCAGGGAAATGGTGATCGACAGCTGCAATTGTCCGAGATTATGAGCTTTGTCGAATCGAGAGTTTCAAACTGGAGTCTGAAATCTCGAGGTCAACGACAGACCCCCATGCTGACTCCGGATCATGGCAATAATGTATCACTCGGCTGGGCCATCAGCGATCTTAAAATTGCATCACCACCAAACAGATCGGGCGATCGTGTTTCTCTGGCCATAGAAAATCTTTATGAACTCTGGCAGTCTTACGAACAGGTTTCCCGTTCCGATTTGTTGCGTTTGAGTCCAATCGCAACCACACGTTTCATTCAGGATCTCTGCTGGTGTGAAAAGGCATTGATTTCCGGAAACTACTATCTGACGAGAGTCGAAGAAAAACTCCTGACGCTCAAAAAACAGTTCTCTCAAATCCAGCAAGGCATTACCTACCAGAACGCTAAGAACAAGGGTGATGCCTGGAAATCGACACCAGGACCGATTGGCCATACGGTCGCCTTGAATCAGTATTTTGGACGTGCGAACGCGACGACCCTCAGTTTTGTCCAGACTCTCGATGAGCTGATTCAAAATTACACGGCCAGTGCTCTCGCGGAATTTCTTAAAAATGCACCACCCGAGTTTGATCAATTCGTCGACATTCGATTCCTCAAAATTGTTCAGCAGATGGCAGATGAGCAAACCATTTCGAATCGCGATTTGATGACGACCGTTTTGAAAACACAGCAGCAATGTCGAAATCTGGCATTACTTCCCGATCAGAGAATTCTCTCACGAATTGAAACCGCCTGGGGACCAATTGAAAAACGCCGCAGACAACTCGAAGACGACCTGCTGGTCGGAAAAGGAAGTTTGTCCGATTGGCAAAAGCTGCAGGCGACCATAGACGACTTTGAATTGTACGTGAATAAACTGGGAGGTTTTTATGCGTTGAGCGATCAGGCTCAGGCTGATATCCCCTTTTATGCGCGTTGGCTGGCTGATGCCAGCCATCTGGATTCACTGTTCAAGCATCATATTGAACTCGCCGAACAACTCCTGGCCCCAGCGTTGAATGCGAATCTGCAACTGCAACAATTCCTGAATGAAAATCCCGGAGAGAATATCGCTCTGGATCAGGAACGATTGCAGACAACAGCTCAGGGATTAACGTTGTTGCTTTCAAAACTGCAGCAGTCGTTTACTGGGGAAGCGACTCTGGAAACAGCAGAAGCGACATGGGTGATTGAGAATTTCAAAGCGAATCAGGGACTGCTGCACGTTCCGATACTCTTTCCCGTCAATAGCGAAGACAAGCTCAGCGGCGCTCAGCAACGCAAAGCGCTCTATCTGATTACTCGTCGAATGTCCAAACACTTTGAAAGCCAGGTACCAATACAGATCACAAAGATCACTCCGCAAGCGGATCCCATTCTAAAGGGTGCCAGTCAGAATGATTCCCTGCGATCGTTACTGGAAACAACAAAAAATCTCGTCCGTGACCTTGTCGCTTCCGCAAAAGATTTCCAGCAATTTGAAGACGAATCGAATACGGAACGATCCATCGAGAACTTTGAAAGTTTTATCCGACTCGTGCTCGAATCCTATCCGGAAAAGAACCGTTTGCAGATTGAGGAATCGCGCACGCACGGAAAAGATGTGCGGACGTTGCTCACTCAAGCCGCTTCGAGATCGCGGCAGTTGGCCAGTTACTGGCACCCCCATCTGGAATCCTCAGCCGTTGACGAACTATTGAAATTTGACAGCTCCAATTTCATTATGTGGCAACTCGAGCTGGTTCTGGACGATTTTCTCGGGGGAGCCACCGCAATCAATCCTCCTTTTTTCCAGCAGGCCGCACACCACTATCTGGATTATTTCAATCACCTCCATTTAATGGATGTGGAATTAACACTCGAGAGTAAGCAATTGCAGGAGTTACTCAACCAGCGTGTCCTGGCGGCACAAAACGGTTTGAAACTGACTGGAACCCGCAGCCTTGTCATCGATGGGAATGTCTTCGGTTCTTTTGAAATTGATTTGCAGTCCGGTTCGCGAACGGCGTTTCAGGCTCTGCCAGACATGCAGGGTCAGTTGGTGATTGTTGAAGACAAGATGCCTTGTACGGCTCCACAGAGTGCAGAAATCAATTCGAGCCTGCAGACGAATTCTCAGGTCCATCAGTTTGAACTGGGAACCGACCTCACATTACACGCCAAGTCTGCAAAACAGGTTCAGGGACTGTTCCAGTTTCGCGGCCATGAAATATTTACTCCACTCGATGTGACCATGCCTGCTGGTCAACAAGCCGATATTTATTATCCCACCAGTCTGCACGCGGATGTTACGGTCATCGATAATCAAGCCAATCCCATTTCTGTAATGATCGTACTCGATTGCTCGCAAAGCATGAACGCGAACATTCCCTGGGAATCG
>DOCI01000110.1:13536-18773 GCA_003503535.1 Planctomycetaceae bacterium
GAATTGACCAAATTCAATGCGGCGATGGCAGCAACTGGTCAAATTTTGAATTCGCTGGCGAATTTGCCTGAGGCGCGCGTTGGTCTGGTCCTGTACGGACATCGTGTCGGCTGGAACACCGCCAGTCCGACTCAAATTCTACGACAAACCAATTATGCCCTTCCCATTCCCGATGTCCTGTATCCCTATGAAGATTATGAAATCGTACTTCCCTTCGGGCGGTTCGGAAAATCGGAAGACGCTTCACTGCAGAAAATTCTGCAAACGGTACAACCCTGGGGAGAAACGCCGCTCTATCTTTCGATCCAGTCGGCTCTGCGGGAAATGAATTCCAAATCGCTCGGCGGAAAACAACAGATTATTGTGATTACGGACGGGATCAACAAACAGCTCAATCCTTCTGCAGATAAATATGTATCGCTTTCAACATTGTTGAATGAAGATTTTGGCCAGACTGCGGTGAACATTGTTGGTTTCGGGATTGAGGCCGCCGACTCGCAAACTGCGGCCAGTGAATTTGAGCAACTTGCCAGTCGCACGGGTGGAGAGTATCTGGAAATCAACGACGCTGGGAGCCTGCTGCAAAAAGCCAGTGGATATTTTAATAAGCAGGAATACACGGTTTCAGCTGGGGAGCAGACCTTTGTCGATCAGAAATCTTTTACCCAACCCGCCGGCCAACCTGTGCGATTGGATATCGAGTTCAATCAACGAATTCCTGCCAGCGTGAATTTTAATGGATATCAGGCCGGTCTCGTATTAACTCCGGGCGATCATTTTCAGTTAGTGACCAATCCTCAGGAGCGGCGTCTCGATTCGCTGCCTTATACAAATCGCTCACCCAGCTTTACGAATTTGAGAAATGCATCGGGAAAGAGCCGGTATCAACTGGGAGTGCATCGACCCATTCTCACCCGGGAATCGATGAACATTGAGCTTTCTCTTCAGGATGTCGATTCAAAACCAATCAGCAAGCCGACCGCCTACCGAGTAATTCTGCGACCGATTTCCAAACAAAGAATCCTGGATCAACAGCAGTATCTGATTGCCGGGAATGCCTTCATGACCGATAAACCAGCTCCCGTAATTTCTATCTCTGCTTTGAAGTGGCCACGCGAAGCGACTTCCGTACAAGTGACCTGCTCGATTCTGGAGGAAGTGATTCCAGTCGATTCCTATTCAACACTTGCACAACTCAAAACCGATCCCCGTGTCGCACTGCTCGATGCAAAGCTGGTTCGGGAGGACCCGAATTTACTCATCCTTGTGCAGAACCTCGGCTCCACAAGCCTGCTCATCAAGCCGACCGAAACCTTGACTTCGACCCAAACCGAAGTCGATTCACAAAACGAATTACTGATCACCCGACTGTACTTCACCACGCCAATGGATCAGGAACAGGTGAAGAACCTTAAGTTTCATGTGCTGGAAACAGGCCAACAAAGCTGGCTGCATAATTACGCGACACCTGTCACCGTGCCCGTCGATATTGAAGATACTCTAAAGCCCCGCACGGGACCATTTCTACTGCGGTAGAACTCAGAGGGATCATGCTCAAACTCGTTAAGCATGCTTCGGTCTGGCCACCCGCGAAGACCCAAAAGCACGAAGAGTATTCTGGTTCTAGCGCATATTCAAAATTTACCTGCAGCGTTCAGCAGGAGCAAACTCAGTGTTTTACGGTCATTTGGAATTTGCAAAACTTCAGATTGAATTGGAATAGAGCACGAGTCGTCAAATAATGATTGAAGATTTGGTTTGAAGGTTATCTGTTACTGAACTCTTTGTGCCTTCCTGGTAAAATAATCAATACGCCCAACATCCCCTCGACAGAATACGGCTTTCCCGATGTCAGCATCCGAGTCCATTGAGATCGAATACTCCTACGATCAACTTCCTTACGACAGCCATCCTTACGAGAAGACGCATCCAGATCATCTGGCGACGATGGCGCGGATATTTGGCCTGGAGGCTCCCGATCCTGCTCAGTCCCGTGTGCTCGAAATCGGCTGTGCGTCCGGAGGAAATCTGATCCCGATGGCGATTGCGCTACCGGAAAGTCAGTTTCTGGGATTTGATCTCTCCCGTAAAGAACTCGAAGAAGGTCAGAAACTGGTCGATCAACTCGGGTTGACCAACATTCGGCTCGAACATTGCGATATTCTGAATTTTGATCGGCCGGAGGAGACGTTCGATTACATCATCTGCCATGGTGTCTTTTCGTGGGTGCCGGCTGAGGCGCGTGTGAAGATTTTTCAGATCTGTCAGGAAACACTCTCTGATAACGGACTCGCCTACATCAGTTATAACACCTTCCCCGGCTGGTTCATGCGGGGGATGGTTCGTCAAATGCTCTGCTTTCATGCCCGGCAGTTTGATGATCCCAATACTCAGGTCGAACAGGCCAGAGCGCTACTCGATTTTTTGAATCAGGCGGCCAGCAAATACGATCCGACTTACCACATGCTCCTGCAGCGGGAACTGGAAATTGTTCGCAATCGACAGAATTCCTATCTGTATCATGAACATCTTGAGCAGGACAATGAGCCGATGTTCTTTTATCAGTTTATGGAACAGGCCAACAAAGCCGGGCTGCGATATTTGTGTGAAACCCAGTTCAGTGAAATGATCCCGAGTCAGTTCTCGCCTGAAGTCACACAAACTCTCAAGAAACTCAGTACAGACATCATTCATGCTGAGCAGTATCTGGACTTCCTCCGCAACCGCACCTTCCGCAGAACACTGCTCTGTCGCAAGGATCGGGAATTGCAGCGGGATTTAGGAGCGGATCAATTACGAGGAATGAAAATTCGCTCCTCTCTCAAATTGCCGCCGCTATCGATACCACTGGATCGCCCGGGTGATCTCGGCTTCACCAGCCCGGCTGGTTTAACGGCGACGATTTCCAGTCCACTCTTGAAGCAGGGCCTGGCGGCGATCTGTCAGAAATATCCGAATTACGTTCGCTTTGACGACCTGCCCGGATTGATCGCTTCGCAGGAAACTCCCACGATCCGGGACTCCGCCAAGTTGAATCAGGATTATGAAGAACTCGCCTCGATGCTGTTACAGTTGTGGGGACAGGATCTGATCGAAATCCGTTCTTCTCCTGCTCGTCAGGCGATGTCCGTTCCGCAATCACCTCATACCACTCCTCTCATTTTATCGCAACTGGAAAGCGGCGATTATGTAACCAACCTCAAGCATGAAATGATTCAATTGAATGACATGGATCGGCATCTTCTG
This sequence comes from Planctomycetaceae bacterium, assembly GCA_003503535.1. Taxonomy (GTDB): domain Bacteria; phylum Planctomycetota; class Planctomycetia; order Planctomycetales; family Planctomycetaceae; genus Rubinisphaera. The sequence goes on from DOCI01000110.1 coordinate 16,783, forward strand.
CGTTGCCTCGATCGAGATGCAGCGGGACGCCGAGAGTACTTTCGCCAGCGCATTGAAGCGAAGGAACTCGTCGTTTCCACATTCGATGTGGAAGGAGCCTGCGAAATGGATGATGGTCAGTTAGATCAGTTGATTTCGCATGGCCTCAAACGACTCCTCGATCAGGCGTTGTTATTGCCCGAAAAATAGTGAACGACAGAAATCTCAGTACTGGAGTTTTGGGAAACTCAGGTCAGGACTCATCTGCAGACTCTCGTTTTTCATCAGACTTTTCACAATCTTCTGTCCCCAGTCGATCGTTAATAAAGTCAATCATCTGTCTCAAACGACCGACATCCCGGCGATTGAAATGCAGTCGCAAACGCGGTAACTCGTGCAAATGTTTTTCACTGGCTTCGACGGGATCGGCTGTCGTTTTGACGATCTTTCCAGTCTCGCAAATGGAGTTGAATTTTTCGTTGAGTTCTTCCATGAACTCGTCGCTCGGTTCCTCATGCAATCGGAGGACAAGATCCCCTTTCACGTATCGCATGCTGTGATAGACGCAATAGAATCGCATCACTTCTTCAACGGCGTCTTCGACATTATTGCATATGCAATAGAGCGAGGTGTCATCCGGGGAGGCCAGGCCGCGGTCGAGCAATTGCTCATGGACATACTTCTGCCAGCGCGACCAGTATTCATCTCCTGCATCTGCGATTAATACAATCGGCATGAGATCCCGTTTACCGGTCTGCACGAGGGTTAATGTTTCGAAACATTCATCCTGTGTTCCGAAGCCTCCGGGAAATACAGCAATGGCATGCACTTCTTTGACGAACATCAGTTTTCGCGTAAAGAAGTATTTCAGATTGACCAGTTTGGGATCGCCCACAATGACCGGATTAGCAGATTGCTCGAAGGGAAGCATGATATTGAGCCCCATCGACATATCGGTGCCGGCTCCTTCATGAGCCGCTTCCATGATCCCGCCGCCAGCTCCGGTAACAACAAACCAGTCCTCGGCAGCCATGCGCCGACCAAACTCGACCGCCATCTGATAATTGCAATCGTCATTCGGAGTTCGAGCAGAGCCAAATACTGTAATTTTGCGATTGCGACGATAGGGCGTAAAAACTTTGAAAGCGTATCGCAGCTCCCGCAACGTTCGACTGAGTATCTTCAAATCGACGATCTTGGCTTTATCGGCCTCAAGCCTATCGGTCGTCTGACGGATTTCATCGAGTATCCGCTGTCTGGCCTCAGCATCCGAATCCGACTCAATCTCCGTCTCGAAGGATTCTTCGACATCCGGAATGACATCCTCTTCCGAATCGTTCGCTTTGGCGTGCTTAAAATGTTTTGGTCGTTGAGACATCCATGACTCCTGAGTTTTCATTCCGTTTATCGAGGTGCGGCCTAACTGATGGCATCCATCGCTTCATCGCGTGTGTCGTAAATGGCCCAAAGGGTATCGAGGGCGGTAATGCGGAGAAGTTCGGCTGCCATTTCGCTGGCACCGCAGAGGACGAGTTCGCCCCCTTTGCTCTTCACAAATTTGTGGCATCGTAAAAGCAAAGCCAGAAAGACCGAGCCGAAGTAGCCGACTTCGCTCAAGTCGACAATGACGAGCGGAACTTCCTGGTCTCTCAAAGGAGCCATGATCAGGTCGGCTGCCTGCTCGATCAGATCCCAGTTCATCGATTCAATATTGCTGGCTGGCGTGACAACCACCACATCCCCATGCCACTCCAGACGAAAGTCTTCCTGATTTGTCATCGTTGTCTATCTCAATTAATTAGTCGAACTTGTGAGAACTTCATTGCGAAGGGACTGACTTCCAGATCGAAATGAGTATATTCTGTCTAATCTCATAAGAGAACCCTGCGATAAGATCCTGTAAAAAAGAGGGAGGATCGCGGTCGTTCCCAGAGGTCTTTACCCAATCTGATTGAGATTCGGTGAGTCAGTTTCTAACTGAAGTATTTAAAAACGACAGAATTCATAAAGAT
>DOCI01000328.1:0-238 GCA_003503535.1 Planctomycetaceae bacterium
TGGAGTCCAAGCGACTGCAGAAATCATTTGAAAATGGTCTAAGGGTATTCTGCTCTCAGGAGCGGAATCAGGTTATCTCAAAGTGACTGAAAAATAAAAACGTGCGACTAACCAGTCGCACGTTTTTTTATTAGTCGCATGCGGAATTGCAGAAGTAACATCGCTGACATCATTCACGAAATGGGATCATCATGTTTATGGAGTATATCCAAAAGCAGTCTTCCGCGTTCTGCCTGAG
>DOCI01000328.1:362-4376 GCA_003503535.1 Planctomycetaceae bacterium
AGCGTTCAGCAGGAGCAAACACATCGTTATTAGGACATTTGATGTCCATGCGACTGCAGATACCAATTGAAAATGGTCTAATTGTGTAGAGCCGCTTCCAGTAACATGTTAAGACCTGCCGAGGCTATATTTTTTCAGGTAATTTCCAGTTGAACGAAAGGGAAACATCTATGTTTCGACACATCTTCCTTGCCTTGCTAACCATGATGGTGTTCTTGCTGGTCGTCATTTCTACCAGCCAGGAAGCAAATGCTACAGGTCAGAGGAAACCCATTGACTGGAATCGGATTTACCAGGATCTTGGCCTCATCGAGCCCCAGGATTTCCAGCAGTTTAATTGTCACGACAACATGCTCGACCGTATTGATGTCCAAATGCAGATTCCGGCCACTTACAAAGATTTGAACCTCTTATATCCCATAGAAACAGAAAAGCCTTATCTTAAAGGATATACATTCATCTTGGACGTCTTTTAAGGGGCTTTCAAAATCGCCCAAAGATAACGGCTCAATTCTTATCACCGTTACCACGAAAATGTAGCGGGTGTTTGGATGGAAATATAGGTCTCAAACCATCAAAAAGTCGCTTCAGTGATCTGTAAACGGCAGTAGATGAACTTGGGTTCCACGCACCGTCATGACCTTTCAGGATTCAATTCCTCAACGCAACTCCAGGTCGATTAACACTCCGTCCGCAGGCTTTGTGGAAACGCCAGCTTTAGCATCCAGTTTACTTTCGACGGCTTGAAAGCGAAATAGTTTAACAAATGCCCCAACTGCCAGCGCGACTTCAAGTTGTCCTAAATGTTTTCCCGGGCAGACACGTGGTCCGTGTCCAAATCCAAAATGCAGGTTGTCTTTCGAACTGCCTCCACGTTTTGCCAGTTCGCTCCAGCGTTCCGGGACAAACTCCGTAGCCGGGGATCCCGATTTCTCAATTCCCCAATGATCCTCGTGCCGATTCGCATGCCAGATATCCAGCAGGATATGCGTTCCGGAAGGAAGAAGAAGTTTGCGACCATCAGAGGTTTCGATCCAGGTGTCAGCTGTCGCCCGCCTGGGCAGAAAATAGAGTGACGGCGTGAGTCGCAACGTTTCTTCAAGTACGTTCGTGAAGTATTTGGCCTGCTCCAGATTCTCCGGAGAGTAATCGGTCATCTCTTTGACCTCGGAATAGACATGATCCTGTGCAACGGGATCATATGCCAGATGAGATAAGGTCCACGCAGCATAGGAAGTTGTTGCTTCGAGTGCTCCCGCGAGAAATACTTTGATGTTACTGCGAAGTGCTTCGTCGGGAGAATCCGATTTGAATTGCTTCCAGTGTCCCCGATTTGTTTTTCGTGCATCAAGTACCAGCGTCGTCAAATCCTCAAAGTCGGCATCATCCCGTTTTGCCTGAGCAATGCCAGCAGTGAATGCAGGCATTTTGCGAATAGGAATCCCGAGACGGTTCCAGACGGTATCGCTGACAATATGATCGATCACTCGTTCAAGAGCCGGGACGAAGCGATTGCGTAAATCTACATATGGGATTTCGGTACCGAAAAAGTTGTTGGTCAGTAACTCCAGCATCACGGCTTTGATTTCCGGCTCCAGCTGAACACGTAATTTCGATGCCCCACTCTCGGCGAATCGCTGATGGAGAATTTCGAGTCGCTCTGTCACTGTCTGCCGAAAGGTTTCTGCAAACTCATGAAAAACTTCCGGCTGAAACAATGAGGTTTTACCGAATGGAGAAGCGGACAGTTTTCGCTGTCGTTTCCACTCGACTCCGTTGCTGAAGAGCAGGGTATCTTTGCCTGTCGCGCGGGCAATTCCTGTTGAAGGAAGAGTGTCGCGATCGAACTGCCCCGGCTTATCTCCTGTCGCTGTTGTGATGGCGCGGATGACTCCCGGATCTCGTGTCACGAAAACGGGTGCAAATCCCAAAATATCGAGATAACGATTGTGTTTCCCAGATGACTCTCCCCCATCCGCTTCATGAAAAAACGTTTCCAGAATCCTCAACGGCTGTTGATAATTCCAGGGATGCGGAAACGGAAGCGTCGGCCGTCCTGAGAACGGAGAATAAAGGGGAATTCGAGTCGGTCGGATGTCCCCTTCAAACGGACTTTGACCGATCATCTGTTTCCAGGTACGAGAGAACCATCGTGCTCCAGACATACTCGGATAATACCTTGAACGAGGTTTTCATTGGAAAAGAGATGATGGAAATTATAACGGAAATTCGTTTTGCAAATCACTCTGAGTCAATTTCCCAACAATCCCAATAAAAAAACATGACCAGATTCAGGGCCATGTTTCAGTTGGAATTTCAAGTTATTGCTCAGCGATCTGTTACTCCGGTCGGAACCGATAACCGACACCGCGGACTGTTTCGATCAGGTCACCTGCCTTTTCCAGTTTCTGACGAAGCGAACGAATGTGGACATCGATGGTCCGTTCAAGAGCGTTGGCATCTTCGCCGCGGCAGGTGTCCATCAATTCATTGCGACGAAAAGGGCGTCCCGCCTGGCGGGCTAAGGTCCATAGCAGTTTGAATTCGGTCGGTGTGAGTGGCAGTTCTTCATTGTTGACCGTAACACGATGATTAACGCGATCAACAAATACGCCTCGACAGGTGACCGAATCCTGAGCATTGTTTTTGGATGTCGGACGCCGGAGCAGTGCTTTGATACGGCTGATAAGTGGTTTGATTTTGAACGGTTTTGTGACGTAATCGTCCGCCCCCATGCTGAAGCCGACAATTTCATCGACCTCTTCGCTTTTAGCAGTCAGCATCAAAATGCGAATGTGCTTGGTGCGAGAGTCTGACCGCAGTTGCCGGCAGACTTCCAAACCGTCGAGCACAGGTAGCATCAGGTCGAGAACGATTAAATCGGGCAACGATGCTTGTGCCCGTCTTAATCCGTCCTGGCCATCTGTTGAAGAGATGACTTCAAAACCGTCTTTTTGAAGATTGTAGGCAAGGGCATCCGAAATCGAACGCTCATCCTCGATAATCTGTATGGTCTGTTGGCTCATTCGCAATCCGGCTCAATTTGTTTATGAAGCGATTTTTTCTGAGCGATTCCGATGCCTTACAATTTCCCCCTCAACCAGATAGACAACATCTTCAGCAATATTAGTCGCATGATCTGCGACGCGTTCGATGTGTCTGGATGCGGAGAACAAATGCAGGGCAGGTTCGATAATTTCAGGGGATTGAGTCATCATGCTGGTAATGTTATCGATAATCTCACGATTCAGGTCATCGACGATATCGTCCTGGCGACAGACTTTGCGTGCCAGTGCGGTATCAAGATTGACGTAGGCATCGATACTTTCATGCAACATGTTGACGGCATTCTCAGCCATGCTATGAATCTTGGGAGGAACTTGAACGAAGGAAGATCCGACGAGGCAACTGGACCGTTCTGCAATGTGAACAGCCAGATCTGCAACGCGTTCGAGTTCTGCAGAGATTTTCATAACTGCTGTAATACGACGTAAATCGGTCGCAACCGGCTGGTGTAACGCAAGGATTTTCAGACATTCTTCTTCGATGCTCACATCGTAGTTGTCAATCTCGCGATCCCGCTCGGCCAGTTCCTGAGCTTTGTGGATATCTGGACGGGCAAGTGTTTCCACGGCTGCGTGAATCAACTCTTCCGCCATTGTGCACATCGTCATTAAGGAACGATGAAGGTTGTCTAAATCCCTGATGAGATGGACGGACATAATGAGTATCTTCCCTGCCTGAAATAAGATTGCATGGTAACAGCAGCTTAACCGAAGCGTCCTGTAATATAATCTTCAGTCTGTTTTTCTCGAGGAGTTGTGAACAGCGCTTTTGTGGTTCCGAATTCAATCAGGCGTCCCTGATAGAAAAACGCTGTACAATCACTCACACGAGCTGCCTGTTGCATGTTATGCGTGACGATAATAATTGTGTAGTCTTTTTTGAGTTCAAAGATCAAGTCTTCGATGCGAGAGGTCGAAGCCGGATCCAGAGCAGAGGCCGGTTCATCCA
>DOCI01000328.1:4600-17096 GCA_003503535.1 Planctomycetaceae bacterium
CGATGAACGATTTCTTCGAGTTGATCTTTCCCCTTAATCCCGCCGATTCTCGGACCAAAAGCGACATTGTCGAATATCGATTTCGGGAACGGATTCGATTTCTGGAAGACCATTCCGACTTTTTTCCGCAGTTCCACAACATCGACCTGAGATGCGTAGATATCTTCGTTATCGACGAGGACATCTCCATTTAGAGAAGTCCCTTCGACAATATCATTCATGCGGTTAATGGTTCGCAGATAAGTACTTTTCCCGCAGCCAGAGGGGCCAATCAGAGCGGTGACCGATTTTTCAGGCATCACCATGGAAATGCCAAAAAGAGCCTGGAGTGGTCCATAGAAAAAATTGAGATTTCGTGTTTCGACTTTTGTAACGGGTTTTGCAGCAGGTCCCTTACCAGCTGACGATTCCGTTTGCGGAGTCTCGCCTGAGGCTCCTTCTCGTTGCGAAATCATATTTTCAAATGTGCGAAGTTCCATAAGACTTTATTGTATAGCAAAGTGTACAGAAGAAAAGAAATCATTGGAAACATTGTGATTTCTCAGAGCAATAAGACTCTATCTCACCAATCGAGACGCTTTGAGAAATGATTTCGGATAAAAACCGCGATGCCGTTCATCAGCAGCAGAACCGTCAGGAGGACGACAATCGCTGCCGAGGCAACATTTTTAAATTCAGGGTTTGGACTGTTGAGCACCCAATTGTAAATCTGCAACGGCATGACTGTGTAAGGACTGGCAGGGACCTGGAGAATCACATTGGGGTCAGAGACCAGATCGGTCGCACTTTCCATGTAGCCGGGATTAAAACTGATGAACGAAACCGCACCCACCACAATGATGGGAGCGGTTTCTCCAATGGCTCGGGAAAGCGCTAAAATTACACCCGTCATAATACCAGGCAGAGAAGCCGGCAAAACCTGATGCCAGATCGTCTGCCATTTGGTTGCTCCGATTGCCAGAGCGGCATGTCGAATCGATTGTGGAACCGACCGCAACGCCTCCTGAGAGGCGATGATGACAATGGGAAGAATTAACAGAGCGAGTGTTAATGCGCCACTGATAAGTGTTTTGCCAAACGGAAGAGGGATTTTCAGCATTCCCACGCCCATGGGAATACCAATCGCGCTGGCGTTAGGAAACATGCCAAACATTCTAACGAAAGCGGTCAATCCGAGTATCCCGAAGACAATCGAAGGAACACCTGCGAGATTGGAAATATTCAGACGAATGAAACGGGTCATCCAGTTTTCTCTGGCGTATTCTTCAAGGTAGACTGCTGCTCCAACACCCATCGGGACGCTCAAAATGGCTGTCATCAGAATCAGCCAGATTGTCCCCCAAATGCTCGCAATCATCCCCGCGTTTTCGGGATCGGAAGAGACCTGATGGGTTAGCAATGTTGGCGTCAACCAGTTCGTCGTCGCTTTCGCTGCTCCGGTAGAAGTCGGGTCCCAGGTTCCAGTCGCTTTGAGGACCAGCCCCGTCATTAAAACCGCAAGCACCACCAGACCAAACCAGGTAGAAATCAGGCAAACCCCAGCAAAGATTTTGCTGGTCAGATGTCGGCGTTGAAGACGTTGGTAATAAGGATCAGACATGAGATTTAATTATTGATAGACGTCTGTTGGTGAATGAATAGAAATTAGCCGCGAGTCAAGAAGTGCCTCAGAGGATCCAATTTGTACGCAACTTTTTAGAGTGAGCCTGACTGACTTTGATAAATCCCTCAACATTCAACTTTAGAACCTTAACCACGTTCTACTGATAAACTTCGCGGTACTTGTTCAGGATAAACTGAGAGAGCACATTCATCGTAAATGTGATCACAAACAACGTCAGGGCAACAGCGTAAATACTACGATATTCAACACTGCCGGCTGGTGAGTCGGAACCAGCCATGCTGACGATATTGGAAGTCATGGTGCAAATCTGAGAGAAGGGATTCATTGTGATCGTTGGACGGACACCCCCTGCGATCGTGACAGCCATGGTTTCTCCCAATGCCCGGGAAATTGCCAGGAGAAACGACGCCAGAACTCCCGACAATGCTGCTGGTAACACAACCTTGACAGAGACATCGAACCGGGTCGACCCCAGTGCATAACCAGCCTCCCGTAAGCCTCGCGGTACCGCCCTTAAAACATCTTCACTTAGTGAGGAAACCATCGGAATAATCATGATTCCGACAACAATTCCGGCACTCATCGCATTGAACGTATCGACTTGGATGCCCAGAAATCTACCGATTGGTTCAATCACCAGAGGTGTGATAAAAACAAGGGCAAAGTAGCCATACACGACAGTCGGAATCCCTGCCAGAATTTCCAAAAGTGGCTTGATGATACTGCGCGTTTTTGGGGAGGCGTATTCACTCAAATAGATGGCGGTTGCCAGTCCAAAAGGAATGCCGATAATTGCGGCAATGCCAGTCACCCACATCGTACCAACGAGCAGGGGCAGAATTCCAAATTCCCCCGCCCCGTACTGAGGTGCCCATTTGGTGTCGGTCAGAAAGTTCCAAAGGGAGACCTGCTGAAAGAATGCGACTGAATCTCCCAGTCCGACAATCGATTCGGTCACCAGGACAAATATGATCGCACCAGTGGTGACGACAGAGATGAACGCACAGACAAAAAGCAGGAATTGAATGAACTGTTCCCAGGCACGTCGAACGCTGGTCTTAGCTGCCAGACTGTGTCGTTCTGATTTCAAAGGAATACCTGCTTCATATCAGTATCACATGAGTGATAAAATTTGTTCCAGCACAATGGTTGAGAACTGTTGCCAAACAGTCTTCAATGCCAATTCTGCCTTTGCTCTTTTTCAATTAATGAATAGAAGGCAAATTCAAAAACAGCCACCTGCAACATCATGATGTTACAGATGACTGGAATCAATTTGTTTCCATTATTTTCTATAGTTATGTGGTTGCAAGGACTTTTCAGTCCGTCGCCCACGGCTCGAATCAATCGGCGTTAGCCGAATTAGAATTCAGTTCCCGGTTACTTCAGCAACACTGGCTTTTGCCTGTTCGATTGTTGCTTCAGGAACTTTTACGTATCCCACTTTTGAAACTGCATCCTGACCTTCGTTCAAATAGTAGTTCACAAACTTGGCAACTTCAGGCTTTGTCTTCAACGCTTCTTTATTGACATAAATGAAGAGAGGCCGAGAAAGCGGGGCGTATGAACCATCTTCAATCGTTGTTTCCGAAGGAACGACAGCAGCGGCGACATCTTCAGTATTGGAGACACCTAAGATTTTCAGAGATTCTTTATTCATTACGTAATAGGCAAATCCAAAGTATCCCAGTGCGTATTTATCGCCTTTGACGCCTTCAACAAGCACGTTGTCCTGTACGGCAGGTGTGTAATCTTCACGGCAGGGACTCTGTCCTTCAGGGACTTCGCCAATGATTTCCTCGTTAAAGTAATCAAAAGTGCCCGATTTATCATCTGGGCCGAAGAGATTGATTTTTTCATCGGGCCAGCTTTCATCGAGCTGCTTCCAGGTTGTGATTTCGCTGCCGTGTTCCCAGAGCTTTTTCAACTGAGCGACAGTCAGACCATCACACCAGTCGTTTTGAGGATTAACAACGACGGAAATGCCATCCATGCCAATTTTCAGTTGCAGAGAATCGACACCATTCTTTTCGCAGTTTTCCTTTTCTGCATCCTTCATAGGACGAGAGGCACCGGTAATATCACACTCCTTGTTTGCCAGTCGCTCCATGCCGGTCCCTGTTCCAGTCGATGCGACGGTTGCCTTGACACCAATCGCCGCATCAGCGGCTTCTGCAACACGGGCCGAGACTGGATAAACAGTACTCGAACCGGCGACTTCGACAACAACGACATTGCCAGCTGGTTCTTCGTAGGTGCAACCGAACAGTAAGCCAGAGACCAACAGGCTGAGCGAGAAAAAGAGCGTAGGGTTTTTGAACGACATTGTGTGTCCTTGGAGTATGCGAGTGACTGCAAAATTTGTTAACAAATAACGAGATCAGGGAGTAAACTCCTTCATGTGTACAAAATGGAACTCACGAATTGTTAAGATCTCTCGTTTCAGACATGCTAGTCACGACTATGAAGAAAATGTGAATCCAAATCGGATTCCTGATAAATTCGGCAGTTCAACTCATTTTTTTCGCAAGATATAAACAACGTCTTCCGTGTCATCATCGACAACGATCGGATCATCAATGTCGTAGTGGAAGTCGTAGGTTTCGACCAATTCCCATTCGGGTACTTTTTTGATCAGTTGCTGCATATGTTTCCGGGTATAGCAGCGGAATGTGGTTGTGTCCTCAATTCGGAACTGCTTGGAGGGTGTGTACACATCATAAGTGAAGCCAATTTTCTCTGTCCGAGTTTTGGCTTGGTAACCCATCGACCACAGCCGAGTTTCGACCTTGAGGTCATCTTTGGAGGCAGACCATTCTTCTTCGGCTTCGTAATCTTCTCCCACATCAGCCGGGTTAAGATGCAGCCCCAGCATGAAAATTCCCCCCTGCTTAATCGCAGCGGCTACACATTTCAAATGCCCAACGGCCTGCTTTTCAGTTGTAAGATGCCGAAAACTGTTGATTAAATTAAAAGCGGCATCAAATTTCTTTTTCACTCTAAAGTCCGACATATCTCCTACCACCGCAGTTTGAACATGCCCGTGCTCTTCGAGTCGCTTATTACAGAATTCCACTGCCTTGGCGTTTAAGTCGTTACCAGCAACTTCAAATCCAGCATCCGCCAGTTTGTACATCAAGCGACCTGTGCCGCAAGCAGGCTCAAAAATGCGTTTCACGGGCTTTTTGACAAACTTCCTGCAGCATTGCTGAATAAAGTTGAACTCTTCTTCCCAGTCTGAAGCAAAAACCAGGTCATAGTATTCGGGGTAGTCGTAAAGATGACCGTTGATGACTTCCAGGCTCACTTTGCACATCCTTCAGTTGTTTGAGGCAGTTATTCTTCTGTATTTCAGGGTATTTTCCTAGCTGGATACCTTACCGAGAAAACCTGGTGGCGTTAACTCTCCCGACTTTTGAATCACTTGAAATTCCCCAAGAAATGCGACTTTTCAGCGAAATCAGGCCAGTTCGATATCTCGACCCCAGAATTAACAATTTGTTAACACCTTGTCTGTATTCTTCAAAGTTCTAACTTCATTTGTCTATTACTGTCTCAGTCTTCCTCTTTGGTGTTACTGAGGGATATTCGGAGGTTCTTGAAACAGGAAGATGGTGAACCTGCCTGGAATAATCATTCGTGAGGCAAATCGGTTTGGACTGAGAGCCATCATACTCAAGCACGAATAATAGTCTGCCGTTCTCATGGCACTTTGGATTTCTTTTAAATAGAGGGTGAGTCAGGGGGTGCCTGATTCACAATTGATGAAACGATTTCTGAAAAGCAAAGTTAACATTGCAAAAAACACTTATGTCTGGAAACACAAAAACATGCGGTCAATGCGGTGTCTCCGTTCCAGCGGCTATGGTTCGCTGTCGAGATTGCGGACATCGGTTTGACGCTCCGGTACAGACTTCTGGAACGCGTACATCAGGTGTTTATCGTGCCGCTGCTGAGAACCGCAGTAACAAGCCTGAGCAAAATGCGTTAAGCCTGGAAGATATGCTTTCAGTTGCCGAAGATGCAGAAACAAATTCTTCGTCTGTATTCAATATATCCCGATCTCTCAAAACCGATGGCAAACTGCGTCCTGCGTCGGGGCCTCAATCACACAGCAAGCCAGTTCCTCCCCAGCACCAGCGGTCTGATGAAAGTACAGTCGATGTTTCTCCTGTGCAGGAGCCTCATTCAATCAGCGAAATTTATCAGTCTCCATTTGCACAGACTGATCAGCAGCAGAAACCGAGGCCAACGCCGAGAACTCAGCCAGTCACACAGAAAAAGCAACCCTCTCAGGAGAGTTCTGTCGTTTTGAACCAGAGCGACACAGAAGTCACTTCACCTCTTGAGTCTCCAAGTGGCCTTCGAAGAACCCGGGAAAGACGCCGATCCGATGCGGCTTCAAATTTTCCGCTCACACTCAAAGCGATCAAAAAGGCAATCAAAGTCTCGCCTCCCGAGATCAGTGCCCCCGCGGACGAAGAGTCTTCTTCAGGTTCAGTTGCCAGGAAGAACAGGGCTCGTAAGAAAATCGTAAAGGCCTCTCGGCAGATTCTCGAAACGAATTACGATGAACATGGGCGGGCAGCGATCAACAAAATGTGCGATGCTCTGGAGGATTTGGCAGAGGCAGGCGGCGAAGACGCCATTCAGATATTGACGAACTATTTGACTGATAAACGCCCGATTCTTCGAGAAACCGCTGCGAGATCGATCGGAGAAACGCGAGATCAGGCTGCATTTGAAACACTGATTAGGCAACTCGTCCACGAATCGGTTGATATGCGAGCAGCGGTTGCCAGCGGATTAGGAGCGATGGGAGACCGCCGCGCGATTGGGCCGCTGGTTTGTCTGGCCGACGAAGACCCTCAAATGAGCATTCGCGCAGCGGATGCTCTGGTTCGGATCGGAGAATCAGCAGTTCCCCAGTTGATTGAAATCGCCGAAGAAAGAAATGCGACGAATGCACTGACTGCGATAATCGCTTTGGGACGTCTGGAAGATGCCCGTGCATTGGAGGTCCTGTCGAATCAAACTTCCAATACTTCTGCGACAATCCGCTCTCATGCCATTGAAGCCATCGGCCGATTGGGGGAATCGAAAGGGATTCGTTATTTAGTTCGAGGATTGAGTGATAAAGATCTTGGCGTGAAGTTGCAGTCAGCAACCGCGTTGAAGCGACTTGGTGATAAGCGGGCCGAAGATGCACTGATCGCTGCACTGAACGATCCCGATGAAGAGGTTCGCGAGCAAGTCATTATCGCACTATCGACCTGTGGGAATGAGGCCGCCGTCTCGGCTTTAATTCCTCTGTTGGAATCCACTCAAAATAATATTCTCGTCGCTGCCTCGGAAACGCTTGGAAAACTGGGTGATGAACGGGCAGTGCCCAAATTATGCGAGTTGTTAAATCGTACAGATATCGCAGAGGATCGTACTTTCCGGATTAAAATTCTCGATTCATTGAGACGTTTGAAAAATCCTGCGGCAATGCCTGCTCTGTTGCACAACCTGAAAGATCCACAACCGGAAATCCGGGAACGAGTGATCGATGCAATCGGTCCGATTGGTGATGAATCAATCGTGGTTGAACTCGAAGCGATGCTCAAGGAAGATCGCAGTGAAGCGGTAAGAGCCGCTTGTGCCAAAGCCCTGGGTGATATTGGCGACGCCGAATCGGTTGAAGCTCTCGAAGCAGCTTTAAGCGATACCGTTCAGGTGCGCATCAAGGCTGCGATCTCGCTGGGACAAATCGGCAATCCTTCAGCGATGCTCTCTTTGACTGCCATGCTCCGCGATCAAATGCCGGAAATTCGCTATCACGCTTCTCAGGCTCTGGCAGAAATCGGGGACAAGCGTTCGATCCGTCCCATAGAAGTTCTCGCTGTCGATTCTGATCCGATGGTTGTCCGCGGTGCGTTCAAAGCCTTACAGAAACTGGGAGATGAACGATCAGAAAAAGAGATCCTCAAGGCGGCTAAAAAACGCGGAAAGAAATCGACGACCGTCAAATCTTCCTCTGTGAAAATGTCCGATTTTGTCTCTCTGGCGGTTCTTAAAGATTTACTCTGGCCGGAAGATATTCAGCAACGTGCAATTATTCTTGGCTCACTCGGAACTGTGTTTGCAGTGATGTTTGGAGTCTTGATTTACACACTGTTCCCCAAGCAGGAAAAATTCATTCCGCGTGCGTTTCCTCTCTCCGTCTCATTCAACCAGACCGGTGACAAATTAGTGTCTGGGCGATCTCTCGGGGCGATGGAAATCTGGGAAATTGGTGGTCAAAAACCACTTTCCACAGTCGCAATTGATCTTGGTCCACTCAATGGTGTTGGATACGTTACTGATGACAATATCTGGATTGCCTTTGCTAACAAAATTGTTCGCTATGATGGGTCAAAAAGTATCCCTGTTGCTGAACAGCCTGCAAAGTTTGTTCGACTTGAACTTTCAGAAGATCGAACAAAATCAGCAATCTTTGATCAGAATCAAACCGTTTACATTTATGACACAACGACCAATCAACCCGTTGGGTCATTAAGTTTTCAGGGTTATGAGCACATAGAATTTTCTGGTTCAGGAAAACTTTTTGCGGCCGCTGCTAATGGAGAGGTCAAATTCTTCGATCTCAAAGCGAATGAAACAGGAAGTATAAAAGTGAAAGGAGTCATTCATTCGATTGGTCTGTCCCCCGACGATTCGGTACTGGTTATCAATCATGGCGATAAAGGATTGCTGACCGTAGTGAATCCTGTGGATCAAACCATTATTCAGGAATTCAAACCTCCTGAACCATTAATCGCAGATAGTATTGAATTTCTGACAAATCAGGAGTTGTTATTATTTGGCGTCAAATCCACTGCCGAAAAGGGAATTTTTCAATGGACGATTGGGGCGGAAGAATCAAAATATATTATAGATTCACCAACGCTATCCCCCGCAGCCTTTGATTCTAAGAACCAACGGATAGCCTATGTGATTGAAGAGAATAAAGAAATCTACTTGTTTGACTTAAAAGCCGGACAGAAATCAACTCTGGACATTGTCCGTTGACGTCAGGAACAGAATCGGTCAGCTTGTCTGCAAGATTGTTTTTCCGCAGATATTTTTGAGGCTGGCACTGTGAAGCAACTCAGTTTGGGCATTTTCATTGCCTACAGTATTTTCCTGCTCATTATGACGCACTTGCCGATTGAGCAACTCCCACCTACGCAAACATCCGACAAACTTCTGCATTTATGCGCCTATGGCTTTCAGGGGCTGCTGGTCAGTGTTTGTCTGATCACCTATTGCCCGTATCGTTGGCGTAGTCTGCTTTACTGCTTTCTGGGACTGTGTCTGTTCGGAGCGTTGGACGAAATGACGCAAGCTCTGGTGGGACGGTTTCCGGAATGGCTGGACTGGTGTGCGGACGTCGTTGGAATTTCTGCTGGCCTGTCAATTGCGGCAGTATTGAAAATCCTGAAAAAAGTCTGAGTGATTCATTTTATTGTGGATGGTTTTTCAATCTGAGAAGCAAATTGCCTGAGTCGAGCATCGAGTCGCTGGCGGGAGATTTTCGCATTGATTTTATCGCTCAACGCATGGCACATCGAAACGAAACAGGCGATCGCCTGATCGGAGTTGATTTCATGAGCGGTGAATTCCTTCATCGCCTGCTGTCGTAAATCGGTCACATCGTCGAGCATATCCTGCAAGCGTTTCCGATCATCGGTCTGGTCATTCTGATCCAGAAATTTCTGGTCATGCTCAATCACGAGCAGCTTCTTAATGTAATGATCGAGCTTATGTTCCTGGCTGCGATTGCGATAATCCCGGATCCATTTCACGAGGAAGAACGCGGCAATCAGCAGCGAGACAACAAACGAGCGAATCCCTTCCGTCGCTTCGACAAAATCGACATTCAACAGCGGCTTCAATTGAGGCTCATAAATGTGCTGAGCTCCCGGATGCAATGGGAAGTCGAGACCTTCGAGGGCAAAGACTTCCCCACCCTGCAGCAATTCATTCAGCCGGGCACGACGTTGAAATTCAGGATCGTTCAACACGGTTGTGATCAGTTCAATCAATCGTGTCGAAACTGTTTGAGATGTGATCAGCTGAGCGCGGGCAGCCAGAGTTGTGATTGGCTCACTCGGTGCCCCCGCCTGCGATTGGTCATACATTCCCTGCGGAATGACATACGTTTCCAGAAACCCGGATTTGTGACAAATGGCATCCGTAAATGGTATCGGCGTCAGTACGCAAACGACTGAACCATCCGCTTCTGGCTTCATCAGGTGTTCCAGCAGAGGAGCCTGAACTCCAGCCGCGATAAACGCGGCATCAATTTCATCCCGAAGAAATGCCCCCCGAATTTCATGAAGTGGCATATTGATCAGCTCCACCTGTTCTCTCAGATGGAATTGATCGAGTAGATATGTAGCGACCAGTTCCGTGCCCGATCGTTTGGGCCCCACAGCGATTCGAAACTGCTGCATGTCAGAAATCGATGTTTCTGCATGATCCGGATCAACAACCAGATGCACAACTTCCGAGTACATACTGCCGATGGAAGTCAATCGCCCCAGAACCAGTCCGTCCTGATCCTGCTGCAGTTCAACGGTCCCTCGCTGATAAAGAGCAATGTCTGCTTTGCTACGATAAACCTTCAGCGCATTCTCGCCCGAACCTTCCGTCGTTAGCTGGGAAACTTTGATCCCATAGCGATGAGTCAACTCTCGTCCCAACTCCTCAGCTACCCAGCGATACTGCCCGCTTTCCGTGCCCGAAGCGATCGTGATTGTTTCGGGAAGTTTGAGATATTGCCGATACCATTGCGTAAACACAATCGGCAATCCCACCACCAGAACCACAAACAGCCACTTCGCAACAAGCCAGATGATCGAGTAAGTATCTCTCATACGCACACCTGAGTAGTTTGAATCCAAGGCTGATGATTTACAGTCGCTCCTGCATTTATGGTTTACATAACGAAGAGAACAGGATCAGGTTCAAGTAAAATTGAACTTGATCGTCCATAAATTAAGTATCTGTCGGTTCAGTCATCAATCCCAGACGCACCAGTTTCTCCCGGCACTCATCGCGCTCACGGCAGCGTTTCAATTCTTTCCAGGTCTCATCCTGAGCCGCCAGGAATTGCTCATCAGTGTAAGGCGGACATAATTTCTGTTCCGCTGCAGCAGCATTGAGTCGTTCAATCACGCCACGATCCAGGCGCGTCAGGAACATCGACTGCATGCGATAATCTTCAAACGCTTCCCAGGCAATCGGGAAGAGCGGCTTGATAATGTTTTCGCCGATTGTTTTGGCATACTGGCGAATTTCCAGTTGAGCGTGAGAGTCCATGCGCAATGCCAGAAAGTGCAGCAGGTTGTGCAGATCGACTTTCCAGTACGCTTCCGTGTAAGTACAGAGTGGCAAATCTTTTCGTGCCAGTTCCCGGGCAACACCCGCTTCGAGACGTTCATCGTAAAGTTGACGGGCAGATTTCTGAAACGCGAGTTCAGATTCCGTAAGCTTTTGGCCCATTTCCTCGGAGAGCGGGCGGTCACTTCCCTGTCGATTCGAAGTCGACTGCGTTCGCCATTGATCAACCGGCGTCGTTTGCGCACCATCAATCGCGACGGAATAGCGGGTACTGTATTCATTCACATTCGCGGTGCGGTGTCGAATCCATTGACGCCAGCAGTCCATCGGCACCCGAACCAGGATTTTGACCTCTGCCATTTCGAACGGCGTGGTGTGTCGATGCCGGAGCAGGTAGCGGATCAGCGTACGGTCATCAGAAACCCGCTTCGTTCCCTCACCATAACTGACCCGAGCCGCCTGCACGATGCTGGAATCATCTCCCATCACATCGACCAGACAGACAAATCCATCATCCAGGACAGGAAACTTTTTCCAGCGTAACGACTCTCGATCAATCGCTTCTTCCGACATCGCCTCAATTCCTCAGTTGATTCTGAAGTCCTCTCAAAACATTTCTGGAACCAGTGGGTTCAATCTTGAAGAGGACTTCTCGCTCTCTATTGATGGATCAGCTTTTCAACATGTAAAATCCGTCCTGCGGAAATGTTTGCAGGATTCTCATTTAAGCAGTGTAAGAATCGAGAACTGATCCTGCATCCCCACGGAGACTCTGATAGGATGAAAGAGTCCAGAACATTCAAGATATATACACAGGAGTTCAGTTATGCTCAGCCGCTCGTGTTCATTTTTGATAGTATTTTCGCTGATTTGTACTCTATCTGCCACGGGATACGCTCAACCGCCTCGCAGAGGTGATCGAGATCTTGATCAACAGTTGTTGGAGGAATTGGAGCACGTTGCTCGGATGCTGCGAGAAAATCGTGAAATTGAGGGACGTCGACCTGAAAACCGCGAACGTCATCCAGAACATTCCCCGGAACGGCCCCCGCATTTCCACTTGCAGGAAAAGTTGGAAAAAATTCAGCACCTCCATCAAGCAGCCGAGCATCTTGAGATGGCTGGAATGGGAGAAGTGGCCAGGGATTTACACCGCGAAGCTGAAGAAATTGAACGCAGTATTCCCAAACCTGCAGAGCACCCTCGGCAAGCCGAACAACATCACGGAGATCTCGAACAACTGACCCGACATCTTCGGGAGATGACTCAGGAATTCCGGCGTTTGAGTGAAGAGGTCGAAAGAATTAAAAAAAGAATGCCTCAACCTGATGGAGTTCCGTATCGAAATCCACAGCCAATGCTGCAATCTCCCAGTTATAATCCTCCCCATTCGAACGGACCGGGACCGAATGATTGGGAAGAGCAACGCGATCATGCGCGTCCTCAGGCGAAACCACCTCAACCAGTCCCGAGTACTTGAAACATTTCAGCATTCAGGCGAGC
>DOCI01000328.1:17259-20013 GCA_003503535.1 Planctomycetaceae bacterium
TCGCCTTTGCTTGCTTTAATTCAATGCAGCAGCATTCTTTTCCTGAAGTTCTGGTTCCACGACAACTTGCTCGATAACCCGCATCGAACGCCATTTGCCGCCCATGAATCTCCACAGATAAATGATTCCCAGCATCCAGACCCAGATCGTAATCAATCCCCAGCAGCCGTAGATGCCGGCGTGAATCACTTCCACTGCCAGCCAGCTGCAGAAGACCATCGTGCTAGCCATGATCACACTGACTTTTAATACAAATGGAGTATCGCCAGCTCCTTTTATTGCACTGACGAAGATCATCATTGTCGCATCGAGTAGATTGTAGGCGGCGACGAATCGCAGCAGATTGATCGCCATATTCCAGGCTGCATTATCGACGGTTGACGATTCCGATCCTGCAAAAAACGGAGCCAGGAACATGCCGGGAACAATCACATAACAGAGCGAAACAATCGTCATATAAACCAGACTGACCTGCAGCGTGGTCCAGGTCGCGCGGGCACTCAAGTCGTCCCGGTTTTCTCCCAGATGTTGTCCGACCAGAATGCTGGCCGCCTGAGCAAATCCCCAGATCGGCATGAACGCCAACGTCGCAATGCTGAACGCCATACTGGTCGCTTCCGCTTCGACGACGCCGAGCCGTCCGACCAGCATGATAAAGCAGGTGAAACCGAGGACATCGATCACGAATTGAAAACCGCTGGGAGCTCCGTAATACAGCAATCGCCCAATCAAGGGTCGATTCAATTGGAGGTTAAAGGAATGAAATTCGAGTCGATATTTTTTCTGAATGACCAGCATCCCGTAAATCAACGCCTTCACCCACAACGAGGCAACCGTCGCCCAGCCGGCTCCTGCGATTCCCATTGCGGGAAAGCCGAATTCGCCGAAGATCCAGACATAGTCGAGCACAACATTCAACAAAGCAACGCCCGTATCGACACACATTACAATCCGCGTTTTGCCGCGCCCGGAATAGAATGATGAGAGTGCATGAGCAATCAGCATGGCCGGGATACCCCAGCACAAAATCTGAAAGTATTGGATTTCCAGAGCGGTAATGTGAGGTTCGTGTTTCGCCAGAGAAAACAGAAACGGAGCCAGCGGGATGGCCAGCATTAATATCGGACTGAGCAGCACAGCGACCCAAAACCCCTGCCAGACGGCTGGTCCAACTTTTGCAGGCTGATGATTTCCCGAATACTGCGAAACAAATGTCGCACAATACATACAAATCCCGAGCGGCAGGCAGAGCAGAGCAAACCACAGTGTTGAAGCGGTAAAAGCAGCCGCCATCGCTGCTCCCGATTCCCACTTCAGAAAGACGCGATCGACAAATGTCATCACGGTCCAGGAGAGCGAGGAAATAACCAGCGGCAGCGAAACAAGCAGAACTTCACGCCCCCCAGCCGCCCTTCTCCACCAGGACGATTCGTCGTGAGGGACTTCATAAACATCAATCATGGAGAATCCGTTCCGAGCGCCGCAAATTGAAAAAGAGAACATTACTCAATTTTGATTTCGACACAAGCCGGAAGGTTTGGTTCACAGAGAATTAAAAGTGGATGATGGTTTCAAACCGCTGAATAGCTGTTCTCCAGCCAACTCATAAGTCTTTGTGGAATATTAATTTCTGTCACGGCTTGAAAATGTTTCCAGCCGGGGCAGGCGTTCACTTCAAGAAGATAGAGTTGCCCCTCAGTGTCGCGAATTAAATCGACACCGCCAAAGATAACGCCAGTCGCTCGGCAAGCAGCTATTGCCAACTCACTTTCCTCCTGAGTGAATACGTGTCGTTGTGCGGTTCCCTGTTGAGCACAATTCGCGCGGAAATCATTTGTTCCGGTTCGTCGAATTGCTCCGATTGCTTTTCCGCCAAGGACCATGACACGAATGTCGGACATTTCTGCATTGATGAATCGCTGCTGAAACAACACCGCTCCGATCTGTTGCCAGGTATAAAAGACACGCCGGGCGGTTTCGAAATCGGTGAGTCGTAACATGCCCCGGCCTTCAGCTCCGAAAATCGGCTTGGCAATAACATCCCCTCCCAATTCCTGAAAAGCAGTCAGAGCCTCTTCGACCGTTTCACTGCAACTGCTTTCCGGAATCGATAACCCAGCCTGCTGACATCGGGAAAGCGTGAGGAATTTATCAATTGCACATTCCATCGCTTTCGGGGGATTAATGATTGGCATTCCTGTTTGCTCGAGCGTCCAAAGCAAATCCATCCGGTAGACGATCTGCTCCAATGAGCCAGGCGGCATCCCCCGCATCAAACAGACATCAAACTCTCGAAGATCAATTTCAAGTCCAGTGTCTGACTTCGCCAGCAGTTTTACACCCGAAGAACCAAGCGTACTGCGAACCGAGGGAATCGAAACAACTTCACATCGATGCCCACGCGATCGAGCAGCCTGCACAAGCTCGCCATTTAATCCCCCATCGACCTGACCAAGAATGAGGATCCGCATTGATGACGAACTTTTAACGAGCCAGTTTCGATTCTGAATGAAACTGTTCAATCTTATAACTTTAGTAATCTCTCACGCGAAGACGCTCTTACCTGCATCTATGATTTCGGTTTAACAGTAATCGTATATTGAACCGGCACCACTGCAGCTTTGGCTTTTTGGTAAGCGTCGTCGTCAGCTTCTGTCATTTTGCGACGGATCGTTTTCAAGGCGTCCTGTACTTCGGGATCGTCAGTTAATTCTGCAGGGATTTGACGGAAGTTGGTCACGATACCTTTAATCA